>JBKHHV010000293.1:0-4554 GCA_046539005.1 Phycisphaerae bacterium
GCGCGACGTGGTCAGCCGCAGCATCCTCGAACAGCTCGCCAAAACAGGCGGAACGCACGTGTTCCTGGACGTCCGCCACATCGGGGACCAGCGGTTCGCCGAGCGATTTCCGCAGATCGACAAGCTCTGCCGATCCTTCGGCATCGATCCCGGCCAGAACCTCATTCCGGTCCACCCGGCCGCCCACTACATGATCGGCGGGGCAAGGGCGGACCATGACGGGCGTACCTCGCTGCCGGGTCTGCTGGCGTGCGGCGAGGCCGCCTGTACCGGCTTGCACGGGGCAAACCGCCTGGCGTCCAACAGCCTCAGCGAGGCGCTGGTGATGGGCGAACGCTGCGGGAAGCAGGCCGCCGACCTGGCCGGCGAAGAAGATCAGCGGCTCAACGCCCGGGACATGGTCTGGCGGATCGAACACTCCGAGCGGACCGAACTGGACCTCACCGATATCCGCAACTCACTGCGGTCGGTCATGTGGCGCAACGTCGGCATTGTGCGGCAGGGCGAGCGGCTCAGCGAAACGCTGGAGATCATCAACTTCTGGGGGCAGTACGTGCTGGACAAGGAGTTCTTCAACGATCCGGCCGGGTGGGAAGTGCAGAACATGCTGACCGCGGCGTATCTGATTACCGAGTGCGCCCTGCGACGCACCGAGACCCGCGGGGTCCATTACCGTATCGACTTCCCACGGACAGACCCGGTGTGGCAGCGGCATCAGTCGGTCCGCCGCACCGCCCACCAGTTCGTCGTCGAATAGCGTTCCCGACGCCGGGGCAGTCCTGGAATCAGGCTTCCTCGGGGCTTCGGAACAACCCGCCGGCGGGGGCGGGATCAGGCACGAGGTTGCCAACCAGGTACTCCACCGCCTCGGTCGGCGAGCGGAAGACCTTGGTCGCCGTCTCGGTGATGAACGGCGAGGGCTCCATCTTCGGTGCCCAGATGACATACACGTCCCGCGTCGCCTCGTGGGCGTGCTGCAGTTCGCGCTCCACGCCGCTGGAAAGGCCCGGACGGCCGTCTTCCATCTCGGGCACCAGCGAGATGATCATGTCCGCCTGGTCGATGAGCTTGAAGTCGCGCGCGTAGATCTGCCCGTCGATGTCCGGGATAATATTCGCCACCTCGGTCGCCTCGACGGTGACCTTCTGCCCGGCCGGGCCGACCTCCATCACCCGGTCGCCGCGCTGCAGCGCCTCCAGGGCAGGGCGGCAGAGGTACTTCTCTTCCACGTCGCCGGGGTCGAAGCAGATGAAGTGCTTCTTCATTTCGAGGCGGAAGCGGTCGATTTCCTCCAGCACCTTGGGCCGATCCATCACGTGCGACATCGGGAAGCTCAGGTACGCCTTCTTCGTCCCCGGCTGGGTCAGCAGGCGGGCGACCGCCTGGGAGGTGCTGTCGTCGCTGCCACGGCCGCAGATGTAGAACTTGCCGTGTCCGCCGACGATCTGGCTGACCAGCTCGGTGGCCATCGTTTCCTCCTCCCGCCAGACCATCAGGTCCTTGAGGGTGTGGTTGGAATGGCCGTCGTTGATGAGCCGAGAGTGGACGGTGTCGATGTTGTCGACCACGGTGACGTACAGGTCGGCGTCGAATTCCTTCATCTGGTCGTAGTCGAACGCGTAAAACAACCCGTGCCGCCAGCGGAAGGTGGCGTGGGTGTTGATGATGACGTTGGGTCGCTTCTCGGCGACGCGGAGAATGTCCTTGAACACGCTGCGGCGGAGGTTGTTGAGGCGGGAGAGCGGCAGGTCCAGGATTCGCCCGTGCACGACGTCGGGCGCCTCCTTGTACATCATCTCGCCCACGTTCATCAGCTCGACGTCGAAGCCGCTCTCTCGGCACAGCTCCGCTACCCGCCGCAGAAACGGCGTCTTGTCCACTCCGACCTGTCCGGTGAATACGGCTCGCATAACACACTCCGTGGCAATGGGGTCCCGTGTCCTCTGAGCCCTTTACAAATAGTGTTTTCCAGCCGGATCCGCCAGCGATTAACGAAACCTTGACGCATCCCAACTCACGCGGCCGCGCATAAACATGCCCGACGCGGGACGGGCTTCCGCGCCGGGCGAAATCGGTCGGGCTGGGAACCTCCCTACGACCCGACCTGGGTGAGTTTCACGGAGTAGGTGGTCTTGTCGTCGTCCTTGGCCTTGAGGCGGAGCTTGACGTTGTAGGTCACCCCGCGGTAGACCTTGAAGCGGCTGGTCGTGGTGCCTTCGTCGACGTTGAAGCTCTTGGCACGCTCGTCGCCCTTGCCCTGGTTGACCCACAGTTCGCCCCGGAGATCCTTGTCGGCCCGGATGGTGAAGGCGTAGGTTCCCTTGCGGCGGGGCACAAAGCGGATCCAGTCCTCACCGTCGCCCGCCCGCACCGAGCCGCGGACGGTCCCGTTCAGGGCGATCGGCGTGGGATTCAGACGGCTGTCGTCGGCGGTGCGCGTCGGCTGGGTGGGACGAGGGATCGGCCGACGCCGGCGCCGTCCGTGGTCGCGGTCGCGACGGGTAGCGGTGCGGGTCAGCACCACGCTATACATCCCGCGATCGTCGTCGTCCTCGCCCCAGATGCGGACCTTGAGCAACTGAGTGTCGTCGGTGGTCCGGATCCTCAGCCCGCCGCCGGCCCGGAGATCCTTGTAAGTGCCCACCAGCTTCGGGAGGCCGCCGGTGTAACTCCACACCTGGGCACGCAACTCGATGCTCGTGCGGACGATGCCCAGGTGGTAGGTGTCGCCCCCGCGAGGACGGAAGGAGAACCAGTCCTCGTCGCCGGCCGGGTTGATGGTGTGGGTCTGGCGGCGGTTCAGCGGTAGGGCGGTGGGAGACCCCGAGCGGTCGTCGGGCTCGTAGGCGTCGCCGCGGTGGCGGTCGTCGTTTCCGTCGTAACGCACCTCGAACCGTCCGCTGGTGGCGCTGACGTTACTCCCCTCGGTATCGACCAGCCTCAGCCGTGCCCGGGAAGTCACCAGGTTGCGGTTGCGGGGCAGGGTGATGGCGATGCTCCCGTCGTCGGCATCCCAGGTCCGGTTGCCGTACCGCATCCAGGTGGATCCGTCGTTCCGCGAATAGTACAACTTCACCCGCTCGACGTTGCTGCCGGCGCGGAACCGCACGGTGTACTGCCGTCCGAGGGTCCAGTTCTCCCCACCATCGGGCTCTGAGAAGCGGATCCATCGCCCCACGTGGCCCCAGTCGTCGTCCCAGTCATGGTCCCAATCGTCGTCGGCGTCGTCGCCTTCCAGGTCGGCGGTGAGCGTCACGCCCGAGAAGTCCCGGTATCCACGCAGCATCACGTACCACGTTCCGGGGGTCGGGTCGCCGACGCTGATCCGCTCGTTGGCCCACTTGCCGACGCTGCGGTAGTCGTAGGTGCTGGTGGAGGGGACGGCCGCGCGCCGCAGGTACAGGTCGGCGTCACCGGACCCGCCCTGGGTGACGATGGTAAGCCGTTCGCTGCGATGGGGGACTTCGACCCGGAAACAGCGTCGGGTTCCGTTGCTCCCGCGGAGGTTGCGGACGATGGAGCCGTCGCGTAGCGTTATGATTCGGTCATGGTCGTCGTCATCGTCGGCGTCGGTCCGGGCCACCAGCGAAACGCCGGCGTAACCGCGGTAGGCGTGCAGCATCACGTAGTACCAGCCCCGGGTAGGGTTGGGAATCGCGATGCGCTCGTCGGTCGCCTTGCCGACGCTGCGATGCTGGTAGTCTGCGGTGGTCGGCCAGGTGCCGGTCCGTATGTAGAGGTCCACGTCGCCCGAGCCGCCGGAGGTGCGAACGACCAGCGAGTCGGCCCCGGCCGGCACGTACACGCGGAAATAGGACTTGCTGCGTGCCCACCCGGAGAGGGGCCCGACGGTCTGGTTTGCGTTCAGGTCGTGGGCAGCCGAGGCGGGCGCCGCCGCGGTCAGGGCAACCAGGGCGGCCGCGAGGGTCATCAGAGAGCTTCGCAGAAGGGCGTTCATGGGATCCTCTCTTTCTTGGGCGGTAAAGCCCGTTCAAGGAAACCGTCAGGCAACCGGATCCGGCGTGACTGACCAGTCAGTCACCATGAGAGATCAAGACAGACGACTCCACGATCGGTTAGGAAAAGTGGCGGAAATCGGTCGGCTCTTCTTCGACGGGTTCGTTTTGCGCCGGCTGCCTCTTGTACCGGACGGGGTAAGGGCGTATGGTGACTGCGGTTGTGCCCGCCGACGGATCCTGCAGGTCGCTTCGTCGGCCGACGATGCACGGACGTATCCGGACACAAGCCATGAACATCGATCCGAATTCGATCTTTTCCGGGCAGGGCCTGGCAGGGAGGGCGGAAGCGTGAGCAAGGCCCGCATTGCAATGCTGGTGGTCAACTCCGTCAGCCATGATGCGCGGGTAACCAAGGAGGCGGCCAGTCTCGCCCGGGCGGGGCACGAGGTGACAATCATCGGGCTCGCCGACGCCCGACAGCCGGCCCTCAGCGAGGAATGCCCCGACGGATACCGCATCCAGCGGCTGCCCATCGCCGAGATCCCCGAGCGGTTCCGGGCACGCCTGCGCCTGGTCATGGGGGGTATTGCGGGTC
>JBKHHV010000051.1:0-16738 GCA_046539005.1 Phycisphaerae bacterium
TCGAATGCCTTGGCGATCATGTCGCCGATGGTGCGGTTCCAGTTGGCGCTGACGGTGGCGACCTTGCGGAGGTCGTCGTTGTTCTTGACCTTCCTGGACTGCTCGGCGATGGACTTGACGGCCGCGTCTACGGCGATGTCCACGCCGCGTTTCACGCTCATGGCGTTGGCCCCGGCGGTGACGTTCTTGAGTCCCTCGGCCATGATCGCCTCGGCAAGGACTACCGCGGTGGTGGTTCCGTCTCCGGCGACGTCGTTGGTCTTGGAGGCGACCTGGTTTGCCATCTTGGCGCCCATGTTCTCAAAGGCGTTGGGCAGGTCGATTTCCTTGGAGACCGTCACGCCGTCCTTGGTGACCTTGGGCCCGCCAAAGCTCTTCTGGAGCAGGACGTTGCGTCCGGTGGGCCCCAGGGTGACCTTGACGGCCTGGGCGAGCTTGCTGACGCCTCCGAGCATCGCGGCCCGGGCGTCGGTATCGTATAGCATCTGCTTCGGCATTGGATGCGCTCCTTGGTTGGGCGGCCTGCCGCGCGGGCGACCGCCGGTCGGCCCGGGTGACCCGGGCACGGTTGCTTACTTCTCGATGATCGCCAGCACGTCCGACTCGCGGAGGATGACGTACTCTTCGCCCTCGATCTTGATCTCGGTGCCGGCGTATCGGCCATAGAAAACTTCGTCGCCCTTCGAGACGCTCATTTCACCGCGCTCGCCGCTGTCCAGCAGCTTGCCCGGACCGGTCGCCACCACCTCGCCGCGCTGGGGCTTCTCCTTCGCGGTGTCCGGCAGCACGATCCCGCCGGCCGTCACTTCTTCCGCGGCGCTCTGCTTGACCAGAATCCGATCATCCAAAGGTTTGACCGCCATGTTCAGTTTCTCCTTCTGTGCAGCTTTGTCTTATCTTCTTCAGTTCTGTCTGTGACTCGTTATCCGTAGGCCGGCAGGGAGAGAGGGCAGAGGAGAGAAGATAGAGTAGAGCCCTACTCCATTCCGCTTCCCTCTGGCATGGGGAGCAGGTCTTCACACGATATCCGCTCCGCAGCCAACTCCTGACAACCTTCTCTAACGCATTCGTATCGCCGATTACGATCGAGGTTCGAGGGAAGCTACGCAGCGTCCACTCTCTCCTCTCACCTCTCTCCTTCGAGGCTACATCATGGGCATGCCACCCATGCCACCCATGCCACCCATTCCGCCCATGCCGCCCATGCCGCCCATGTCACCCATGCCACCGGGGCCGCCCGGGCCGGGCTCGTCGTCGGTGGGCAGTTCGCTGACGGCCGCGTCGCAGGTCAGCAGCAGCGTCGCCACCGAAGAGGCGTTCTGCAGTGCGGTGCGGGTGACCTTGGTCGGGTCGATCACGCCGGCCTCGACGAGGTCCTCGTAGCCGAGGGTCAGTGCGTTGAAGCCTTCGTTCCCGGAGGCCTTCTCCACGCTGCGAAGCACCACGGCGGGCTCTTCGCCGGCGTTGAAGGCGATCTGCTTGAGCGGCTCGGCGACGGCCTTGGCGACAATCTGCACGCCCAGCGCCTCATCGCCCTTGGCCCGGACCTTCTCCAGCACCTTGCGGGCACGCACCAGCGCCACCCCGCCGCCGGGCACAATGCCTTCCTCGATGGCGGCCCGCGTGGCGTGCAGGGCGTCCTCGAAGCGGGCCTTCTTTTCCTTCATCTCGGCCTCGGTCGCGGCGCCGATGCGGATCTCCACCAGCCCGTTGGCGAGCTTCGCCAGGCGTTCCTGCAGTTTCTCGCGATCGTAGTCGCTGGTAGTGGTTTCGATCTCGCTGCGGATCTGGTCGATGCGGGCCTGGATCTCCTTGTTGTCGCCCACGCCCTCGGAGATGGTGGTGTTGTCGTTGTCGACGGTCACCTTCTTGGCCTGGCCAAGGTCGGTAAGGACGACGTTCTCCAGGTCGATCCCGAGGTCCTTGGTGAAGACCTTCGCCCCGGTCAGGATGCCGATGTCCTGCAGCATCGCCTTGCGGCGGTCGCCATAGCCGGGCGCCTTGACCGCACAGACGTCCAGGATGCCCCGCATCTTGTTGACCACCAGCGTCGCCAGCGCCTCGCCCTCGACGTCCTCGGCGATGATCATCAGCGGCTTCTTGGCCTGGGAGGTCTTCTCCAGCAGCGGCACCAGCTTGTTGATGTTGGAAATCTTGTCCTCGAAGATGAGGATCAGCGGCTTGTCCAACTCGCAGGTCATCGCTTCCTGGTCGGTCACGAAGTGCGGGCTCAGGTAGCCGCGGTCGAACTGCATGCCCTCGACGACCTTGATCTCGGTGTCGATGCTCTTGCCTTCCTCGACGGTGATCGGCGCCTCACGCCCGACCTTCGCCATCGCGTCGGCGATGATCTTGCCGATCTGGGGGTCGTTGTTGGCGCTGATGGCCGCGACCTGGGCGATCGACTTGTCGTCGGTGACGGGGACCGACATCTCTGCCAGTTCGGCGACCACCTTCTCCACCGCGATGCGGATGCCCCGCGCCATCGCCATCGCGTCGGCGCCGGCCGCGAGGTAACGATACCCCTCGCGGAAGATCGCCTCGGTGAGGACGGTGGCGGTGGTGGTGCCGTCGCCGGCGTTGTCGGAAGTCTGGGAGGCCGCCTCTTTGACCAACTGGGCGCCCATGTTTTCGGTCTTGTCGGTCAGCTCGATCTCCTCGGCGACGGTCACGCCGTCCTTGGTGACGGTGGGTGCGCCCCACCCCTTGTCGAGGATCGCACTTCGGCCGCGGGGACCGAGGGTGCTCTTGACCGCCCGGGCGAGCTTCTCTACGCCCGCCAGGAGCTTCTCTCTGGCGTCTGACTCGAATGCCAGGTTTTTGGCCGCCATAGTGGTGGTTCTCCTTTCCTGATGGAACCGTTTCAGTAATGCCTTGGCTTTGCTTGCCTTATGTACGCTTTTCTGTCGCAGGGTCCGCCGACGGCAAAGCTGCACGCCACCCGCAGAACCTGCCCTCTATGGTAAGCAACCACCGTGCCGAAGGTCGTAACGTACTTGATCTTCAAATCTTAAGTTTTGAGCGCCTGCCGGGAGCGGGGTGGTCCGCCTGTCACCACAGGCAGGCGCAACGTCGGCCGCGCAGGTTTTGACAGAGCCCCCGAACGTCAGAAACCATGCGATCGGGGAAACCGGGCAGCTTCCCCGCTCGCGGAGCATCACGTCGGGGCTATCCGGACGCGGTGGGTGTTTCCCCTCAACCTCGCTTCCGGGGCGATCCGGGCGGGAAATATTGTCCCTGTCGCTATTGACACCTCCACCCCCGGCGAGATAGGATAGGTGCGGTGGAAGAGGGCTGCATTGGCAGACTGAATGCACTGATTCCCATTTATCGCATAGCCTTCCTTACAGCTCTCCGCCCACCCATCGGCCTGTGGACGGCCTTGCGCATGATGTGCGTGGGAGCGCAGGGCTTTTGGCACTCCATATAGGCGGGCCGACGCGGTTATCCGCGCTGTCCGTTTCGGTGTCGTCCAGGCAGGCCGCCGGGCCGATCTGCACAGTCGAGCCCGGCACCAGGCCCCGGCGAAACCGGGGTGGGCATATTCGTCGATATCTTTGTCGAACGCATCCCCGGCCAATGGGGTCGGGAGCATGTCGCACAATTCGTTGTCAACAATGCCGTAAACAATAGGATTCGCCTCGAAAGATGCGGAATCCGCCGCCGCGATCGGTTGCTGTTTCGACCTCATATTTCCGTCTGGACTTCGCGGAGCGGACCGGGCCTTCGAGGCCAGGAAGGAGTTCGCAACCATGCGAAAAAAGAAAGGTTTCACCCTTATCGAGTTGCTGGTGGTCATTGCCATTATCGCCCTGCTGGTGTCGATTCTCCTGCCCAGCCTGACCCGCGCACGCGAGTTGGCCAAGCAGGCTATCTGCGGCACCCGCCTCAAGGGCCTCGGCAATGCCTTTGCCCTCTACCAGAACAGCTACAACGACAACTACCCCCTGCTGGCGGAGACCGACAACAACGGGAAGATCACCTTCCCCACCGAGTACGATAGCGACCCTGACATTGTGACCGGCTCAGACAAGAAGGCCGCGCTGGAGAAGTTCTTCGATACCGAGAACGAGTGCAACATCCAGCACGCGTACCTGCTGGTGGAGCACGGCTTCTGCGGCGACGACCAGTTCCAGTGTCCCTCCGACAGCCAGTACCAGACCCCCGAACGCTCCGGCAACGAGGTCGGCTTCGGCTCGTGGTACAACGTTTCCTACGCCTTCCAGCCGTTCACCCCGGGCACCGGCGAGAACGATAGCAGCACCAACGCCGCCTATCCCGGCCAGTCCGGCCAGGACGGTGCGGTGATCATCGCCGGCGACAAGCAGGAACGCGGCAAGGAAACCTGGACCATCAACCACAACACCTACGGCGGAAACTTCCTGTCCATCAACCAGTCGGTCGCCTTCAAGAAGGCCGAGTTCAACATGGTCGGCTGGAACAAGAACCACGCCTACAACATCGATATCGACGACGAGGGCGATCTGGACAAGGACCCTACAAATGTAGAGCGCAAGGATGATATTCCTGACCTCGGCAGTGGCCTGCCGAAGTACATCAACGACTCCGCTTTGTTCTGGACGGCCGACTGAGGCACCTGACCGCCCAGTAACGGTACGCACCCCCCGGGGCAGGTTCCACGCGAGCCTGCCCCGGTTTTTTTGTGCGCTCACAAGGCGGATTCCGGATGCGACATTCTCTGGCGGCGACTGCTCATCCATGCCTCAACGGAAAAAGACGGCTATTCCGCCCGCAACAAGTTGCGGGCCCTACGCTGCTGCGCGGTGGCTTGCCGTTCAGCGCTGTTCGATTCCGATCGGCCGCCGCACAGCGCGCCCCGGGTGGGCTTGCCGTTCAGCGCTGTTCGATTCCGATCGGCCGGCGGAGTGGTCGGCAGAAACGCTGAACGGCAAGCCGAGACTCAACGGCGAATGTCTGCCAAACCCCTCGGCCGCAAGGGCTCTTCAGCGCGAAGGAGTGGTATGCCAAGCCCCTCAGCCACGAGGGCTCTTCAGCCCGGAGGGCTGGTACAGGGAAGCCCACGGCGGAGCCGTGGGAAAGCATCGCCCCCTATCACGAAGAGCCCTGAAAGGGCGTGACAGCGTATTCCCAAGGCGGCGCGCTTCGCTGCGCGGTGGCTTGCCGTTCAGCGCTGTTCGATTCCGATCGGCCGCCGGAGAGGTCGGCAAAAACGCTGAACGGCAAAGCCGAGACTCAACGGCGAATGTCTGCCAACCCCCCCCCCTCGGCCAAGGAGAATGGTTTCTGCGGTCCGCTCCGCGAACTTTCTCCTCTGTGGGGGCCCGGGCGTGTCGATTGGGCAAGTCCCGCCGGCCTCCGGACACAACCGCTTTTGTCCACGGGGGGCGGGCGGTACAATGGGGGCGCCCGCGGGAGAGACCCCGCCGGCGGAAGGAGCGAATACGAACCGGTGGAACTCAGTATACCCCTGGAACATCCCGCCAGGGCGCGGACGCTGTTCGGGCCCGGCGACAAGCACCTGCGCATGATCCGCGACGCCATGGGCGTGCAGGTCTTCGCACGGGAGGGAACCATCAAACTCACCGGAGGCGCCAAGAACGTCTCCCGCGCCGCTGCGGTCATCGAGCGGCTTCAGCGATCGATGCGCAAGGACAGGGACCTCAATCCCGGTGACGTCGCCGAGGCGATCTCCTCGGCCGCCCAGGAACAGAAGGGAAAGGCCTCCGAAGTCCTCGACGTCTACGTCTCCGGGCAACTCGTGCAGCCCAAAACGCCCGGACAGAAACGCTATATCGACGCCGTCCGCAGTCACGACCTGGTCTTCTGCACCGGACCGGCCGGCACCGGAAAAACCTACCTCGCCGTGGCGATCGCCGTGCACATGCTCAAGCACAAGCTCGCCAAGCGGCTGATCCTGGTTCGCCCGGCGGTCGAGGCCGGTGAGAAACTCGGCTTCCTGCCCGGGGACATGCAGGCGAAGGTCAACCCCTATCTCCGCCCGCTGTTCGACGCCCTGCACGACATGATGGACTACGACCAGATCCGCCGATTCATGGTCAACGACCTGATCGAGGTGATCCCGCTGGCGTTCATGCGAGGCCGGACGCTGAACGACTCGTTCATCATCCTGGACGAGGCCCAGAACACCACGGCCGCCCAGATGCTGATGTTCCTCACGCGGATGGGACACGGCTCGAAGGTGGTCGTCACCGGCGACGACAGCCAGGTGGACCTTTCTTCGGAGGTCCGCAGCGGACTGCTGGACGCCAAGCGGCGGCTCAAGGGCGTCAAGGGCGTCGCGCAGGTGCGGCTGGAGCGGGCGGACATCGTCCGTCACCGCCTGGTACAGACGATCGTAGAGGCCTACCAGCGCACCAACGGGCCCCAGGCCACCGGCAACGCCGAGGCGCCGCTGCGCCCCGAGGGCCCGGACAGCGGGGGCGAAACTACCGAGCCGTAACGTGCGATTTTTCGACCCAAAGACACGGAACTTCGTGAACCGACGCGTCGATAGGCGTGTAGAGACAGAGCATGTGGCCATTCCGTAAAAAGCCTCGTCAGCGCCGCGTGGAGGCGCACCAGACCTTCGCCACCCGTCTGCAGTCGCTCTATGGGCGGTTCCGAGCGGCCGGCGGGCTCCCTGCGCTGCTGCTGGCGGTGGGGTTCTACGCGGCCGTGCTGGCGATGGACATCGTGCCGGCCGACCCCATGCCCTGGCGGCCGGGGCAGTACGTGCCCGACCCGATCCGTGCCCGCGTGTCGTTCAAGCGTCCCAGCCCGTCGCGGATGGAAGACGAGCGCGACCTGGTGCAGAGCGCCACCCCGGCGACCTTCCGCCTGAACACTTCGCTGCTGAACGACCAGATCGTGCCCACTCTCCGCAAGCTGCCCGACCGTCTGCGGACGGCGACCCAGCCGGCCACCACCGATGACGAGCTGCGGCGCAAGTTCGCCATTGCCGACGCCAACGGACTGGCGGGGTTCTGGAACCGCCTGAGCATGGTCGACCGCGAGCAGTACGAAAAGTCGGTCGAGCAGCTCCGCCGAGAGCTGATGACCACCGCCATCGTCCCGCAGGACCAGGCGGTCGAGCAGCGAAAACGGGCGGCGACCAAGGTCGTGCTGACCCACCCCCTCGGCCGTACGACGATCGACATCGAGGACATGATCAGCCTGCAGAAGCCCGAGCGGATCTCCAGCAGGGCCGCCCAGCTTGCCGACGCCTTCGACCCGAGCATTCAGACCTATGTGCGGGCCTACCTGCTCAACGTGTTGACCAGCAGCGAGGCGACCTACCTCTACGACGGCGAGGCGACCGACCAGACCATCGAGGGCGCCGTGCAGTTGCTGCTGGCCAACCCGCCGGATCACGTCTTCGAGCACTACAAGGCCGGCGACGTGCTCGCCCCGCCGAGCAAGCACAGCGCGCCCGGCTGGCAGGTGCAGGGGCTCAGCGAGGCGGAGTTCGAGCTGCTGCAACTGGAGCACCAGAAATACCTGGAGGCCGAGCAGTCGCGCGATCCGACAGGCGCCCTGCTGCGGAAGTTCGGGCGGGCGCTGCTGATCGGCCTGATCGTGCTGACGCTCTGCCTCTACGTGCTGCGATACCAGCCGTCCCTGGCGACCGAATTCACCCGCGGGCTGAAGCTGGCGGTGACGCTGGTGGTGATGATCGGCGTGGCGAAGGTGATCTTCTCGGTGCTTCACTGGAACGTCCACGCCGCGATCCTGCCGGTGCTGATGGCGGCGATGGTCGTGACCATTGCCTTCGGGCGTCGCTTCGCGCTGACGATCGGGGCGGTGGTCGCCATCCTGGTCGCCCTGCAGATGCGGACGCCCCTGCCGGTGCTGGTGGTGCTGCTGGCCGGGAGCATCTCGGCGGTGTTCCAGCTCGACGAGATCCGCACCCGCACGAAGCTGATCCGCGTGGCCGCCGTATCGGCGGTGACGGTCTTCGTGGCCGTCTGGGCGGTAAACTTCTCGCAGTCGGTTCCGTGGAAGTTCGCCCTCATGGACGGGCTGTGGGCGATGGGCATGGCGCTGCTGGCGGGTTTCCTGGTGCAGGGCGTGCTGCCGATGATCGAGCGGGTGTTCTCGGTGGCGACCAGCATGACTTTGCTGGAATGGTGCGACGCCTCCAAACCGCTGCTCAAACGCCTGGCGATGGAAGCCCCCGGCACCTACAACCACTCGCTGCAGCTCGGCGCCATCTGCGAGGCGGCCGCCGAGTCCATCGGGGCCCGCGGGCTGCTGGCGCGCGTGGGCGCCTACTACCATGACGTCGGCAAGATCAACAAGCCCACCTACTTCGTGGAGAACGAGTCCGGCGGCGGCTCCAAGCACGCCAAGCTCTCCCCGGCCATGAGCCTGCTGATCATCATCGGGCACGTGAAGGACGGGCTGGAGATGGCCCGCGAGTACGGTCTGCCCGAGGTCATCCACGAGTTCCTCGCCACCCACCACGGCACCACGCTGGTGCAGTACTTCTACAAGGCCGCGGCCGAGCAGCGAAAAGACGGCGGCGACCGGGCCCCCGACGAGGTCGAGTTCCGCTACCCCGGACCCAAGCCGCACAGCCGCGAAGCGGCGATTCTGATGCTCGCCGACGCCTCCGAGTCGTCGGTGCGGGCGATGAGCGAGCCGACCCCCGGGCGGATCGAGAACCAGGTACACACGATGATCTCCCGCCGGCTCATGGACGGACAACTCGACGAGTGCTACCTGACGCTGGGAGAGGTCCACCAGATCGAGACCTCCATCATCAAGAGCCTCTGCAGCATCTTCCATTCGCGGATCGCCTACCCCACCCCGCCGGGCGAGGCCCCCTCGGCCGCCGAGATGCGACCCAAAGCCGCCGTACAGGAAGAGCCCGCCGAGCCGGCGCCTTCGGCCCCGCCGGCCGCCGGCGCCCAGAAGGACCGCCCCGTCCACGTCGACGGCATCCCGGACCTGAGCCTCAAGCCCGCCTTCAACCCCGCCCAGCAGATCCCCGCACCGACCGACGAGAAGTAGCACCCCACACGGCTCATCGGCCGTCCGATTGCATTGCCTTGCCCCCCTGCGGTTTGCTACCCTGTGTTATTCTGATCCTCATGGAGATTCACCTGCGATGAGCGAGGCGACGCGTCCCTTCAACATCATGGCCAAGCCGGTCTGCGGGGTGTGCAACCTCGACTGCCGCTACTGCTACTACACCATGAAGCCCGGCGAGCTGTACCCCGGGGTAGCTCCCGGCGAGTTCCGCATGAGCGAGGAACTGCTGGAGAACTTCACACGCCAGTACCTCCAGGCACAACCGCAGCACGTGGACGTGGGCTGGCAGGGCGGCGAGCCGACGATGATCGGGCTGGACTTCTTCCGCCGGGCCGTCGACCTGCAGAAGCAGTATGCCCTGCCCGACCAGGAGATCGCCAACGCCCTGCAGACCAACGGCACGCTGATCGACGAGGAGTGGGCGGCGTTCCTCGCCGAGCACAAGTTCCTGGTGGGCATCAGCCTCGACGGGCCCGCCCAGTGGCACGACGCCTACCGCGTGGACCACGCCGGCGACCCCAGCTATCACCGGGCGTGGCGCGGGCTGGAACTGCTGGCCAAACACGGGGTGGAGTACAACGTGCTGGTCACGCTCAACAGCGTCAACGCCCCCCACGCAGGCGACCTCTACCGTTACTTCGTCAACCGCGGCGTGCGATACCTGCAGTTCATCCCGATTCTCGAACGGTTGCCCGGCACCGACGACCCGACCGACTTCTCCTGCAGCGGCGAGCAGTTCGGGCGGTTCATGCTGGAGGTGTTCGAGCTGTGGGCCACGCGCGACGTCGGCCGCGTGAGCGAGCGATTCATCGACAGCGTGCTGCACACGCTCATCTTCGGCAACGCCGCGATGTGCTGCTACGCCGACCGCTGCGCCAACGCCCACGTGCTGGAGTGGAACGGCGACCTCTACGCCTGCGACCACTTCGTGTACCCGGAATGGAAACTGGGCAACATCAACGAAACCCCGCTGATCGAGCTGGTGCAGCACCCGCGCCTCGAGGAGTTCGCCTGCCTCAAGACCCAGCTCCCCTCCGCCTGCGGCGATTGCGAGTTCCTGCCCTTCTGCAAGGGCGGCTGTCCGAAGCATCATCGCCCGGTGGGCACCGACCCCCAGCGGGTGAACCACTTCTGCGAAGGCTACAGGATGTTCTTCCGCGAGGCGCTGCCGGAGCTGCGGCGGATGGCGGAATACTTCAAGGACAACCGCATGCCGCCGCTGAAGCAGCCCTCGGCCGACCCGGCCGCCCCCAAGGCCCGCGCCGCCCGGCAACAGGCATTCGCCGACGGTCCCAATCCCCAGGCCGCCATGCCCGGCAAGATGCAGATGCAGCGCGGCGCCGCCCCCGCAGCCGCCCCCGGCCGAAACGACCCCTGCCCCTGCGGATCCGGCCGAAAGTTCAAGAAATGCTGCGGACGGTAGGCGCCGCAGGGCGATTGGCTGCGCTGGAGGGCGATCGCCTGCCACGACAAACTCGGCGGTGTTGGGGATAAGCCGGGCCGTCCGGGTCGGCGGGTCTGTGCGGCGTCGCCTTGCACATCGAGCGGGAATGCGGTATCTGATAGGCTTTCCAAACCCCCGAGATTGCGAGGATGCACCCATGGAATATCAGCGTGACGACAAGATCCGCCTCGGTGCCAGTTGGTACCCCGAGATGTGGCCCCGGGAGGAATGGGCCAAGGACACCGCCCGCATGGAGGAACTGGGCTTCAATATGGTCCGCATGTTCGAGTTCGCCTGGAAGCGGTTCGAGCCGCGCGAGGGCGAGTTCGACTTCGACTGGGCGATGGAGATCATGGACCTCTGCCAGAAGCACGACATCGGCGTGCAGGTAGGCACCCCCACCGCGGCCCCGCCGGCCTGGCTGACGACCAAGTATCCCCAGGTGCTGCAGACCTACGCCGACGGGCGGCGGGGAATTCACGGCAAGCGCAAGCACTACAATCACCATTCCGCCAAATACCGCGAGCTGTCGCGGATGATCGTGGGGAAGATGGTCGAGGCATTCGCCGACCACCCGGCGTTGCACAGTTGGCAGATCGACAACGAAATGGGCGGCTACGACTACGGCGAGGAGACCAAGGAGAAGTTCCACGCCTGGCTGAAAGACCGCTACGGGAGCATCGAGAGTCTCAACGAGACCTGGGGGCTGAACTTCTGGTCGCAGGCGTACGACAGTTTCGAGCAGATCCCCATGCCCATCGCCCGGGTGGGAAGCATCGAGATTCCCGAGCGGCACCACCCGTCGCTGATCGTGGCGATCGCACGCTTCCAGAATGACGGCTGGACGTCCTTCATGGCCGAGCAGGTCGATATGATCCGCGCCAAGTCCGACAAGCCGATCACCACCAACATGGTTTCCAGCCTCGGGATGCACTGGTTCCAGCACAACCGGCAGTTCGACCGCGTCGGGCACAGCATGTACAAGGACGTGGACCATTACGACTGGAACCTGCAGAACCTCGACCGCATGCGGGCCGAGAAACCCGCCCCCTACTGGCTGCTGGAGACGGCCCCCAACTGGTCCGGCGGCGGGCGGCAGTGGAACATCCACCACAACGGCCAGGGCGTGCAGGCGATGAGCTGGATGACCACGGCGCTGGGCGGGTCGATGACGCTGTTCTGGCAGTGGCGCCAGCACTGGGCCGGGCAGGAGATGCAGCACGGAACCCACGTAACCGCCACCGGCAAGTGGCGACCCAACGTGGAGGCGTGGAAGAAGCTCGCCGCCGACTACCACGCCAACAGCGAGTGGCTCCTGGAGAACCCGCCCCTGCCGGCCGACGTGGCGATCGTGCTGAGCAACGAATCCGCCTGGGGCTTCAGCATCGACCCCATCGACGTCGAGATGGAATACGGCGTCCGCTGGCGGGACGATTACTACCTGCCGATGGTCCGCTCGCAGGTCTGGCGCGACGTCATTCACGAGTCGGCCGACTTCTCGAAGTACAAGATCATCTGCCTGCCGCTGCTGCCGATGATGGCCGAGAAGACCAGAAAGCGGCTCATCGAGTGGGTCCGCGGCGGGGGCAAGCTGCTGCTGGGACCGCTGACCGGCATCCGCACCGAGGAATGGACCATGCCTCGCGAGCAGGAATTCCGCGGGCTGGAGGAATTGATCGGCGCCGAAAGTGCCCTGCGATTTACCGTCCAGTGGCAGGAGGACCTGGTGGAGGTCGACTTCACCGAGGGCGTCGACTGCCATACCCGCAACTGGTGCGAGGGGTTCACACTCACCACCGGCGAGGCAATCGCCGTCTACCGCGGCGAGGGCACCTACGGGCACGGGCAGATCGCCGCAGTGCACAACACCTTCGGCGAAGGCGAGGTGATTACCCTCGGATGCCAGGTGGACCCCGAGTCGTACCTGTGGCTGCTGGATGAGCTGATGCGACGGGCCAGCGTGGAACGATACGCCATGGGCTCGGAGAAGGTGCTGGTCGCCCCCCGCGGACCCGAGGCCGGGAAGATCAACGGCTTCGGCGTGGTGAACCTCTCGGAGGAGCCCCAGCAGGTCACGGTACCCGTGGCCGGCGTGGACCGCCTGAGCGGCGAGAAGATGGGCCCCTCGCTGAAACTCGACCCGCTGCAGGTCGTTCTGCTGGACGTAAGTGACGCCGAGCTGACCACCGAGTAACGTACCGGATCGGGCCCGCAACACCACCGGGCACCCAACCGGAAGCTGCGCATCGACGCCGGGGTTCGCGCCCCGGCGTCTTCTGTAGGGATACGGATGCAACGACCGGCGCGACAAGGACGTTATAGTGGTAGAAGAAGGGAGAACCTCATCCCTGCCGATCAAAACAGTGCGACGCAGGACATTCCCGGGCACATGCTGGGGTTGCGGCATCTACTGTGTTTCCGCATGTCGCGCCTGATGCTGCTGTTCACCCCGCTGGGCCCGGAGCTTCGCCACTTCGGGCGATGGCTCGAAGACGAAGCCCTTCCGTCGGCTGTTTCACGCGGGGAATCGACACTGGAACTCTACACCAAGTCGATCTCGGAAGACCGCTACGCGATCATTACCCCCGACGGTCCCCTGAAGGCCTGTCCCTCGCTGGCCGGCTTCCTCAACCGCCTGGGCGTTCACACGCTGCGCCTGGACGTACGCCTGGAGAGGACCCAGGTAACCGACGTTATCGCCCTGCTGCACGGATTTCGTCGGTCGATCACCCGGCGGGAGAACAGTTCCTGCGCCCGCGACCTGGCGGGCAAGCTGGCCTGCGAGGACGGCGTGCTGCTGAGCTGCACCCAAACCCGTCTGACACAGGGCACGCTGGAGGTCGATTACAGCTACTGCGTCACGCGGCTCAACAAGTTCGTGCAGTGGTTCGAGACGCGGCATCATCATTTTAACGATCACCGGGCGATCTTCAACGCCGCCCCCCGATACGCCCTGGCCTCGGCGGCCGTGGCGGTGATCCCCTTCGTGCTGTACTGGGCCCTGCCCTACTGGTGGGTGCTGATGGTGGCCACCGTGCTGGAGGTGGCTGCGCTGTTCACCCTGGTGTACGTGTCGCTGATGGTGGTCGGCAGCGTGGAGTACGACAACGAGGAGAAGGCCCATCGGCTCTCCCGGGCCAACCGCCAGCTCGACGAGTATGCCCAGCGGATCCGGGCGGACCTCAAACGGGCCGAGAACATCCAGCGGAAGATGATTCCTTCCCCCCAGAGTATGCCCTTCGGGGATGACCTGGAGTGGGCCTCCACGTTTGTTCCCGAGGAGGAAGTGGGCGGAGACTACTTCGACGTGGCGGCGCTGGACGAGCACCGGGTGGCGATCCTGTTCAGCGACGTCAGCGGACACGGCATGTCGGCCGCGTTTATCACGGCGATCCTGAAGACCGCCTTCCAGGGTTGGGTGGACGACCGCACCGCAATGGTGCCTTTTCTGGAACGTCTGAACGACCTGCTGCTGCGGCTGACGCCGGAAGGGGCCTTTGCGGCGACCTTCGCAGCCGAGTACGACATCCGAACCGGCGAGTTGACCTACGTGAACGCCGGGCACAATCCCGAGCCGTGGATCATCTCCGTCGAGGACGGGCGGCGCCTGCGGCAGCTTTCCGACGCGCGATCTCTTCTGCTGGGGGTTTCGGAGGACATTGCGTTTCGTCCCCGGCAGGCGTCGCTGCAGCCCGGAGACATGATCCTCTTCGCTACCGACGGGGTCATCGAGGCCGTGAGCCCCCGGCGGGTGATGTACTCGCGCAAACGACTCATTCACCTGCTGGAGAACCATCCCGTCGACAATGCCAATGATCTGGTCAAACGACTCAATGAAGACGTCGGTCGATTCACCGAAGGGGCACCCCAGACCGACGACCGCACCGTTCTGGCGATGCGCGTGAAAGAGGCCTGAGGCTGCGGTGTCTACGCCGCCCGGTTCTCTGCGATCTCTGCGGTGAATGGATTTTGACGAAAGCCCCCAACGCCTGCTTCGCAGGCACTTCGCCTGAAGCGGGGAAGAGTTTCGCGGCGGGCAGGTTGCGATCGGCGCAGTGAAAAGCCCGACTGGGTTTGACCCCGGCCGGGCTTTGGGTGTTCGGTTGTCGACCCGGGAGTTTACTCCTGGTCTTCCGGCCTCCAGGTGCGCTTGGTCGGCTTGGTGATCAGCCCGTCGCGAATCGCCTTGGTCGAGACGTTCATCTTGACGATCTTGCCGTCCACCACGGTACGAACGCGCTGGATGTTCGGCTTGAAGGTCCGCTTGGTCTTGCTGGTCGTCTTGATGCCGACGCCGCCAAGGTACTTCGCCTTACCGCGGCGAGAATACTTTCGGCCGCTGTGGGTACGCTTTCCGGTATAGGGGCACTTGCGCGCCATAGTGTCACACTCCTGTGCAAACGTTCTCAATCAGCAAAGGGCGATACATTGTACAGCCCGAGCCCGGTCTGGCAAGGGCTTTTTGCGGGCTTTTCGACCGGGCGGGCGGGCGGTTGGGCCCGGCCCGGCAGCGCCTCCACCTAGTCTTCGTCTTCGTCGGCCTTCTTGGCTGCAGCGACGATCTGCTGCTGCACGTTGCCGGGAACCGGCTCGTAGTGGCTGAATTCCATGGTGTAACTGCCCTGCCCGCCGGTTACCGAGCGGAGTTGGGAGTTATACTGCATTACCTCGGCCAACGGAGCCTGCGCCTTGACCACCACCTGGTTGCCCGGGAGCATGTCCTGGCCCATGATGCGTCCGCGACGGCCGGACAGGTCCGAGGCGATGTCACCCATGAAATCGGCGGGGATGGTGATCTCCATGTCCACCATCGGCTCCAGCAGGGCGGGCTTGGCTTTCTGCACCGCGTCCACGAAGGCCATCTTGCCGGCCGTCTTGAACGCGACTTCCTTGGAATCGACCGGGTGATGCTTCCCGTCGTAGACGCTCACCCGCACGTCCTGCATCGGGTATCCTGCGATGGCTCCGTTGTGCAGGACCTCGTGGATGCCCTTCTCAATGGCCGGGAGGAACTGCCGCGGGATCGACTCGCCGAACAGGTCGTTGACGAACTCGAAACCCTCGCCCCGCTCCATCGGCTCGACCCGCAGGTACACCTCGCCGAACTGCCCGGCGCCGCCGGTCTGCTTCTTGTGGCGGTGGTGACCCTCGGCCTTGCCGGTGATGGTCTCCTTGTAGGGGATCTTGGGCGGCTTGGTTTCCACCTCGAGATCGAAGTTCTGGTGCATCTTGGTGAGCATGATCCGCAGGTGCAGGTCGCCGATGCCGCTGATGACCGTCTCGTTGGTCTGGGAATCGCGGTTGGCGACGAAGGTGGGATCTTCCTCGGTCAGCTTCCGCAGGGCGTCGGAGATTTTCTGCTCGTCACCGCGGCTCTTGGGCTCGACGGCCAAGGAGTACATCGGCGTGGGCGTGGCGGGTACGCCACGGTACATCTCGTCGCCGTCGGTGTGCAGCACGTCCCCGAAGGTGATCTCCTCGACCTTCGCCAGGGCGATAATGTCGCCGGCGACGGCCTTCTTGATCTCCTCGGTCTCCTTCCCGGTGACCTTGAAGGCGTGGGCAATCTTCGCCGACTTCTTCTCGTCCCGCAGATGGTACTGGGTGTCGGGAGTGACGGTGCCCTGGAGAATGCGGATCCAGGCCAACTTCCCCACGAAGGGATCGGAGGTAATCTTGAACGCCTGTCCGATGAAGGGTTTGCCGGCGTCGCATTCCACGGCGACCTCTTCAGCATCCTCGCCCTCGCCGTTCATCACCGGGGCGCCCTTGACGTCGCAGGGGGTGGGGAAGTACTTCACCACGCCGTCCATGAACTCCTTGACGCCCACCTCTTCCCGGCCGGCGGTGAAGAACACGGGAATCACCGTGCCTTCGCACATCGCCTGGGCAAAGGCTGCCGAGAGCTTGTCGGCGGGGATCTCCTCGCCGCCGAGGTAGGCTTCCATGAGTTCCTCGTCAGCCTCGATGATGTTTTCGGTCAACTGCATGTGGGCATCGGAGACGTCGCCGACGTCCGATTCGCCCGAATCGTTGGCGAAGCAGTCCACCACGGCCGACATTCCCCCGCTGGGAAGGTTCAGGGGTTTGCAGGCGCTGCCGAAGACCTCGGTGATCGAGCCCATCAACTCGTCGAGGTCGACATTCTCGCCGTCAATCTTGTTGATGACGATCGCCTTGGGCAGCCCGGCGTCGGTCGCGGCGTTGAAGAGGCGGCGGGTGTTGACCTCGATCCCGGCTGTCGCCGAAATGACGATGACCGCGGTGTCGGCTCCGGCG
>JBKHHV010000294.1:0-4512 GCA_046539005.1 Phycisphaerae bacterium
GGGCAGACCATCGTGATGATTACCCACTCGCCCGAGGCGGCCGCCGTTGCCGATCGGGTGGTGCACATGGTCGACGGCCAAATGACCGACGCGGAGGCCGTTCGATGACCGAAGACGAAGACGTCATCCCGTCCGATCGCCCGCTTCCCGATCAGGTTTCGGTGCTGCGGTGGTTCGTCTTCTTCGGCGTGGTGTTCGTGGGTGGCGTGGTGGCGCTGGTGCTGCTGCTGGGCGAGGAAGGCTGGCAGGGATCGGCGTCGCTGTCGGGAGTCGCCGAGGCGATGGAGGCGATGTCGCCGGCCGCCAAGCTGCTGGTGTTCGGGCTGTACGTGTCGGTCTGCACCACATTCCTGCCCCTGCCCACCAGTGCCGTCGCGGCGGCCGTCTCTACCCATGAACTGGCGGTGGCAGGCACGCTGTGGGGCACCACGTTGCTGGTGGCAACGGTCGGCGCCGTCTGTTCCACCCTGGCCAACCTCAATGACTACCACCTGTTTACCTGGATGCTCCGCAGCCGGCACGTGGCCAAGGTGCGGCACACCCGCACCTACGAGGCCTCGGCGAAGTGGTTCGCTCGGGCCCCGTTCTTTCTGCTGGTCGTGTTCAATCTGATCCCGATCCCCGTCGACGTCATCCGCATGCTGGCCTCGACCTACCGTTACCCCCGCGTTCCCTTTGCGGCAGCGAACTTCGTTGGGCGATTCCTGCGATACGGCATTATCGCCGGGGTGACTTACTGGGCCTCCTCCCGGTGGGAAAACGCCGGCCGAATCGCCGTGCTGTCGCTGCTGGCGGTGGCGCTGGGGCTGGGGCTGGGGCGTTTGGTCGCCCGGCCTTTGAGGAGGTTTTTCTCCTCGGACACCAACGATTCTTCGTCTGGGGAGTCCGATTCGTTAGGATAAAGATATGCGACTTCATCGACCGACACGGATATTCCTGCTGGCGGCGGCCCTGGCGATGGTTACGGCCACGGGGCTTGCCGACGATACGACCACGACCCGCCCGAGCGATCCGAACGCCACGGCCTCGAAGCTGCCCGACGTCGAGCCCGGGGTGCGCAGAATCCTCGAGGCGATGGAGAAAGCGGCCGGCTACAAGAACATCCGCGCCGAGTTGACCTACAAGGTATACGACCGGCTTGAAGGCAGCAGCGAGACCCGCAGCGGGTGGGTGATCCACAAGCCCGCCGACCCCGACGCCAACGCCCCGGCGAAGTTCGCCATCCACTTCGAGACCCTCCAGCGGGACAAGAAGCCCCGCGTCCGGGAACGCATCGATTACGCCTTCGACGGGCGATGGCTTACCGTCGCCAAGGAGAAGGTCAAGCAGGTTCACCGTATCCAGGTGGCCGGCAAGAACCAGCGCATCGAGCCGATGCGCCTGGGGCGCGGGCCGTTTCCCATGCCGTTCGGCCAGAAGGTCGACGACATGCTGCGGTTCTTCGACATCTCCACGCGCGACCCGCGAAGCACCGACCCCAACGGCACCGCCTACTTGGAACTGGTCACCCGCCCGGAAATGCGGCCTTACGTGAACTTCCTGAAGCTCGAGATGTGGCTGGACCGCAAGACCAATCGCCCGGTGAAGTTGGTGAGCCACCAGGGCGACCCGACGCGAAAGGTCCGGCGCAAGCGCATCCTGAAGCGGGACATCTTCAAGCGGACCACCGTAACCTTCGGCGAAACGAAGACCAATGTCGACCTGCCCGAGGACACCTTCCGCCCGGAAGCCAAACGCGGCTGGAAGGTGATCGTCGAACCCATGAAGAAACCTGCCGCGAAGCCTGTGGAGTAACCCCCGGCACCGTCGGGCGGGCTTCTGTTCCGCAGTTCTCCTCGCCGTCGCTCAGCTTGACCGCTTCTGTCCGGGCAGGTACGCTGGTGACACCTGCCGGCACGGCGGGAACGGAACGGAGCCCAGATGCGTCTGATTGTCCCCATCAAGCAGGTCCCGGAGACCAACGCGGTGAAGATGGACCCGGAAACGGGCACCATGATCCGTGAGGGTGTCCAGGCGATCGTCAACCCGCTGGACCTTTACGCCATCGAGGCGGCCGTTTCTCTCCGGCAGCGATACGGCGGCGAGGTGGTCGTGCTCACCATGGGCCCGCCGCGGGCCCACACCGCCCTCCGCGAGGCGATCTCCATGGGCTGCGACGGCGGGGTTCTCCTCTGCGGGCGCCAGTTCGCCGGCTCCGACACCTGGGCCACCAGCTACGCCCTGGCGGCCGCGGTTCGCAAACTGGGCGACTTCGACCTGATCCTCTGCGGCGAGCGTGCCACCGACGGCGACACCGGGCAGGTCGGGCCCGGCATCGCTGCGTTCCTGGACCTGCCCATCGTCACCTACGTCGGGCAAATCGACAGCGTTACCGAAGATTCCTGCCGCCTCCGGCGTCTGGTGGAGCATGGGCACGAGGTGCTGGAGGTGTCGACCCCGGCCGTGCTGACCGTGGTGAAGGAAGTCGGCGACCCGCGGCTGCCCACGTTGCGGGGCAAGCAACGCGCCCGGCGGCAGCAGATACCCACCTGGGGCGCCGAAGACCTGGACGTCCGGGAGGAATGCCTCGGACTGGGCGGCTCGCCCACACGCGTGGTGAAGATATTTCGGCCGACCGTCGCACGCGAATGCGACAAGCGCATCGCCAACGACGAGGTCTCCATCCACGAGGCGACCGACGCGCTGGTGACGTTCCTGAAACAGCGGGAACTGCTGTGATGCAGCCAGAACCTCTCGCCTTCGGCGGGGTAGTAAGGAAGACATGACCGACACCGATCGAGACCTCTGGATCCTGGCCGAGCAGCAGGACGGCCGCGTTACGCGGATCGGCCACGAACTGCTCACCCGCGGGCGCGACCTCGCCGACAAGCGGGGCGCCCGTCTCTCGGCCGTGGTGATGGGACACGACATCCCCCAGGGCGATCTGCAGGAACTCATCGCCCGCGGGGCCGACCGCGTGCTGGCGGTCGAAGCGCCCCAACTGGCGCACTTCCTGCCCGAGCCGCAGGCCGCCTGCCTGGCGTGGCTCATCGAAGAGCACCGTCCGGAAATCCTCCTGGCCGGGGCGACCACCACCGGGCGCACCCTCATGCCGTATGTCGCGGTGAAGGTCCACGCCGGGCTCACCGCCGACTGCACGGTGCTGGACATCGAGCCCGAGACGGGCAACCTGCTGCAGACCCGCCCCGCCATCGGCGGGAATATCCTCGCGACGATCAAGACCGAACAGCATCGCCCCCAGATGGCGACGGTACGTCCGCGATCCGCACAGCCGGCGCCCCCGCAGCAGGGACGCTCCGGCGAGGTGACCCGCATCGACGCCCCACCGCAGTTGCTGCAAAGCCGCGTGAAGCGGGTCGACTTCCTTCCCGCAGAGGACGAACACCCCCTGCAGGACGCCGAGGCGGTGGTGGCCGTCGGACGCGGCGTCAAGAAGGCCGAGAATCTCCCGGTGGTGGAGGAGCTGGCCGAGGTGCTGGACGCGGCCGTGGGCGCCACGCGCGACGTGGTGGACCGCGGCTGGCTGAGCTATCCGCACCAGATCGGGCTCTCGGGCAAGACCGTTACGCCGAAGCTGTACATCGGCGCCGGGGTCTCCGGGAGCATTCAACACCTGGCGGGCATGCAGACGGCCGAGACGATCGTGGCGATCAACTCCGATCCGGAAGCCCAGTTGTTCCGCGTGGCCGATTTCGGCATCGTGGGCGACATGCACGAGGTGCTTCCCGTACTGAGCCGGAAGATCGCCGGCGCCCGCCGCAACGACTGACACAAGCGAGCAACCATGCAACGTTTCCACATACAGTTTCAACTGCCCGGCCGCGGGGCGCCGCTATGGCAGCGGGTCGTCGGCGGGATCACCGGTGCGATCCTGGGCGTGCTTTCGCTGATCGCCGCGGCGGTCATCGCCGTCATCGCCCTGCCGGTGGGGCTTATCGCCGCGTGGCTGGTGAAGCGCAAGGTCCGGCGCGGGATGGAAGAGTTCCAGCAGCGGATGAACGAAGCGATGGGCCGGGCCGGCGAGCAAAGTGCCTCTCCCCGCCAACAGCCCACCGGCCCGGGCGGACGGAAGAAGGTCGACGTTCGCGTGGTGGACCCCGAGGAGAAACCCGATGCCTGAGGGCGGCTACAACCCTCTAACCCCGGAGCTGATCGACGAACTGATCGCCATCGTCGGCGAGCGGTACGTCATTCACTCCGACCCCGACCGGCTGGAGCCCTACTCCCACGACGAAGTACCCGACCCGGAATACGCCCACATGCCCGAGGCGGTCGTTCGGCCGGAGTCGGCCGACCAGGTCTCGGCGATCATGCACCTGGCGAATCGCCACCGCATCCCCGTTACGCCGCGCGGCGCCGGAAGCGGGCTCTCCGGCGGGGCCGTCCCGCTCCATGGCGGCATCGTGCTGCTGGTGGACCGCATGAACCGCATCCTCGAAATCGACGAGCGGAACATGATGGTCGTCGTCGAGCCCGGGGTCGTGACGGCCGAGATCAACGAAGTGCTGCGCG
>JBKHHV010000295.1:0-4496 GCA_046539005.1 Phycisphaerae bacterium
GATGTAGATGTCCCGCTGGGGGATGTACGCCTCGGGCTGGTAGTAGTCGTAGTAGCTGACGAAGTACTCTACCGCGTTGTCGGGGAAAAGGTCCTTGAACTCCTCGTAGAGCTGGGCGGCGAGGGTCTTGTTGTGGCTGATGACCAGCGTGGGCTTCTGCAGGCGCTGGGCCAGATGGGCCATGGTGAAGGTCTTGCCCGTACCGGTGGCGCCCAGCAGCACGTTATGCTGCTGACCCTGGCGGATGTTCTTCTCGAGCTGATCGATCGCGGCCGGCTGATCCCCGGCAGGTTGATACTCGGATACGACTCTGAATTCCGGCATGACGGACCCTCTTTGGCTCTCCGGACTGCACAAACCGATCCGCCAGTATAGCAAAGCCGCCCGAAAGGGCGAAACGGGAATGAGACGCCGGCGGGTGCGGTCGGCCGACCAGGAGAGGCATGCGCCGGGCGGGAAGAACCGCGATTGCCTTAAGATCGTTGGTGTGCGGCCGAGCGTTGCGGTATTCTGCGGCGATGCTCTTGCGAGGAATCCTCCTGATCGTCGGCGTTTTCGCCTGTTCGACGGCCATCATCATGGTCCAGGCGAGCATCACCCATCCGGTGCTGCTCAGCGCCCAGCGTCTGATCATCGCGGCGGTCGCTCTTTCGCCCCTGCTTCTGCGGGACCTCCGCCGCCGCCCGGGCTGTCTGTCGCGGGCGCATCTGCGTCGTACAATCCTGCCCGGGCTCATGCTGGGGCTGCACTTCATCACGTGGATCATCGGCGGCCGACTGACCGGGGCCGCCAACGCCAGCCTCATCGTCAACATGGTCCCCATCGCCATGCCGTTCCTGCTGCACTTCATGATCCGCGAGAAGCTGACCGTCGGCGAATGGGGCGGAACCGCCCTGTCGATGATCGGGCTGTTGCTGCTGGCGGGCGGCGACTACCACCTCTCGGCCGAGTGGTTCATCGGCGACGTGATGTGCTTCGCCAGCATGCTCCTGTTCGCCCTCTACCTCGCCTTGGCGCGGCGCAACCGCGATTTCGGGTCCATCTGGTCCTACCTCGTGCCGCTCTACGTGGTGGGAGCGGTGGCGTGCTTCGTCGCGGCGGTGGCGTTGGCGGGCGTGTGGGCCATGCCCGGCGGGCGAGGGTTCCTGCAGGCGATCGGCATCGGCCAGGTGCACCCCCTCAGCGTTCCCCGCCCGCAGGACTGGGCCTATGCCTTGGGGCTGGGGCTGATCCCCACGGTCATCGGGCATTCGACGCTGAACTACTCCATGAAGCACTTCGGCGGCCAGACCGTCAGCATCGCCAATCTCGGGCAGTTCATCTTCGCCGGGCTGCTGGCGTATGCGATCCACTCGCAGGTGCCGCCGAGGCTGTTCTACCTCTCGGCCATGGCGGTGGTCGCCGGTGCGATCCTGGCGTTGCGATCGACCCCGGCCCGGTCGAAAGTTCCTCCCGCGTCAAAGTTTGCCCCGCCCCGAAGCGAATCGTAGCCTTCCCTTGAATGCCGCCGGCGGCGTCCTCCGCGCGGAGGGTACGGCCGTGCAGGCGTGTCATTGCGTCCCACGCGGGTACGCCAGACGAGGTCTGCCTCAAGGGAAATCGCATGTTCATTCAATTGCTGCTTTTGCTGGCCGGATTGGGCTCCCAGGGCAATCTGCCTGAGTCGAAACCCACCGAAGAACCCGTGCTCTCCGAAGACTCCCAGCAGCAGGTCCGCTATGCGCTGGGGAACAACAAGATCAGCGACTATCGCTACTTCGGCGGGCATGGCGTGGCGATCGACTGGCTGAACCCGCCGCGAAGCTGGGTGCCCGAGGAGTACGCCATCCCGCGGCATTGGGGAATTCACGGCCACGGCGGCGACGGCGAAACCCCGCCGGCGGCTGCCTCCGGCGATCGACCGGACGAACCCACCCCTGCGCCCCTGCCGCCGGACAACAACCCCTCGCCCGATCCGACTCCCGTACCCGAGCCGGCAACCCTCGCCCTGCTGGGGCTGGGCTCCGTGGGTGCCCTGCTGCGAAGGCGACGGACGGCGCGCTGAGCTACCCCCCCGCGCGAACGAATGAGAGTCCGCCCGGTCCGGACCGCCCCAGGTCCGGGCCGACGGCCGGTGGCAGCTATCGCACCCGGGTCGGTGTGCGCGACGCCTCCGGGCCGAGCCACAGGCCCATCACGCCACCCATGACGCCCCCGGCGATGTGCCCCCACTGGGCGATCTGGTCGGGTTGGGTCATCGCCACCACCTCGGCCGTCAGGTAGAAACCCGCCACCAGCACGAACGTCAGCGGCAGCTCGCCGCGGCGGAAGTTGCCCAGCGAAGCCAGCACGATCAGCATGTACACCAGCCCGCTGGCACCGCGAAGACCGGTGGAGAAGAACACCACGTTCACCAGACCGGCCGAGATCGCCGTAATCGCCATCATCGCCAGCACGTCCCAACTGCCGTACTTGTCCTCCACGAACGCCCCCAGCAGCAGGATCAGCGGGATGTTGCTCAGCAGGTGATTCCAGTGGCTGTGCCCCAGCGGGTAAGCGACCAGCCGCAGGTAATCCAGCGGGTACAGCCACGAGAAATGCCCGCCCAGCGTGAACACCCGCGCGGTGATGCCCGGGGCGACCGAGCGGTCCAGCACGTGGACCGCCACCGCCAGCAGGCTGAAGGTCAACAGAACCGGTGCGTTGTAACGGACCTTGAACTGCGTAAGCCTACCCTCCCTTTTCGGGCTGGATGGTGACTGCGGGCTGCCACAGCCCCGGTATGCCGAACCGCTCCCGTTCGGTGACGATGGCGCTGCGGTCTCCGGCGCGGAGGCGTTCGACCGCCGTTTGGGTCGCGCCACGGATCAAACGCGACCGCCGCAGAAGGTCGGCACCCATCCCGGGAAAACAGATGACCGGAAGTCCGAACAGCAGCATGTTGCTCCAGTCGGAACCGTCCAGTTCCGGGACCGCTGAGAGAACCCACCAGCACAACGCTACCAGACCGATGCCGATCGCGAGCATGACATGGCCCCGGAACCGAAGTTGACCTGCCAGCGTTTCACCTTCGCTCTGGACCTGTCCGATGTCGGCATGGCCCGCCGGCGGGAAGACTTCCCCCGCGAACTCCACCAGCACATGGGCGTTCCGACAGCGGCGCACGAGCATCCGCGCCACGCGAAGGGCAGCGTCGGGCTGCAGGTGAAGACGATGGCGGCCGGAATCGGTGGTGACGTCGATCACCTGTTCCGAGTGCGACTCCAGGGTTGCCAAATCGACCGTGTGACTCGCCAGACGTACACCAAGGGTCCGGACCTCGCCCCACGGAATGAGTACCTCCCTGTCCCGGCGACCGACGACCAATCCGTCGGCTTGGACCATGCCCCGGGAGGGTGACATCCAAAGCCCCGCGAGAACCGCGGCCGCGCACAACGGAAGAGCAACCACGGCGGCAATGAACATGATCCCAGCGGGCGGCAGACCCTCATGCTGCAGCAGAACACTCACCGCAACAGGGATGAAGAGCAGCCCACCGAAAGTCAGCAGCACCCGCATCTTCGGCCAGCGAACGGCCGGGAGAGGCCGACGGGGCATTCGGTGCCTGTGACGCGAGGCCAGGCGCTTCATGTCCGAAAGGATGTTCCCCATGCGGTCCACGTGAATCGGCCAGGTGTAGAGGCGTCGGGCCGTCTGGATGTGCAACTGGTCGTCTTGCAGGGAGATTCCGACGACCTTATCCCACGTCGAAACGAGCTTGCCGGCCCGCAGATGCCCAGACCATATGCCGTGCTGGTCATATGCGCAGGACCGCAGCGCCACCAGCCAGCCCCCCAGCAGCGGCACCAGCCCGGCGGCAAGGAAGAACAACCCCATCCCCAGCAGGAATCGCTCTTCGCGTAGGTCAGACCACGCGCCCAGGTAGCCGACCCCCAAATAGAGGAAGAACACACTCACCACCAGCAGAAACGCCAGGATCACCCACGCCCGTTGCGTGGGCAAATGGACACGCCCGACAGGTTCGGGCGGCTGCAGCTTGGCGCCGGTGTGGTCCATTTCGTACGTTGTCATGATCTGGAAGATACCCCACTTTCGCGGACGGCTGCAAGCGGCCGCCCCTGCAAGAGCAACAGTGAACAAACGGCTTTCCAACCTGTTGACGAGCTTCTACGACGCCCTGTTCGCGCATTTCGGGCCGCAGGGATGGTGGCCGGGCGAAGGGAACCTGGAAATCTGCGTGGGGGCGATTCTCACACAGAACACCAACTGGGGCAACGTCGAGCGGGCCATCGCCCGCATCCGCGATGACGACGCCATGGACGTGCAGGCCCTGCGAAGGCTGAGCCACGAGCGGCTCGCCGAGCTGATCCGACCGGCCGGGTACTTCAACGTCAAGGCCAGGCGGCTGCGGAACTTCCTGCAGATGGTGGTCGAGCGGTTCGGCGGGTCGCTGGAACAGTTGTTCGAGCTGCCGACCGACGAGCGGTTCCGCAAAGGGCTCTACCTGGCCTTCCAGT
>JBKHHV010000052.1:0-16613 GCA_046539005.1 Phycisphaerae bacterium
CGAAAGACAGCCTATCGACTACCCTCGGCTGGCGCAACCCGAACGGGACCCGAACCTCAAGAGAATTCAACCCTAATCAGAGAATGCGTTTGCCCTGTGCCGAACGGCCGAGCCGGTTGCAATCGCGGCCGAGCCGGGTATACTCATCTCTGCATCGCGGGCGTTTAGCTCAGTTGGCTAGAGCGCTTCCCTTACAAGGAAGAAGTCACAGGTTCGAGTCCTGTAACGCCCAGTCGCTTTGATCGAAGTTTCCCGGGGCAAGTATCCTCTCGGTTTTCGGTAGGGCGAGAGGAAGATGCTGTGGCGAAGGCGGTGTCAATTGCACGCAGTGTCTGCTATGGGGAGAATCATGTCGAAACTGGATGAGTTGGCGAGTGCAGCCCAAGCTCCATCGTCTTTCCCGCGCCGTCGGGTGGGATTTCGTCGTGCGAAACCGGATTTCGCTCTTTGCTTGGTGTCCTTCTTGTTCCCCTTGGTGGGCCTGATTCTCGGCCTGGTTTTCAGTGGTAGGCCGGACGCTAAGGACAGAGCGAATTCCTCTGCTTGTGTGACTTGGGCGCTGGTCTGATTTCTTTTTGGTTTGGTCATGGCAGTCCTGTGGTTTCTCTTTCTGAGCAGCATTTGGGTAAATGCGGTGCTCCCGACGCAGCAGTTCGAGGATTACTCATCCCACGCCCTTGGGTCTTCACAATCATCAGGCAATTCTGATGCAGGCACGAAGCTCGTCTTGGAAAGCTGGAACTGGAAGACCCGTCGTGGTTTTGCCATTGCAGAAGGTGAAGTCACGAATATCTCCGGCAGCAAGCTGCAGAATGTCATGGCAGTCGTTTCGTACTATGATGCCTCAGGTGAAGTCATCACGACAGATTCGACACTGACCGAGTTCAACCCGATCTTGCCTGGTCAGACAAGTCCGTTCAGGGTGATGACCGTCCGAAACCCAGCTATGGAGAGTACTCGGCTGCGTTTCAGACATCTCATGGGTGGGACCATTTCGCATCGGCCCTGTAGGTAGGGTTGCACCGAAGCCGTGACCGCCTATGGCAAACCGAGGTATGCAATGGGATCGGGAACATGGAGGTCGAGGACCGGTTTCGCGTGGTTGCATCATTTCATTCGCAGCTACTGGGGTTGGTATGTGTCCTGATGGGAAGGGAATTGAGGAATGAAGATACACTCTTTGCTCGGGATGGTAACAGCATTGGCAGGCGTTTGTTCTCTGCAGGCCGGGCCGGCCGAGGACTACGGCCGATTCTTCGGAGACGAGGAAAAGAAGGTCCTCGCCACGCCCACCAAGGACGACGACGTGGCGTTTGCCGCCAAGCTGCTGGAGGGTGCCCGGACCATCACAGACGCCCCGAAGTCGGCCCGGTTTCTCTGCAACAAGGGCATCGAGATCGCCCTGGAAACGCCCGGCGGGGGGCCGACGGCGTTGGAGGGCATCCGGCTGCTGGCGAAGATCGATCCCAAGGAGAAATCGCTCCGCGAACTGAACCTCAAGGCACTTACAAAGGCCTACGAGGAGGGCACCCGCAAGCAACAGGAGCCGATCGCTTATCGATACGTCAGGGAGCTGCTGAAAGACGGCGATCTTCTCTGCTGCAAGGTCGACACCGCCAGGGAGGCCGAGGAGGGCTACCGCACCGCCCTGCGGATCGCCCTGAAGCATCGCATCAACTGCCTGGACGAGATCCGCGGGAAAATCAAGCTCGCCGAGGCGATCCAGGAAGGGGCCCAGCGGCAGAAGGAACTCACCGGCAAACTCAAGGCCGACCCGTCCAACGCGAAGCTGCGGCTGGAGGTCATCCTGTTTAGCCTCACCGAGCTGGATCGGCCCGCCCGGGCGAAAGCGCTGCTGGACGACTCGGTAGACCCGAAGCTCGCGGGCAACATCGAACTGGCGGCGACCCCCCTCAAAAAGCTCACCAAGGAACAGGTCCTGAAACTGGGCGACTGGTACTACAAGGAGTTGGCCGAGAGCGGAAGCGAGATTTCCCGTGCCCGCATGCTCGCCCGGGCACAGGTCTGCTATCAACGCTTTCTGGAGATGCACGAGGGCAGCGACCTGCTGGGCTTCCGGGTGAAGGCCAGTCTCAAGCGCGTCGAGGAACTGCTTCGCAAGATGGGACCGGCCGACCCTACCCGCTGCGCGTGGTGCAACGACACCGGCACCATGGACTGCCCGCATTGCGTCGTTCGCGGCAAACCCACCGGCAAGTGCAAGTGCGGCACCTGCGAGGGAACCGGCTGGGTCACCTGCAGCCGTTGCGGAGGAAGCTGGGGGACCAAGTGCACCCCCTGCGGCGGTGACGGAAAGATATTCTCCCACACCCGCAAGATCGGGCCTTTCGTGAAGAAGGTCTACCGCTCCTGTCGCACCTGCGGAGGAACCGGGTACACCCACACCGATTGCCGCGGAGCGGTGCCCAGGACGACCAACGGCAAGTGCCCCAACTGTTCCCGAAACAGCCGATCGCTCCGCGGAAAACAGCGATGCGCCAAGTGCGAAGGCAAAGGGCTCAGCGGAACCTGTCCCAAGTGCAAGGGCAGCAAGCGGGTGCCCTGCACGCACTGCGGCGAGGACGAATTGGCTCGGATTCAGCCTTGGCAGGGCATCCCCGATCGGGGGCTCTCAGCGGGCTACTTGCGGGCGATGGAGGAATCGCCCCCGTCCTGGGGCGACTCGGTGATGACGCACAGCCCCCAGCGACGGCTGCCGGAGTAGACCACACCCTCCCCGACGGCGGGCGCCCCGCTGGCCCGGCTGGCGTTCGTGTCCAGGCTCCAGCGGATCGTGCCCTTGCGGGCGTCGATGGCGTAGAGTTTCTCGTTGGTCCGCCCGGCGACGTAGACGGTCGAGCCGGCGACCACCGGGGAGAACCACAGTTCCTTGCCCACCCGGGCGGTCCACTTCAGGCGGCCGTTGGCGGCGTCCAGCGCGACCAGTCCGGTGCGGTCGTCGCCCAGGGCGTAGACGGTATCGTCATCGACGGCCGGTGCGTGCAGCGATGCGTTCCGCAGCCTGTGGGTCCAGAGGGTCTTGCCGGTCTGCAGGTCGAGGGCCCGCAGCTTGCCGCAGCGGTCTTCCTCGTCGAAGGTGGCCAGGAAGACCCGTCCCTTCCGCACGGCCGGTGCCCCCGCGAGCATGCCTGCCGATATGCTCCACTGCAGCTTGCCGTTGCGGCGGTTGAGGGCGAGCAGGTCCGGACCGCTGGGCACCAGGGCGAGCGTTCTGCCCAGGGCGGCCGCCAGACGCATGGGGTGCTCGCCGTGGTAGGTCCACAACGGTCGGCCGAACTGGGTATCGACGGCCCGGAAAGTGCCGTCGTTGCTCCCGAAGTACACGGTGGGTCCGTCGACGACGGGGCTGGAGCAGGCGGAGCGGTCGGCTTTGACGCGCCATTTTTCGTGGCCGGTTTCGGCGTCCAGGGCGTGCAGGGCCCCGTCGGAGGCGCTGCAGTAGTAGACGGTTCCTTCGTGGACGGCCGGGGTGTCCAGGACGGTCTGTTCGGCGTCGCCGCTGCGCCACAGAACGCGGCGGGTCTTGAGGTCGATGGCGTAGATGCGGGTACAGATCAGCGGTCCCACGTCGGCGTGGTCGACCCCCATGTACGCCACCCCTTCGTGCAGGACGATGCCGGTGGCGGGGTAGCGGTATTCGCCGAAGTCAATCCGTTCGGTCACGCCGGCGTCACGGCGGACGTCCTGGCAGGCGAAGAAGCTGCTGCGTCCGACGTCTCCACCGGCCATCGCTCCGCGAGCGTCGCCTTTGAGGCGGGCGGCCATGCGGGTCGACGCGCGATCGGCCCAGCGGGTGAGACGGGCATCGGGGGCCCCCTTTGCCAGTGCCCGGACTGCCTTGAGGGCATCGCGGGTGCCGATGCGTTCCAGTGCCCGCACGGCCGCAAGCTGACGGCGTTCGGAGGCGGTCTGGGGCTGCTCGCGGCGGGCGCGGGTCTGCAGCACCTGCAGGCGGCGGCGGGTTTCCAGGTCGCGGGTCTGCGCCAGTCCCCGGGCGATGGCGTCCTGCCCCATCGGACCGGCCGAGAGAAGCCGCCCGTGTGCGTCGGCGCGGGTGAAGTAGTCTTTCGAGCCGAGGTCGCGAACCAGGGCGTCGAGTGAATCGGCGGAGGGGGCAGAGGCGCTCTCCAGCCGCCCGGAAAGGAAGCCGACGGCCCGGCTTCCGTTCAGTTCCATCTGGCGGAGGGCATGGAAGGACTTTGCTCCGTCGGGGTGGGCCAGTTGTCCCCACAGGCGGGGCAGGGACACCGGTCGGGCAGACGGGTTGTCGGTGCCGGCGTTGATGGCCGCCGCTGCAATCCCCACTGCCAGGATGATTGCAAGGTTCCGCTTCATGGGAAAGCCTCGGGGCTTTGTCCGTGTCTTTGCGTGCGTCGCTCAGAAATCGACGCGACTTGGTATTCGAGAAGGTCTTGGGTCGCCTCAAGGGGCGGTCTTCGCCATCGGCCTCCCTCCGATGCCTCTGTCGACTCCTTTTACGTTTTTCGGAATGCACGGAGGCGACCCTGAGTAAGAACACCAAATTTAATAGGAAAGGTCTGAAAAGCTGCGTATGTTGACTTATCAGCGCAAAGAAACGGACGGGCGGCCTTCCTTTCCGTGGAAAGCCGCCCGCCGAAGGTTGTGGCGTCGAGGGTTCTGGAGCGGTCGGGTCAGCGGGAGCGGCGACGCAGCAGGGCGCCCAGCCCACCCAGGGCCACCAGGCTCATCGTGGCCGGTTCGGGGATCTGTCCCTGGATCATGATGTCCTGCTTGCACTCGCTGTGGAGGACCAGCGGCTCGGGCACGGGCAGGTACGTTTCGGGCAGATTCCTCAGCAGGGCATTGGCGGCCGCGGCGACGGTGCTGTTGTTGCTGATGTAGAAGTACCCGTCGTTGAGGTCCACTCCGAAGGTCTCGGCGTCGGTCTCGTTGATGACTTCCCAGATGGCGACGCTGAGGGCGGCGGCTTCGAGGCTGGTGTCGGCGTCGGCGCCGTAGGTGTTGAACAGGTAGGCGGCGAGATGGCCGTTGTTCACTTCGTAGATGCTGATGGGGGTGACTTCGGAGGTGCCGACGTAGTGGTCGATGTCCACGCAGTAGCCGAGGTAGTCCTGGCCTTCCCAGTTGATCTTGGTCTGGCCGGCACGGACGGTCTTGCCGTCGGCGAGCATGCCGTAGGCGTGCAGCTTGACGTTGCGAGCGTTCTGCATGCCGTTGTAGGTCATCTCGGACGCCGGCGCAAACGAAGAGGTCGCGGCGACGGTGACGAGGGCGACGAGGAGGGTGATGGTCTTCTTGTTCATGGTTTGGCTCCTGAGCCGAACGAAGTAAGAATTACTCTCGTTGATCTGTCTTTGATGCTCCCCGGGAACGCTCCCGGCGGACCACTGGGAAGGTAGGATTCACCCCGGCCGAAGGCGAATCGAGGGGAGTTTTCTGTGCGGTTTTTCTAAAGTCGGAGGTTTCGCCCCCAAAGGGCGGAAAACCGTGCATTTCGGGTTCGAATCGTCCGAAGGAAAAGGAAAGAGTTGGGCGTGTGTCCTGCGGACACGTGGCCCGCCGGCCTCGCGCTGTGCGGGGTCGTGGGGGCAATCGCGGCGATCTTCCATTGGGGCAAGAGCATGGCCAAAGAAGGAATCCTGCTGGAGACGGGTACCAACGAGGTGGAGATTCTGGAGTTCGACCTGGGAGGCCAGGGCTTCGGGGTCAACGTGCTGAAGATTCAGGCGATCGAACAGTACGACCCGGAACGGGTCACCCATCTGCAGACGGCACGCCCGTCGCTGGTGGGTGTGTTCATGTTCCGCGGCAACACGGTTCCTCTGGTGGACCTCGGGGCCGAGTTGGGCGTGGCGACGCGCAAAAGCGATGAGCCCGACGAAGACCAGGCCGATTCGACCTTCGAGAACCGCATCGTGCTGGTGCTGGAGTTCAACGGCGTGACCAGTTCGGTCGTCGTCGACGGGGTCAACCGCATCCACCGCATCTCCTGGGACCAGTTAAGCCCGCTGAGTACCGTCTTCGCCGACCAGCAGGGCGCGTTCACGGGCTCGGTGAACATCGACGACAGCGAGATCCTCATTGTCGACATGGAGAAGATTGTCGCCGAGATTCTGCCCCACACCGGGCAGGTCCTGCCCGAAAGCGAACCGACCGAGCACCCCCGCAGCAGCGACCGGGGCGACGTGAAGATCGTCCTCGCCGAGGACTCCGGAACCATCCGGCGCATGCTGCTGGACGTCCTCAAGAAGGACGGGTACACCAACGTCCGGGACTTCGACAACGGCAAGAGTGCCCACGAACAGATCCTGCAGATCATCCAGCAGTCCCAGCAGGACGGCCGCGACCTCAGCGAATATCTGAACATGGTGATTACCGACATCGAGATGCCGCAGATGGACGGGCTGACGCTCTGCAAGGAGATCAAGACGAAGGTCGGGCTTCACGCGGTGCCGGTGATGATGTTCTCGTCGATGATCAACGAGCAGATGGCGAGACGCTGCGAAAGCGTGGGCGCCGACGCCTACATCTCCAAGCCGCAGTTCGGCAAGCTGGTGGAAATGGTCGACCGGCTCTGCCTGGACGGACAGAGCGTCGAAAGCGTCCCGATGGAACAGGACGCCAAGTCGGCCGACTGAGTGCCGGACGCGCAAACCAGCGCAGTCGATTCCCCGCGCCTCTGCATGGGCGAACCCCCGGCGACCGGGCGGTCAGGATACCAGCCTGGCTACCGACGCAGCCGTCGAGACCAGCGTTCCGGCGACCATCAGGGCATAGCCCCCGGCGTAGACGACCCGAAGCGGGCGGCTGAGCGAGCGCCAGCAGCATGCCTCCATCGATGCGGGTGCCCCCCCCGTGCGGGCGGCGTAGAACAGCAGGAACCCGCAGGCGATCATCGTCAGAACGGCACTGCCGGCCGGGGTGCCGCGCAGGTGCGTGCCGGCCACGATGATGCACCCGGCGAGCCAGCCGCTCCACAGGGCGGCCGACCAGCGGATGCCGCGCAAACCGGCGCGACGGGTTGTGGCGGATGTCTCGGTCACATTTCCTCCAGCCCCCATGGGGCTGCCACCATTTTACAGCACCTTCGCAAACTCGCCCACCCACCAAACGCATTTACGTGGTATGATGCATGTCTTCGAGCAATGAGCGGAACGCGGAGGAACCCGATGCGACGTCTTCTGATTTTCCTGGTTACGCTGATGTGCGCAGGCACGGTCTCGTCGGCCGACAGCGTGGTGCGATTTGCCATGGGCGGGTACGACCTGAACACCGAAACCAACCAGTGGGAGGTATTCGGCTGGTACATCGACGTGCGATGTTTCGACGAGGCCGCTCCCGGCACGGTGGACAATTTCCTGCGATACGTCAACGACGGACTGTACGACAACACCATCTGGCACCGAAGCTCCGTCTACGAGGAGAGCGGCAATCCCTTCGTCCTGCAGGGCGGCGGGTACAAGGTGGGAGATAACCAGATCGTCGAGATTCCCAGCTACGACACCATCGACAACGAGTATGGCATTCCCAACTATCGGGGGACGCTGGCGATGGCCAAAAAGGCCCCCCAGTACGACGACAATGACGACCTGATTCCCGGCACCGGTCCGGACAGCGCAACCAACCAGTTCTTCTTCAATCTCGATGACGAAAATACCTCGGTGCTCGGGCCCGGCAACAACGGCGGATACAGCGTGTTCGCCCACGTGCTGGGGGAGGGAATGAACGTGGTCGATTACCTCGCCGGTTTCCCGACCTACAACCTGTACAACCTGCATTTCGCGTTCAGCGAGACCCCCGTCAACGGGAGCATTGAGGGGGGGATCTACCCCCAGCAGTTCCTGTATCTCTTCGAGGCCGAGGTGATTACCGACCTCGACGGCGACCTGAATCTTGACGGTGTGGTCGACTCGGCCGACGCAGAGATCTTCCGGCAGCACTACGGGGGCGAGGGCACCTGGGCCGAGGGTGACTTCGACGGGGATTTCGACGTTGACTTCCGCGACGCCTGGCGGCTGCTGGAGAACTACAGCGGTCCTGAGTCGGCCGGCGACATGGCCGAGTATCTCACCCGCGGGGCGGTGCCCGAGCCGGGCAGCCTTGCGATTCTTGGCGTCATCGGGGCTGCAATGCTGCGTCGTCGGCAGCAGCGTTAAGAGGTCGTGAAACGGTCCTTTTTGCTATTCTCCTGACGGTCCGTCGGCTGTAAAATTCACCTATGAAGGTTCCGCCCGGTCGGGGCGGGCCCTCGCTCGTTTTGTGGGAAAGTCTCTGCCCTCTTACTCTTCTTGGCCTGCTCGTGCTGCAGACGCACTCTCCCTGCGCCGCGGGCGATGAAAGGAGGCCGGTCATGTCGGGGAATGGAGAACGGATCCCGCCGATAGCGGCGGCAATGCTGGCTGGGGTTCTGCTGTTTGCCGGGCTTCCGTCGGCCAAGGGGGGCTATCGGCACTGGGTCGTCAACGGAAGCGGGTGGTGGGCGACGTTCAACAACTGGAGCACAAGCCCCTACGGGGTGCCCAACGGGGCTCCGCAGGACGGGGACTACTGCTACATAGCCTACCCCAGGGCCGGTGACTACGCTGTCTGGTATAACGGGTCGGCCAGCAACAGCTACCATCTGGTTTGGGTCGACAACGAAGGCGGCGGAACCGCCGAACTCCTCGGAGCATACGGGTACATCCTGAACACCTCCTCCTTGTACCTGGGATACGTCGGTAAGGGAAAGGGTACGCTGTCCTGGGGGACGTGGAATACGGACGACGCCTACCTTGGCTATAGTGGCGGTTCCAGGGGCGATTTCGATTTCTTGGCCGGGGCGTTCAACTGCAACACCCTCTTTGTCGGCCAGTACGGGGACGGCAACGTCGCCATGACAGGCGGCACGACCACGGTAAACGGATTCGTCTACCTGGGGCTTGCGGACGGGACCCGGGGCACCTTCACCCAGAGCGGGGGTACGACGGCGTTCGGATACTCTACAGGCCACCCGGTTTACGTCGGCATGCACGGAACCGGCTTTCTGAACGTGCATGGCGGCACGTGCGACATGGCCGGGACTGCTTACGTTGGACGATACGGCAGTTCTACGGGGTCTATGCTGATAGCGGACACGCACGCGGCGGTCGATGTCTCCTGTTACAGCATATACCTCGGCTACGAGGGCGAGGGGACGCTGACCGTCGGGGAAGGCAGCAACGGAACAGAGGTCTCCGTCGCACAAGACGTGCGCATGGGCCTGGTTGCCGGGTCTGCTGCCGAACTGGAGCTTAACGGCGGGACACTGAATATCGGCGGCAACCTGTTGGACGGAGACGGTGCCAGTATCCTGAGAGTCAACTCTTCCTCCTCCGGCAGTGAGGGCCTCCAGGTGGCGGGCACCAAGGTCCAAGCCGATCAACTGTACATCGGCAAGGCGGGGACGGCCGGCAGCCTCTATGTCCGATCCGGCCAGGACGCCACCTTCAGCGACGTCACCGTGGGAGACGGGGGTGCGGGGTTCCTTTTCGTCTACACGGACGCCAGCCTGACCGTGCAGGATGACCTGTTCGTGGCCGACACCGCCACGGGGTACGGCACCGTGCGCCTCTACGGAGGAACCACCTACGTGGAGGACCTGTTGTCGGTGGGCTATCTCGGCCAGGGAGACCTCTACGTCGGGGCCGACCTGACCGTGAATGGCGCCTTGGTGGTCGGGCATAGGGCCGGCTCCGAAGGAATAGTGGATCTCAGCATGGGTGCCCTTGTCTCAACCGATACCCTTGCGGTTGGGGGATACTCATCCGATGGCGGGGAGGGGACTGTGCTCATCGGCCCGGATGCGGAGTTGGATGTAAGCATCAAGACCGAGGTCCACCCCGACGGGCAGATCATCCTGCAGGGGGGAACGTTCCGCACCTCCCAGCCGTGGCGCGTGTATGACATGGGCGGGACGTTCCGCTGGGACGCCGGAACGGTGCACTTCACCAGCAACAGCGAGATCGAGGGCACCGACCTTGACCTGCTGCTGGGACCGGAGCACCGCCTCAGGCCCGGCCAACACCTCCTCTGCGACGGAAGCTCGACCATGATGGGGCGACTGGTGCTCGACGGCGGACGGTTTTCCACCGAGACGGTCAGCAACGCCGCAGCGATCGACTTCCTCCGGGGACGGCTGGACATCACCAGCGGCTTCGGAGTTGCCGTCACTCCGGCCGGGTTGCTGGGGGATCACCTGCGAGTCAAGGACGATCAACACTACCATTTCAACGGGGCCCTCAGCATTCACTCCGACGGCCTGGCGGAGATGGAGGGCGGGAAGGTCTCGTCCGACGTGCGGGTGTCGGTGTATGGCACCCTCTGCGGCGAGGGCGAGATCGACGCGCCGCTGCAGCTTCAATCCGGCGGTGAACTGGCGGTCGACGACGCCCAGACCCTCACCGTCCTCTCTTCGGGCACCAGTTCCTCTTACGGAACGATCGATCTCAACGGCGGAACGCTGCGGTTTACCGCCTCGCCCTGCGTGGCCAACTACGGGCGGGTCTACCTGAACGAGGGCACGCTGTCCACCGAAGGCCCGTTCGAAAACGACACCGACGGGTACGTCTTCGGGCGGGGCACGCTGCGCGGCAGAGACGGCATCGACAACAGGGGGGCAATGGCCTTCAGCAACGGGGCGACCGACATCCACGGCGACCTCGAGAACGCCGCCGCCGGGTTGATCATGGCCACCGGTGGGGCGACGGTGACCTTCTATGACGACGTGGGCAACGCCGGGGAGATCCGTACCTCGGCCGACTGTGCCACGGTGTTCCTGGGCGACGTCAGCGGGGCGGGCACTTTCAGCGGGATCGGCACCAACTACTTCGAAGGCGACCTGCAGCCGGGAAGCAGCCCCGGGCATGTGAGCTTCGGCGGCGACGTGGTCTTCGGCGTCTCCTCCCGCTGCTGGGCGGAATTGGCCGGCGACGACCCGCTCGATCGCGATCTTCTGCTGGTCAGCGGGGAGGTCTCGCTGTCGGGACAACTCCGGATCGAACTGACCGAGGGATACGTTCCCGAGCCCGGCTCGGTCATCGAAATCATCACCGCCGAGGCCGTCGGGGGCGACTTCCTGACCCAGGACGAACTGGGAACGCCGGCCGGTCTGTGGTTCGAGCGGATCGTGGACGCCAACAGCGTCAGCGTACTGGCGACGGCCTTGATGGGCGACATCAACGTCGACGGCAAGGTCAGCCTCGCCGACCTCAGCGCCCTGGCGGCCAACTGGGGCAGCACCGACGCCTCCTGGTTTACCGGCGATCTCAGCGGCGACGACCGCGTGAGCCTTGCCGACCTCAGCGCCCTGGCGGGCGGTTGGGGCGCGAGCCTGCCGCCCTCGGGCGCCGGCGAAGTGCCCGAGCCGGCGACGCTGGGACTGATCGGCATAGGGGGGCTGGTGTTCCTGCTTCGCCCGCGACGGCGGCAGTAGCGCCGCGGGCGAACCGTTCCGCAAACACGAAAACGGGCGGCCCCGCGGTGGGGTCGCCCGTATCTATAGGGACCGCGTTGGGCGCGGATCAGTACTCGCGGTAGCTGGTGCGCAGCGGCGTGACGGTATACTTCTTCTTGATGCCGGTGGGCATCTTGTTGTTGGGGTTGGGGATGATGTCGATGTCGTTGTTGCTCTCGTCGCCGCCGCCTTCGCTACCGCCATGCAGGTTGCCGATGTTCGAATCGCACACCTGTCCGCCTTTCAGCCAGGACGGGCTCTGGTTCATGAGGATGTTCCCGTCGCTGTCGACGAGTTTGGCCATCGACACCACGGTGCCGTGGACCTTGACCTTGTCGCGCAGGTCCACCACCCCGCCGATCACCAGCCCGTGGATCTCCGACTCGGAGTCCATGCTCGAACCGCGGCAGTCACCGATGTTGACGTTGTAGTTGGGCGCCATCAGGGTCACCCCGCCCAAAGTCGCCTCGATCGCCTCGGATCTGAACTTCGTGTCCCCCTCGAAGTCGATGCGGTTCTTGTTCCAGTCCATCGTCTTCGGACATCCGGTGATGATGGGCCCCTCGAACGTGCAGTTCTTGAAAGTGACGCTGTTCTGGTTGCCGTTCTTGGGATTGTCGGTCTCTTCGTCCACCTCGATGAACGTGATGCCCTTGAACGTGCAGTTCTCGAACGTCGGGTTCGTGCCCTTGGGAACCTTGAGGTTGTTGAACGCGGCGGCGTTTCCGTCCTCGCCGTTGCGGTGACGCCAGGTGCTGTTGCTGTGGTCGGGCTGGGGGAGGGCAGCAGTGGCCCGGGCCTTGAGCGGGGCCAAGTCGAAGTCGTCCGGGTCCAGCGTCATGGCGCTCTCGGGCACCTCGTACTCGATCTGGCTGCGCAGGGCGTCGGTGGGGTTGTCCTCGGCGTTATCGCAGGTGAACACCGGGCCGTGGTAGTTGGGGTCGTCCATGCGGACCCCGCCGTCGGCGTCGTACTGGTCGGCGAACGCCGGGCCGTCGTAGTTGGGTTCGTCGAAGACGTCGTCGTCCCACGTGATTCCCTCGTGGAAGTCGACGTCCTTGCTGTCGGTACCGGTGAACTCATCCTTGGTCAACCGCGTGGCGAGGTGTCCGCGGATGAACCCCCTGGGCCCGAGTTGGATGTTCAGGGGGTGGGTCTTGTGGTTGCGCACCCCGGGCTTGAGGTTACGCCCCCAACTGCTGGCGACCGGGCCGTGCACGCGGACGTTTCCGCGCGCGACCAGCCGTACCGAGGAAGACATCGCGAATTCCAGCAGCGTCTTGTCTACCTTGACCTCGTAGGTCATGCCGAGTGTCCGCTCAAGGCTGCCGCTCTTGCCGGTTACCCGCAGAGACAGTTCGTGGGTGTTGTCGCCGGCGTCGCTGACCTGGACGGTGAACCTGAACTTCTGCCCGCTGTCGGGAAGGTCGATGTAGGACACCGCGATGCTGTTGCCGTCCTTGACGATCGAGTTGGCGTCGGCGAAGAAGCCGGGCACCAGGACGTCTTCGAGGTGGTCGTACACCACGTCGACCATGTTGGGATCAACGGCGGTGCATTGCTGCTGCTGGAGTCCCTGCATGAGGTAGGCGGTGTACTCCATGCCGCTTTCGGCGACCAGGCGGGCGGAGAGGGAATCGGCGTGGTTGACGGCCTTGCGGACGTTCATGTCCACCGAGTAGTTCAAACCTACGGCGATAGTGGAGCAGATACAGATGAGCATCAGGGCGAGGATCAGTGCGGCCCCGCGGCGCGCGCGGGAGCGTGGTCGGACTGTGAGAGCAGGCATGTTGTCTCCTCCTGGCAAGAGGTCCGGGTCGGCGCTGCCTGCCTGTGGGTTGGTCATCCTCCGTGACGGCTCGCTCGGCCGAGGCCGGGCGACTTGTGCTCCCTGCGGGGCATCAGGCAAGCAGGTCGATCGTCGATTCCAGCATATCCGAAGCCACCTTGAACACCGCGGCGTTGGCTTCGTGGTGTGCGGCCGCCTGGGTCACCTCCGTTACGTCGCGGGTTAACGTAGGCTCTCTACGGGAGATACGTTCCGCGGCGCGGTCCATCCGTCTGCTCTCCTTCTCCATTCCCTGCATGGCCGAGTTCAGTGCGGACGGTACCGGATTGATCGACATGATCGGGCTCCCAGTTCAGCATGCGACGGGCACAAAGCGGCTATTTCTCTCAACAAATGTACGATATACCGCAGCCCCTCGGCCAACCGTCTGCGACGGGGTGGGCAATCTTCACAAACCTCCGGTCGAATTGGGGGCTTTTTCCTGCAGATAGGCCTTGTAAGCGGGACGGGGGGGATTTACATTAATCTATTCGCCCGAGGTACGCTCCCGTGTGGGTGTGCTGCGGGCGAGCCTGCGCCGGACGGTCCGGCGACCCGACGCCGGGGTTTCCACGGGCGGCCGCGATGCCCGCACCAGAGGGGTGTGGGACGATCATCGCCGAGAGCGTACAGCGACTGTCAAGGTTTCTACATGGTTGATTATAATCTGATTCGTGAACTGGGCGTGACCGACGAGGACGTCCAGCAGGAAATGGCCGAGGCGATGGGCGGGGAGTTCACCGCCGACGCACTCGGCGAGATGGTCAAGGGCGAGGCCGTCCACACGCCCGGCACCATCCTCCAGGGGCACGTGGTGGACATCATCGGCAACGACGTCATTGTCGAAGTGGGTCTCAAGTCCGAAGGCTCCGTCGACATCAACGAATTCCCCGACCCCCAGGCGATCGAGCCCGGACAGGAGATCGAGGTCTTCCTGGAATCGGTCGAGTCCGAGAGCGGGCTGGTCGAGTTGTCCAAGCGCAAGGCCGACCGCATCCGCGGCTGGGAGCGCCTGGTCGCCAACAATGCCGAAGGCGACGTCATCAAGGGCACCGTGACCCGCAAGATCAAGGGCGGGCTGCTGGTGGACATCGGCGTTCCGGCGTTCCTGCCGGCCTCGCAGGTGGACATCCGCCGTCCCCATGACATCGGCGACTACATCGGCAAGGAGATCGAGGCGAAGATCCTCAAGATCGACGAGGACCGCCGCAACATCGTCGTCTCCCGCCGCCGCCTGATTGAGGAGGTCCGTACCGAAGCCAAAGAGAAGCTCATGGCCGAGATCAAGGAAGGCGAGCTTCGCAAGGGCGTGGTCAAGAACATCGCCGACTTCGGCGCGTTTGTGGACCTTGGCGGTATCGACGGGCTGCTGCACATTACCGACATGAGCTGGGGCCGTATCGGGCACCCGTCGGAGGTGGTCGGCATCGACGAGGAGATCGAGATCATGATCCTCAACGTCGACCGCGAGAAGGAGAAGATCGCCCTCGGCCTCAAGCAGAAGACCCCCAGCCCGTGGGAGAAGGTCGACGAGAAGTACCCCGTCGGCTCCCGCGTCAAGGGCGAGGTGGTCAACATCATGTCCTACGGCGCCTTCGTGAAGTTGGAAGAAGGCCTCGAGGGACTGGTCCACATCTCCGAGATGTCCTGGACCCGCCGGATCAACCACCCCTCCGAGATGGTCTCCCAGGGCGACGAGATCGACGTGGTCGTCCTCGACATCGACAAGGAGAAGCAGGAGATTTCGCTGGGCATGAAGCAGGCCGAGCAGAACCCCTGGACGGTCGTCAAGGACAAGTACCCGCCCGGAACGGTCATCACCGGCCTGGTGCGGAACATGACCAACTTCGGTGCGTTCGTGGAGATCGAGGAAGGCATCGACGGGCTGCTGCACGTTTCCGACCTGTCGTGGACCCGCAAGATCGGGCACCCCTCCGAGGTCCTCAAGAAGGGCCAGGAACTCCAGTGCGTTGTGCTGGCGGTCGACGAAGAGAAGATGCGCGTCGCCCTGGGCCTCAAGCAGCTTACCGAGGACCCCTGGCTGCGGCAGATCCCCGAGCATTACCTGCCCGGGCAGATCGTCAAGGGCAAGGTCACCAAGATCACCAATTTCGGCGTCTTCGTCGAGTTGGAGCCCGAGCTGGAAGGCCTGCTGCACGTTTCAGAACTGGCCGACCACAAGGTCGAGAACCCCAAGGACGTCGTCAAGGTCGGCGACGAACTGGAAGTCAAGATCCTCCGCGTCGATACCGACGAGCGGAAGATCGGCCTGAGCCTCAAGCGGGCCCAGTGGGCTGCCGAGGAAGGCGAAGACGGCGGGGCCGAATCGGCCGAAGCCGTCCGACGCCGTGGTGGCCTGGAAGGCGAGACCGGCTTGCTGGGTGACATGGCCGACAACATCATCCAGACGATCCGCGACCGCGACCAGTCCGAAGAGTCCGATCGCCCCAAGCGGGAGACCGAACAGCTCGACATCGAGAAGGCCGACGAGATCGCCATGGACGCCCTCGAAGAGAAGAAGGAAGAAGCTTCCGAGGAGTCGGCCGGCGAAGAAGAGAAAAGCGAGTAATTCCTGTCGATATTCGCCCTCGTGGCGATTCATCGCCTGCAACGGACGTCGGACCCATGCGGTTCGGCGTCCGTTTTGTCGCGCCCAGAAAATGCCAAGGCCAGAGAACAGAACGGCATGAACCACCGATTCTCGCCAAACGCCGCCGGGTCGCCTTGGCGTTCAGCGCTGTTCGAGACAACGCGGCGTACGGAGATGCCCGTGGCAGCGAGTCTGCCGGCCGGGAGAATCGTGGTTGCCCCTCACCCGGCCCTTCGGGCCACCCTCTCCCCAAGGAGAGGGGTTAGGGGCGGCGCGAGACCTCGACTCTGGATGCCCGCGTCAATGCCGGCCCCTTCCGGATTCCGCCAAACGCCGCCGGGTCGCCTTGGCGTTCAGCGCTGTTCGAGACAGCGCGGCGTACGGAGACGCCCGTGGCAGCGAGTCTGCCCGCTCAGTACTCCAGCGTCGGCCGACCCAGGCGGGCGCGGATATCGGCCTGCATGCCGACGATGCTGCCGCGAATCTCTTCCAGCAGTTCGAGTGCCTTCATGCTGCGGGCGTGCTCGCGGGCGATCGGCTCTCCGTACTGAACCACGATGTGATGCCCCGGCGACGGCGCCGGCTGCGTGCGGGGCCAGGCCTCGTACGCCCCGTCGATGGCCACTGGTATGATCCAGTCGGCCGCCCGCTGAGCCAGCATCGCCACGCCGGGCAGAAAGTCGCCCACGCGCCCATCGCGGGTGCGCGTGCCTTCGGCGTAC
>JBKHHV010000053.1:0-16522 GCA_046539005.1 Phycisphaerae bacterium
GCCGGATCGATACTCACCGGCGGCAGGGTCCTCCGTGGCCTCGTCGCGGTCAGCGTTTTTGCCGATGTTCCCAGCGGACATCGCAGGAATACCCTCCAGCATTCCGGAACTCAAGGCTCGCGAGTGCCCTGGCATGCAGCCCCCCAGGGCGACAACGCAAGCGTATCACACGTCCGATAATCCCCCAAGTGGAAAAACACCTCCCCGCCCGCGACGTTTCGGTCGGAATTGCCCTCTCTGCAGAACCCGCGCAAAACTAACGGGGCCCCGCCGCATGCGACGAAGCCCCGTGAATCGCTGAGAAGCACTACTTCGCGAGCGTCAGCCGAACGGTCCGCACCTGGAAGGCCCCCAAATCCAGCACAATCGACCCGCCGTCGCATTCCAACGCCGCCCGTTCGTTCTCCAGCATGTCCGTCTCGACCGCCCGGGCCACCGGAAGCGACGTCTTCAGCGTGCATCGGGTGGCCGACCGGGCCGACTCGTACAGGCGGACCACCACGTCGCCGCTGCCGTCCTCGGCCGGCTTGACCGTCTCGACGATCACGTTGGCGGCGTCCACACCGATCAGCGAACCCTCCCCGGCGCTGCCGCTTGCGACCACGGCCGGAACGTTCAGGTCGTACGCCTCGTGCACGACGCGCGACTTCGCCAGCGGACCGCTCCAGGGCAGCACGGCGTAGGTGAACTTCTGGGTGCCCTTGTCGGCATGCTCGGCCGGGGCCTTGGGGGCCCGCAGCAACGTCAGTTCGATGGTGTTACCCGAGGCGTGCAGCCCGTACTTGCAGTCGTTCAGCACCGCCACGCCACGGGCCTCCTCGGCCAGGGCACTCCACTTGTGGTTGCACACCTCGAAGCGGTCGGCGTCGTACGGGCGCGACTTGTGGTTCGGCCGCCGGATGTGCCCGAACTGGATCTCGCTGATGACCTCCTCGGTGTGCACGTCGACCGGGAAGGCGACCTTGAGCATCTTGTGGTCCTCGTTCCACTCGATGGTGGTCTCGAAGTCGACCCGCTTGGTCCCGCGACGCAGCGAAACGATCTGCTCCATCTGCGAGTGGTTCAACGTCCGGCGGATGCGGACCGCCCCCAGCAGCGGGCCCTGCGTGATGACCTCCACCTCGGCCTCGCCGGGCAACTCCATGAGCTGTTGCTGGTACATGCTGTCGATGTCCCAGGCGTCGAACTTCGTAGGCACGTCCTTGTACATCTTCAGCTCGTTGCAGAGCCCCGCGGCCATCTCGCGGCCGGCTTCCTTATCGAAGAGGCTCACGATCTCGCCGCGGGCGTTCAGTTCCACCCGCAGGAGGTTGTTCTCCAGGTACGTTTCGCTGGCGGAGACGCCGCAGTCGCCGCCGTCGCAGGGGCGCGACTCGCCGGCGGGCGTGAGAGTGGTCCAACCCACCGATGGAACGCGGGTTTCCACCACCGTCTTCCCGTCGTATTCCTGGGCACAGAGCACGCTTCCGTTCGCATCAGCGAGGGATTCGGCCCCCGCGGGCACCTCCACCAGCACCCGGCGCGACCAGCCCAGAGAGTTGAAGACACTGACGGCGTCGGAGGCGTCGGTCAGGGCGGCGGTGGCGGCATTCCGGGCGGCGTCGGCCTCGGAGATCACCCGGGCGTAGTGCGCCTCGGCCTCCTCGTAGACGCGGGCGACCGATGAGCCGGGCAGGATGTCGTGGAACTGGTTCAGCAGGATCAGCTTCCACATCTCGTCCAGCGTGGAGGGCCCGAACTCGAAGCCCTTTGCCGCGGCCGCCAGGGCGCCCCAGGTTTCGGCTTCCCGCAGGGCAAGTTCACCCTTGCGGTTGCCCTTCTTGGTCTTGGCCTGGCTGGTCAGCACCCCGCGATGGATCAGGCAGTACAGTTCGCCGACGTAGCGGGCTTCGGGCCAGCCCTTGCTGTCCTGGTCGCGGAAGTAATCCATCGGGGTAGCGAGCTTCATGCGCGGGGCGCCCTGCAGGTCTTCCTGCCGCCGCAGGAACTCCAGGTGGTCGCGCTCCGGTCCGCCGCCGCCGTCGCCGTGCCCGAACGGGAACAGGCGCGTCGAGAACCCGTGGGACTGCTCGCGCTGATCCCACCGCTGGCAGGTATGCTGGGGACTGGTGCGGGAGTTGTAGTTGTTGTGCAGGTGCACGTACACTTCCGAGCCGTCCAGCCCCTGCCAGGTGAAGGTGTTGTAGGGGAAGGTCTCCCCGCCGTGGTAATTCCAGAACAGTTTCTGGGTGGAGAAGTACTTCACGCCGCATCCGCGGAGAATCTGCGGCATGGCGGCCGAGTATCCGAACACGTCCGGCAGCCAGAGCATCTCGCTGTCGACGCCGAACTCGTCGCGGAAGAACTGCTTGCCGTGGATGAACTGGCGGATCATCGCCTCGCCGCCGGTGATGTTGGTGTCCATCTCGACCCAGGAGGCCCCATCGGCGATGACCTTGCCGTCCTTGACCGCCTGCTTGACGCGCTCATACAGCCGGGGGTAGTTCTGCTTGACCATGCGGTAGAGGTGCGGCTGGGAGTGCAGGAAGGCGTAAGCGGGGTACTCCTCGGCGAGGTCGAGCTGGTTGGCGAGGGTGCGGGCGGCCTTTCGCTCGGTCTCGGCGAGCGGCCAGAGCCACGCCACGTCCAAGTGCCCGTGCCCGAAGGCGAACATCGTCGGGGCGCTGGTGCCGTTGGTGTACGCCAGCAACGGGGCCAGCCGCCGACGGGCGGCGGCGAACGTGGCAAGCATCTCCTCGTCGGGCAACTCGAAGTCGACGATCAGCGTGTACTCCTGCAACGCCTCCTCGATCTGGGCCCGCTGCAGCGACGCCTCGGGCAACTGCTCGCTGAGTTCCCACAGCGTTTTGACGTCCAGCCAGAGCTGGTAGGCGTCCTCGTTCCAGACGATCACCTCGGACTGCCCGACGGTCTGCTGCCTCTCAGGCGGCTCGGGGATGACCACTTCGCCCGGGCGCACCGGCCCGGCGTGCGACTTGCGCCGCCCGTGCCCGGCGTAGACCTCCGCCAGCAGCCCGAACGTCTCCCCGCCCTGGGCGTTTCTCGAGAGCACCAGCCCCTGGTGGCGCCAGTCGCGCCCGCTGAGGACCGTGCCGTCGGCGTCGAATACCAGCGTGCCTTCCCCGCCGGTCTGCAGCAGCAGGTGGACGCGCTTCCCGGCCGCTTCGGCGGGCAGCGCGAATTCCGTGCGGAACCAGCCGTACTCCCACTTGCCGCCCCACTCGGTACCGGGCGGGAACGGCTGGAAGTCGCCTCCCGACGCCTCGCTCGCCGAGAGCTGCCGGTCGGTCACGAAGCCTTCCAGTTCCACCGCCATCAGCAGAGTGCTGAACTGGGTCTCGAGCTTATTGGTCCACGCCTTAAGCCGGTCGATCCATTCTTGATCCAGGGCCACATCGCACCTCGTTCACGGCCGCCGGCGCCGTGCAGACTGTCTGCGCCGGGGCATGCTGGGAATCAGTCGGGGGGTTCCACTGCCTGCACATGAAGGAGGCAGCAAACCCGAAGATGCCAGGCTTGTCAACCCACAACTGCCACAAACGCCATCTGCCCAATCAGCAGGACCGCGGCGGTTTTGCTTGGCCCGCTCCGCCGGGGCTGCTATGATCCGTGCCAGACAAGGATAAGGTGTCGCATGCGGCTGTTGCTGTTGCAGTTTACGAGTCCCACGGAAACCGACTCGGCCCCCCGCTTCTGTCCGTACCTGGGGGTCCTGGCGAGATTGCTTCAACAGCAGGGGCATGCCCTGACCCTGGCGACGCTGCCCGGCTTCTCCCCCGATCGCCTCCGCGAGGCGATCATCTCCGACCGTCCCGAACACCTACTGGTCGAACTGACCCCCTACAGCCTGACGGCCGCCCGGCGAACCGTCGTGGACATCGCCGAGAACTACAAGCTGCCGATGGTCGCACTGGGAGCGGCCGCCACCGCTCGGCCGGGCCCGGCGCTGAGCCAGCCCGGCGTCGAGGCCGTCTTTGTCGGAGAGTACGAAGTGACGGCGGTGGAATACTTCCGCGCAGTCGAGCGGGGCGACTCGCCCGCGGGCATTCCCGGCGCGTGGGTGCGGGACGACCAGCGCTGGGCCAAGGGCCCGCCCCGCCCGCCGGTGCGGGGGCTGGAGGCGCTGCCGTTTCCCGACCGCGCGCTGTTCCAGTACGCCCGGCACGTGGACCGCACCGGCGAGGCCGACGTGCAGGTCAGCCGGGGCTGCCCGCGATGGTGCGCCCATTGCCTCAACGACTGGTTCCTGGAACTGTACGAGGAATTCGGGCACACCGTGCGGCGGCGGAGTTCGGCCGACGTCATGGAGGAAATCGCCCAACTTCTGGAGGAGTACGACGGCATTCACCGCCTGCGGCTGACCGGACACTCGGCCGTCACCGACGAGCCGTGGCTGGCGGATTTCGCCGCGCTCTACCGGCGCAGGCACTCGCTGCCGTGGCGGGCGCACCTTCCGCTGGGGGCGGTAACGCCGGAAATCGCCCGCCTGCTCGCCGAGGGGGGCTGTACGCGCGTGCACACGCACCTGGGCTCGGGCAGCCGTTTCATTCGCGAGGAGGTCTTTGCGATGAAGGTGTCCGACGCGGAGGCGGTTCGCGCGGTGGGGTTGCTGCGGTCGGCGGGGGTGAAGGTCGCCGGGACGGTCTTCGTGGGTTGTCCCTACGAAACGGAAATCACGCTGGAGCAGACCCTCGCCCTGGCGACGCAGGCGGGGTTCGACCGGATGGAGGCGAAGGTGTTCTACCCCGCCCCGGGGACCCGGGCGGCCGAGGTGTGCCGCGAGAACGGCTGGCTCACCGGCCGCGGCGAGGAATGCTACTGGAGCGGACGCAGCGTGCTGAACATGCCCGCCCTGTCGGCCGGGCAGATCGAAGCAGTCGCCGAGAAGTTTCCCTCTCTGCTGAAGCGCAGCGGCGCCGCCCGGCTCCGCAAGCTGCTTGCCAGACACCACCCGTAAAGGCCGGGGCGCAACTGATCCCGTCAGGGGCGACGTCGCAGCAGACAAGCAACTCCACCCAGAAGCAGTCCGATCACCGTCGGCTCAGGAACCGGGACGAAGAAAATATCTTCGCCACCGGGCACTCCACTTTCTGCGAAGATATCCTGGAACTGCCCGTCCGGACCAAATCGCAGCAGATGGCATTCCTCAGTCCCCTCCGCCAAGGCCGTAGCATAGTACAGCCCATCTTCGGCGTTGTACTTGACGCCAAACAGTCGCTCGTAACCAGTTGGGGCCTGAAAGAAGATATCTGAACCACTGACAGCAGCATCGGGGTCGAATCGGTGGACAGCCCACTCATACTGGAAGTACAGCGCCCCATCGTGCCCAAACCCCATCGACTCAAAGCCGTACACGGGTCGATCGGATGGTATCAAGTCCTCCACTATCAGAAGCGGCTCGCCGCCGACCGACGGATCGAAGCGGTAGAGCTTATTCCCGTAGATGTAGTAACCTTTACCGTCGGGGCCGAAAGCCATCTCCTCAATGGTAGAGGAACCCGGAGAGGTCACGAACTGGGGATTCGAGGGCTCGGAAGGGTGAACCCCGGCCGTCATTCCGTCAGAGAGCCGCCACCGGCTGATTCCTTCCGGAAATTCCTTATAGAGCACACTCTCGTTGAATGCTGTGTAGAGGTATTCCGAATGCACCGCGATCTCGCGGTTGTAACGAGGCATAACCCCGGGGCCTGGCACGGTACCGGGCACCAGCGGGTTGGCAAGCATCTCCCCGGTTCGACCATCAATGCTGATCAGGCCCACGTAACTGTTGCCCCCGCTCTGGTAGGGGTCGCCGACCGAGTCCAGCACCCCGAAGTACAGGTTCCCTTCGGCGTCCATGGCGATGCCCCGGAACTGCACGTTGTGGTCGTTGGACTGCAGAAGCGAACCGGTAGGCGACCCGGTATGCGGGTCGAACGTCAGCAGGTCCTGGCCGTAATCGACCACTACCACATGGGCAAGCTCACCGAAGCAAGGCAGAAAGAACCCCAGCACAACGATCAGAATCGCCACATTTCGCATTTTGTTTCTCCCTTGTAGTGTCCCCAGTGAGGCAGTACCCGCATTTTACTTCCACTTCTCCGACAATCCAAGGAGAATACCTGTTCCGGAAGCAACTCATGCGATGGCGAAGCAATGACTTGGCGGTAACAGCAGAGGACCTTCGCCAGTATCTCTCTTGCTGGGGGTTTTCCCTCAAGCCTTGGCTTTCCGGGGCCCGATAACCATTGGAGGAACGGCGGGTGTCGTTCGAAGGACCAGGCTGGCGCCAAGGATGGCGGGAGGAATGCCTATGTGCCCGTTCGTAAACGCATCGGACCCCCAGTGTTCGGCACACCTGACGCTGCGGAACATCATGACGGCCTACGTGCACTGCGCGGACCGCTACACCGAATGCCCGGTTTACCGTGCCCTGGTCGGCAAGACAGATGTCGCACTCCCCACAGAAAACGCCCTCCGCGTCGCCTCCTGAGCTGCCGAGGCTGCTGAAGGGCTTCCTGGACTATCTGCAGGCCGAGTGCGGCCTGAGCGTCAACACGCGCAAAGCCTACCGTCACGACCTGCTGCGCTTCGAGGAGTATCTCGCCTCGGCGTCCATCGCCGCCCTGGCTGACCTCACCCCCACGCACATCGACGCGTTCCTGCGGTACCTGCGAGGCCAGGAACTCGCCATGGCGACCATTGCCCGGGCCCTGGCGGCCGTGCGAATGTTCTGCCGGTTTCTCGTCCTCCAGCAGGTGCTTACGACCGACGTGTCGGCCTGCCTGGAAGCCCCCCGCAAGTGGAACCGCCTTCCCGCCGTGCTGGGGTCCGACGACGCCCGCAAGCTGCTTGCCGAACCGCGCGAAGATCTGGACCCCCTCGCCGCGCGGGACCGGGCGATCCTCACCGTGCTGTACGCCACCGGCATGCGGGCCAGCGAATTGGCCGGCCTCAAGACCACCGACGTCAACGAGTCGCTGGGCGTCATCCGGGTGCTGGGCAAGGGCAACAAGGAACGCATCGTGCCCATCGCGGCCGCCGCACTGCAGACCATTCGCGACTACCTCCCCTGCCGCCTGCCCAACGGCAAGGCGGACGCCGATCCCCGGCAACTGTTCCTCTCGCGCACCGGCAAGCCGATCTCGCGGGAAGACATCTACCGCACGGTGCGCAAGTACGCCCGGCGAGCGGGGCTGCGCGGCAAGGTGGGCGCCCACACGCTGAGGCACTGTTTTGCCACGCACCTGCTCAGCGGCGGGGCCGACCTCCGCAGCGTGCAGGAGATGCTCGGCCACGCCGACATCTCCACCACGCAGATTTACACCCACGTGGACGCCGACCGCCTCAAGGCGATCCACAGGAAGTTTCACCCCCGCGGCTGAGCCCGGCTTTGCGAAAACCGGCGCGCAGGGCGAACGGTCGCGCTGCCGCAGGATCGCCTGCACCGCCACGGCTCCACGAACACCGGCGCGCACGGGATGCCATTTCCTGTGGCGGGAGGCACCTACATCGAAAGCAGCAGCCGAAACGAACGGTTCCTCGGCGAAATGAAGGAACAGCGATCCCCCCTTCACTCTGGAGGCCGGTCTGCGGTTGTCTTTACATCTCAACCACTTCATGCTCGATGTGCTCGGGCACGAAGTTGTTCACCGCGGCGATGTATCCGCGGATGGCTTCGTCCAGGCGGTCCCGGGCTTCTCGAGCGGTGTTTCCCCGGGACTGGCAACCGGGCAGTTGCGTCGCTTGCGCCCTGAAGCCCTGATCGTCATGCTCGAGCCGGATAACAACCTTCATAACGGTACCTCCCGATCGGTTCCGCCCTCCCTGGCTGGAGTATTCCCCGCAATCCCTGGTTTCTTACGACGACTGCGTAAAGCAAAGTGGAAAGGTGCGGACAACTCGCCCTGGCCGATCAGTAATGCCCTCGGCCGAGCGTCCGCAGTACAGAGAACGAACGCGGCGGAGACAACCAGACGGTGTCTCTGCTCAGAATATTCTAACAGGTGTGGATGCGCGGATGAACGACAAAAACTCCCCGCCTGCGGGGGCCTTGCCGCCGCACGACACACAATGGTCTGCCAGCCCCTTGCCCGGGCGGGATTTGTACAGACAGCCCGCGTGCGGGGGCCATAGGTGGGCTCGGAAAATCGGGGGTTCTCCGATGGCGATTGGGGGTTTGTCCGCGGGCGCGACCGCGGGCGCGATCGGCTTGTTGGCCCGGCCACGATTGCCTATACTCGGGGGGGCTGAACCCGTACAGCCGTGTCCGAACCCCCCGGAGAGAACCGATGCCCATTTACGAATACATCTGCAGCGAATGCAGCCACCCCTTCGAACACCTGCTGCGGTCGGTCACCGAGAAACCCACCTGCCCCGAGTGCGGGTCGAAGAAGCTCGACCGCCAGTTTTCCACCTTCGCCGCCCAGAGCAAGAGTGCCTCGGCGCCCTGCGGATCGGCCAGTCCTTGTGCGTCGGCCGGCGGGTGTCCCTCCGGGCGAACCTGCCCGATGGGATAGCAAGCCGCACCCGCTGCGGCCTGCCCGGCAGCGACAGGCGGGACATCGCACCATCAAAAAAGGCCGCGGGATCGAACGCTCGATTCCACGGCCTTCTGTTTTGCTGCGGTGATGGGGGCTATTCGACCGGGACGTAGACGGTTACGTCCAGCCACTGCGAGCCCCATTGCCTCGCCTGGTGGTGGCTGTAGTAGAACACGTCCAGCCGCATGCCCTTGATGCGTCCGCCGCGATCCTCGACCGGGACGGGCTTGCCGCCGTTGTAACCGGGGATCGAGAGCATGGTCCCGAACGGAAGCAGGCTGGTGTCGGCGGCGACGAACTTCCCGCCGTTGTGGGTAATGCGTCGGCCGCTGGCGGTCTTGCCGTCGCTGAACTGCCCGCAGCACTTGCGGCACGGGCAGTAGGCCGTCACCCGCATGCGTACGGTCACCTTGCGGTACCGCGGGGCAGGCGCTTCTTCCGCACGGCGGCCGCGCCTGGGTGAGGCGGCGGGCTTCTCCGCCGCAGCAGGCGCCGGGGCGTGCGACGTTCCGACGACCGACTCGGGAGTGGGACGGTTCGTGCCGATCGCCGGGATCCGCCGGGGGGCGGATGCCTTCGCGACGGGGGCTTCCTCGGCGGCAGGTTCGGGCTTCGACCCGACGGGGGGCGCTTCGGCGGCGCGCGGAACCTGCAGGTCGGACGTGGAAATGGACGGAGGATTGGACTGCTGCGTCATCGCCGGGTGGCCGAGCACGAGAACCGTCGAAACCACCAACAGCGGGAGCATGTAGACTAAGGCCTTACCCGGTCTGGACATCTGGTTACCTTTCGAGGCTGCCCCGCTCCAGCGGGGTTCGCCTCTCTACCATCCTCTGCATCCGTGGTAGCTCTAACAGGTAGCCGGATCGTCCATGCCGGCCTGCGCATCGGGGAGCGTACGATACGCCCGACCTCCGATACGCAAGGGTTGCGGGATTCTACTACCATAAACACGACTTACAACGGGAAAGCTGAGAAATTGTGGAAGATACTTCTTCCCTGAATCTGACGCTTGCGAAATGCATAAGCACCTGTTCCGCAATCGCTTTGCGGAAGCACAAACGAGAAGGCAAAGCAAACCGCCCGAACGTAAGTCCAGAAAAGCATCACATAGAATTACGATTTTGGGGTTCTGGGCACTTTTACCTGTGCCCTGCCCCGCCAAGACCGTCTATCGCTCGTAGGCACGTTTGGCCGCATCGAGCCCTGCGGCGGGGTCGGCGTCGCAGCCCATTCCATGCAGAACATCCCCCAGCGACTGCAGCGCCATCTCGACGTGCCGGCGGGTTGCGCTCTCGCCCATGAGACCAATGCGCCAGGCCTTGCCCTTCAGTTCGCCCAGCCCGCCACCGAACTCGATGCCGTGCTCCTCCAGCAGTTGCCTGCGGACGGCCGCCTCATCCACCCCGGGGGGCGCAGAGACGGGGTTGAGCATCGGCAGTTGGTGGTCGGGGTCGGCAAGGTACTGCAACTCCAACGCTTCCAGCCCGGCCTTGAGGGCGAGGTGGTGGCATGCATGGCGTTTCCAGCGGGGTTCGAGCCCCTCCTCCAGCACGATCCGCAGCGCCTCGTGCAGGGCGTAGTTCATGTTGATCGGCGCAGTGTGGTGGTACAGCCGTTCGCTGCCCCAGTAGTTGCGGACCATGTTCATGTCCAGGTACCACGAGGCGACCTTGCTGGTCCGCCCGGCGATGACCCGCTCGGCGGCGGGGCTGAAGGTCACCGGCGCCAGCCCCGGCGGACAGGACAGACACTTCTGCGTGCCGGAGTAGCAGGCGTCGATGTTCCAGTCGTCCACGCTCACTTCCATACCGCCCAGGCTGGTCACGGCGTCCACCAGCAGCAGCGCCCCGGCGCTGTGGACGGCCTCGCTGATCTCGGCAATCGGCTGAGCGGCACCGGTGGAAGTCTCGGCCTGCACGATGCCCACCAGTTTGAACGGGCCGTCGCGGTCCAGAGCTTCGCACACCTGTGCGGCCGTGAATACCTGCCCCCAAGGTACCTCGATGCTCGTGACCTCGGCCCCGACCCGTCCGGCGACGTCGATCATTCGGCCGCCGAAGACGCCGGCGTTGCACACGAGCATCTTGTCGCCGGGTTCCAGCAGGTTCACGATGCACGCTTCCATGCCGGCCGACCCGGTCCCGCTGACGGCGAGGGTCAGTTCGTTGCGGGTGCGGAAGACCTGCCGGAGCATGTCGCGGATGTCGTTGAGGATCTCCAGGAACTGCCCGTCGAGATGCCCGATCGTGGGGCAGCTCATCGCCTTGAGCACCCGCGGGTGCACGTCGGACGGGCCCGGCCCCATCAGCATGCGGGATTGTATTCTGCCTACCTCAGCCATCGTATCCTCCTGCGGTTGGGGGTTCGCCTCGCAGGATCATACGCACTCGATCGGGCTGAGGCAACGTGACAGCGGGAGATCAGTCCGAACCTAACTCCCTGCGGTAGACATCCATCGCCGCGGGGAACGGCTCCAGCGCCCGGTCGAAAATGCCCAGCGAGTAGGCGATGGTCAGGCCGTAATTGGCCATGGGCACCCCCGCCCGGCGGCAGCGCAGTTGGCGCGACAGCGTCTGGCGGCGATTCCACATGCACGCCCCGCAGTGGATCACCAGGTCGTACGGCGAGAGGTCCTCGGGGAAGTCGTGCCCCTGCACGTGGTCGAAATCCAGCTTGCCGCCGACGTACTGCGTGAGCCAGCGCGGAATCTTCACCCGGCCGATATCCTCACCGATGGGATGGTGGCTGCAGGCCTCGGCCACGAGCACCCGGGCGCCCGGGGCAAGGTCCTCGATCGCCATCGTGCCGCGGACGAACTCGGCCAGGTCGCCCTTGAAGCGGGCAAACAGGATGCTGAATGACGTCAGCGGCACCTCGCGCGGGGTGTCGCCCGCCACCTTCAGGAAACCCTGCGAGTCGGTAATGACCAGCGCCGGCGGGCGTTTGAGCCGGTCGATCGCGTCGCGCAGCTCGCGCTCCTTGACCACCATGGCGCAGGCGTCGCCATCCAGTAGGTCGCGGATCGTCTGCACCTGCGGCAAGATGAGCCGACCCTTGGGGGCTTCCAGGTCGATAGGCACCACCAGCACCGCCAGTTCGCCCGGAGGAACCAGGTCGGCGACGATCGTCGGGGCATTGATGAAGTCGTCCGGGGCGGCCTTGATGAGCGCCTCCCGCAGGTCCACAATGCCCTCGCCCTTTGAGGCGACCGTGTGCACGACGGGAACCTTGCGTTTGCTCATCTCGGCCAGCACCGCCGCCGAAATCTCCGCAAGGTCCACCTTGTTGAACACGGCGATGACGGGGATATCCCGGCCGATGAGTTCGTCGAGGATCGCCTGCTCGAATTCGCCCCACTGCCCTGCCTCGGCAACGATGACCCCCACGTCGGTGCGGTCGAACGCCTGGCGCGTTTTGGCTACGCGCATCTCCCCCAGGGCGCCCACGTCGTCAATCCCGGCCGTGTCGATGAACAGCACCGGCCCGACCGGAAGCATCTCCATGGGCTTCTCGACCGGGTCGGTAGTCGTGCCGGCCGTGTCCGAAACGATGGAGACGTTCTGTCGGGTCATGGCGTTGAGCAGCGAGCTTTTTCCGACGTTCCTCCGCCCGAACAGCCCGATGTGCAACCGGAATCCCTTGGGAGTCTTCTGCATATCCGCCTTTCAACGTTGAGGGGACCACGGAGACTCGGGGTGTCCGCGGTCGGGGTCGGTCAGTCCGTCTTCTTCGGTCGGCCGCGGGAACCCAGGGCGGTGACGCGCTCGGCGGAGACCAGCTCGTCGAACTGCTCTTCGCTCAGCAACTCGCGGTCCTGCACCACCTGGCGAATGGTTCGCCCGCTCTGTGCCGCCTGTTTGCCGACGGCTTGGGCCTGCTTGTAGCCCAGTTCCTCCACCAGCGCCGTCAGCGTCGCGGTGGACCCGTCCACGTGGGCACGGCAGGCGCTCTCGTTGGCTTCGATGCCGCTGACGCACCGCGTCCGGAATACCTCGCAGGTCGCTGCCAGCAACTGCAGGCTCTCCAGCAGCTTCTCGGCGACCAGCGGGAGGAACGGGTTCAGCTCCAGTGAGCCGGAGGCGCACGCCTGGGCGATGATCGCGTGGTTGCCCATCACCGTCATCGCCGCCTGGGCGACGGCCTCGGGGATCACGGGGTTGACCTTCCCGGGCATGATGCTGCTGCCGGCCTGGACGGTGGGAAGGCGGATTTCGCCGATCCCGGCGTTGGGCCCGCTGCTGAGCAGGCGAAGGTCGTTGGCGATCTTCAGGAGGCCGGCGGCGGACGCACTGAGAATGCCGCTGACCTCCACGAACACGTCGGCGTTCTGCGTGGCCTCGACCAGGTTCTCCGCCCGGGCGAGCCCGTAGCCGGTGATGTCGCGCAGGTGTTCAACGGCCCGGAAGATAAACCGCCGCGGCGCTCCCAGGCCGGTCCCGATCGCCGTCCCGCCCAGGTTCACCACCCGCAGGCGTTCCTCGCACTTGTAGACCCGCCAGCGGTCGCGGCCGATCGCTTCGGCGTAGGCGCTGAACTCCCGCCCCAGCGTAGTCAGCACGGCGTCCTGGTACTGCGTTCGGCCGACCTTCACCACGTGGGCGGTCTGCTTTTCCTTCTCCTGGAACGCCTCCAGCAGCCCCACCAGCGCCCGCTCCAGCTCGCGCAGCAGGCCGATGGCCGACACCTTCAGCGCCGTGGGGAACGTGTCGTTGGTCGACTGGTGCATGTTGATGTCGTCGAGGGGGTGGACGGCGTCGTAGTCGCCGGGCTGCCTTTCCAGCAACTGCAGCGCCCGGTTGGCGATCACCTCGTTGACGTTCATGTTGGTGGAGGTGCCCGCCCCGCCCTGGAGAGAATCGACCTGCACGTGGCGGTCGAGCTTGCCCTCGCTCATTTCCTCGCACGCGCGGGCAATGGCCGAGAATGTCTGCTCGTCCCATTCGCCCAGTTCGTGGTTGGCCCGGGCACAGGCGAGCTTGACCGCCCCGTACGCCCGCACCAGGCGATCCCGCACGGGCCGATGACTGAGGGGGAAGTTCTCCAGCGCGCGCTGTGTGTGCACGCCGTGGAGGGCGTCGGCAGGCACCGGGCATTCGCCCAGCAGGTCGTGTTCGGTTCGGAAGTCGCTCATGAACAGGCTTGGGGTGCGGATACCGCAGACGGCCATCACCCAGGAAGCGGGTCGCGCCCGCAGGTCCCTAGAAGTACATGTCCCGGTCCTCGCTGTCACGGATCTGGGCGAGCCGCTGGGTCAGTTTCTGTTTCTGCTCCCCGTCCTCCATCTGCTTCAGCTCGGTGTCGATCAGCTTCTCGCCGGCCTCGCGGGTCTCGGGACTGGCGTAGTCAGCCAGGTACTCCTGCAGCGTCAGCAGCGCATTGGGCGTACAGAACCGCTTGATGAAGCCGGGAATCGCGAACTCCATGAAGTGTTCGCCCGTTCGGCCGATGCGGTAACACGCCGTGCACCAGCTCGGGATATACCCGTCGCCGACCAGTTCGTTCACCACCGTGTCCAGCGAGCGGATATCCGCCAGCGAGAACTGCTCCTTCTCCAGCACCTGCGCGTCGCCGGCCTCGGTATACCCGCCGATCTCGATGCGGCTGCCGGCGTCGATCTGCGAGACGCCGAAGCTCATCACCTCTCGGCGCAGTTCGGGGCGTTCGCGGGCGGTGAGAATCAGCCCGGTGTAGGGAATCGCCAGGCGAAGGATCGCGATGAGCCGCTTGAAGTCCCAGTCGGGCATGAGAGGGTTGTCGCCCAGTTGCACCCCCGAGGCCGGCTGAAGCCGCGGGAAACTGACGGTGTGGGGGCCCACGCCGTACTTCTCCTGCAGGTGCAGCGCGTGGGTGACCAGCCCCAGCGTCTCGAAACGCCAGTCGGTAAGCCCGAACAGGGCGCCGACGCCCACGTCATCGCAGCCGCTCTCGAACGCCCGGGACAGCGAGTCCAGCCGCCAGAGGTAGTCGGCCTTCTGGGTGCCCTCGGGGTGGCAGCGTGCGTAGGTGGCGTGGTGATAGGTTTCCTGGAAGATCTGGTAGGTGCCGATGCCGGCTTCCTTCACGATGCGGAAGCCCTCGTGGTCCAGCGGCGCGGCGTTGATGTTGACCCGCCGGATTTCGCCGTGGCCTTTCCGGGTATCGTAAACGGTCTGGACCGTCTCGGCGATGAACTCGGCGTTGTACCAGGGGTGCTCGCCGTAAACGAGGATGAGCCGTTTGTGCCCGCGGTCGATCAGCGCCCGCACCTGGCTGCGCAGTTCCTCCTCGGTCAGCGTCCGGCGCAGGGCGTCGGGGTTGCGCCGCGAGAAGCCGCAGTAGCGGCACTCGTTGGTGCAGTAGCTGCCCACGTACAGCGGGGCGAACAGCACGATGCGATTGCCGTAGACCTTGTTCTTCAGGTCGCGGGCCGCCTGGAAGATCTCCTCCACCAGGTCGCGGTCCTCGGTCAGCAGCAGCTCGGCCGTCTCCTCGACCGACAGCGGCTGCTTGTCCAGTCCCTTGGCCACGATGTCCCGCACCCGCTGGGGCTCGGGCGGGGTACCCCGCAGCAGCCCCTCGATGTACCCGTCGTTGATGAAGTCGGTGGCGTTTTCGCTGAGCGTGTTGGTGTCCATCGGCATGAGTCCACCTGCCCTTCCGTTATGCCTCACTCATTGCCCTCTCGGCCGCCTGCGGCGGACGAAACCGGCGAGCCGGTGTAGTTGGGGGAATCCCCGCGTCCCTGCCCGACGGTCCGCCCGATCGACTCGATCCGGCGGCGCATGCAGCCGTGGCAGGCGCTGGCGTCGTCGTTGATGCAGGCCTTGGCGGGGTAGATTTCGTACATGGCGCGGTACTTCTTCGGCGTGACATTCGGCATGCAGACATTGGCGCCGCGCTCCAGGCCCAGTTCGCGCCCCTGGGCGAGGTTCAGCGTCGCCAGCGCGGTAGTGGAGGGGATATTCGCCCGCGGGCACACCAGGCGCGTCAGGGCGAGGACCTTGTAGGTCATCGCCTCGGTATTGGGCACCTGCTGCTCACCGGCGGCAGGCAGCGAGCCCAGCGGCGTGGAGGGATGGGGAATGAACGGCCCGACGCCGATCATGTCCAGGTCCAGTTCGGCGAAGCGTTCCACGTCGGCGGCGAGGTCCTCCCAAGTCTGCCCGGGGATGCCGATCATCACCCCGCTGCCGACCTCGTAGCCGAGCTTCCGCAGCGAGCGGAGCACGGCAAAGCGGTCGCAGCTTTCCGACCCCGGAGCCGGAGGATGAATGCGCTCGAAGAGTCGGCTGTTGGATGTCTCGAACCGCAGCAGGTAGCGGTCGGCACCGGCCTCGCGCCAGGCGCGCAGGTCTTCGTCGCTGCGTTCGCCGAGGCTGAGGGTGATCGCCAGTGGGGTGTGCCGGCGGGTCCAGCGGATCAGATCGGCCATCCAGTCGCGGGTAATCTGCGGGTCCTCGCCGGCCTGCAGGACGGCCGTCCCGTACCCGTACTGGACGGTCTGACGGATGCACTCGCGGATTTCGTCGGCCGACATGCGATAGCGCCGGATGTCGGTGTTCTCGGCCCGCAGCCCGCAGTATCCGCAGGCGCGGACGCAGACGTTGGATATCTCGATGAGTCCGCGCAGGTGGACCTCGTCGCCGACCTCGCTGCGGCGGACCTGGTCGGCCCGTCGCCAGAGTTCTTCGAGTCGGGCGGGGTCCTCCTCGCGCAACCAGTCCAGAATTTCACATCGATCCATGGATACGTCTCTGCTGGAACATCCCTTTGTCGCAGGCTTGCGACCGCGCTTCGACCACAGATTACCGCTGTATGGCCTGCCGCTTCCGTTTGTCGCCTACCGTCTACCGCCTGTTGCTTCCGCTTATCGCTTACCGCTTATCGCTTACCGCTTATCGCTTACCGCTTATCGCTTACCGCTTACTGCTTACCGCTTACTGCTTACCGCTTACTGCTTACCGCTTACCGCTTACCGCTTACCGCTTACCGCTTACCGCTTACCGCTTACCGCTTAC
>JBKHHV010000296.1:0-4442 GCA_046539005.1 Phycisphaerae bacterium
AAACGTGATGGTTCTCTCATAACGACTGGACCAAAGAACCGGGGCATTCCAGGGGCATCCGTGTTCGTTCTCTCTGCAACGAGTTGGCCCCGCCGTGCGCAAAACGTCGTTCCACCTGGGCTTCGCGACTGCAAGTGCATTCTGCAACAGGACCTGTCGGCTTTGCGCAATTCCTGAAAACGCGGGCATTTGCCGCCGTGCTGCTAAAGCGCATCGGGCCGATCGCCGATGGAAAAGGTGGATCGCACCACATAAGGAGGACCGGCTCCGGAGGGAGTCGGCCGGAGGAGAAGTCAATGCCGCCAGGCCTCGGAGAAGTTCTTGTCGTCGATGACGATGCGCGCCTGTGTGCCCTGATCGTCGAAAGCCTCAAAGCCTGCCACATCGCCTGCACGGCCGTCACGCGCGGGCAGGAGGCGGCCGAGTTGCTCGATCATGGCGATTTCGACGTGCTGCTTACCGACGTGTCCATGCCTCACACCAGTGGGATGGACCTGCTGGACTTTGCCCTGGCCCATGCACCCCGCTGCAGGGTGATCCTGATGACGGGCATCCGCTCGGCCCGCACGCTCGCACAGGCATTGCAGCACGGGGCGTACGACTACCTCCAGAAGCCCTTTGAAGTAGAGCAGTTGCTGCTGGCGGTCCACGGGGCCCTGCGGGGCGCCGGAAGCGCCGGCGCCGCCCTGAGCATGAAGGCCGCCCGAGCGACTAGAAACGCGACCAGGCCGGGCTGGAAACCGTGCGGGCGCTGGTCAAGGCCGTCGAGGCCAAAGACCCCTGCACCTGCCGGCACAGCGAGCATGTGGCGCACTACGCCGTCGCCCTCTGGGACCACCTGGCTTTCGACCCGGCCCGGCGGGAGTCCATCCGTACCGCCTCGCTGCTGCACGACATCGGCAAGATCGGCATCGCCGACCGCATCCTCACCAAGCCCGGACGCCTGACCGACAAAGAGTTCGTCCATATCCGCCGCCACCCGGCGATCGGCTCGGAGATCCTGGAGAACATCGCCATGTTCTCGGCCGAGGCACGGCTGATACGCCACCACCACGAACGATGGGACGGTCTGGGCTACCCCGACGGGCTGCGGGGCGAGCAAATTCCGCTGGGGGCGCGCATCATCGCCATCGCCGACGCCCTGGATGCCATGCTCATGCGGCGGTCGTACAAGGACCCGTTCAGCATCCCCCGGGCGATCGAAGAACTCCAGGCCGGTGCGGGCACGCAGTTCGATCCGCACTTGGCCGAGGTGGCGGTGCTCTGGGTCCGCGCCAATGAGCCCCGCATCATCCTCCCCCAGGCCGCCTAGGAAGCCTGCTCGCTTAGCCGCTGGGCCGTCGGTGTCAGCTATGAAGAGCGAGAAGTCAACAAGACTCCCTCGGTCCCTTCATTGATTTTGAAGGGCATCCATCTGCACCTGCCCGGGTCGCACCCACAGGGTTGTTTGTGTTTGAATGTTGCAGGGGCTGGAACCGCTGCCGGTTTTGGCATCGCACTGGGCGTGATTCCGCCCGCAACAAGTTGCGGGCCCTACACTGTCTCCCCACATAATGCGGCTGGATCCCATCCTGCGGTCAACAGAAATCAAGAGAATCGCTCCTGTCTTCCCGCTCTTGTTGAGTCTGCACTAAACTCTGCTGGCATCCGTTACGCTTTACGGAACCCCCGGCATTGGGGTACATTCAATAGACAGATGGCGAGCATCTCCCTGCAATTCCGAGGCACGGGCAATTTTCAGCTCCTGTGGACGCTGGCGGTGCTGGTGTGCGCCGCGGTGGTGGTCTGGGGCGTGGTGCAGCTTGTGAAGGGCCGTCGCCGCTACGGGCTCATCTGTCTGTCGGCGGCCGGCGGACCGGTGACCTTGGTGGCGGCGCTGCTGATCGACGCGGGTGTCTCCTACGCACGGGGCCGGAGCCGGTCGGCCGGTCGGTCGCTGCTGGCGGCGGCGGGGCTGGCGCTGCCGGTTCCGCTGCTGATCGGGCTGCTGACGCTGAGCGGTGCCGCCATCCCGTGGCAGCACGTTCTGGGGGCAGGGCTGCTGAGCATGGGAGTCGCCGGGGCGATCGGCGTCTTCTACGCATCGGTCTACGCCTACCTGGGCACCGGGCGGATGGCCGCCCTCATGGCGCTGCGGTTCGGCGGGGTCCTGTCGCTGATGCTGCTGCTGTTTCTGCCCGCCCTGAGCCTGCTGGACGAGGACGACACCCGCAAGCCCTACCTCGCGATCGTGCTGGACCGCTCGGCCAGCATGGCCACCACCGACGGACAGAACATGCCCGAGCGCTACGCTCACGCCCTGCAGATGCTGCGGACCCAGCAGGAGCGGCTGGGGCGGGGCTTTCGCCCTGTGTACTACCACTTCGCCCGGTCGCTGCAGTCGTCCGGCTCGCTGGGCGACCTGGCCGAGCTGCGCCCCGGCGGGGAAGGCACCGACGGGACCAACCTCGCCCACGCGCTGCGAAGCGCCGCGGCCGACTTTCCGCCATCGGACCTGGCGGGCGTGGTGCTCATCACCGACGGGGTGGACAACGTCAACACCGCCCCGGACGTGCGGATTGCCTCGGTCGAGGCCCGCGTGCCGGTGTACCCCGTCGGCGTCGGCTCCAGGGACGAAACCCTCTCCGGCCGACGGAACCTGCGCATCGTCTCGGCCGACGCCCCCATGGAAGTGGTGGTGGACAACGTGGCGACCATCGGTCTGCAGGCTCGCCTGTCGGGGTTTGCCGGGCGGTTCTTCAAGGTGCGGCTGCTGGACGCCGCCACCGGCGACGTTCTCGCCTCGCGCGACGTCACGACCGACAAGAACGCCCAGACCGTCCCGCTGGAACTGAAGTGGACGCCCAAACGCACCGGCGGTGGCGATGCGGCGTCAGCCGTCCGGAAGCTCAAACTCGCCATCGAGCCCGACGCGGCCGAGACGAACCCCGACGACAACGACCTGGCGCTGCACGTCCGACTGTCCGAGCCCCGCGTGCGGGTGCTGTACATCGAGGGGTCCATGCGCCCGGAGTACCGGGCCCTCAAACGCCTGCTGATGACCGACTCCAACGTGCAGTTCATGGGGCTGGTGCGTGTCGACCGCAACCGGTTCTGGGGGCAGGGTCGCATCGATGGTCGGCAGCTCTCGGGGCTGCCCACCACCGATTCCGACTTCCGCCTGTTCGACGTGATCATTCTCGGCGACGTGGACGCGACGTTCCTGAAAACCGGCGGCTCAGCGCGCCTCCGGCGGCTGGGGCAGTTCGTCCGCGACGGCGGCGGGCTGCTGATGCTGGGCGGGCGCAACAGTTTCGGCCCCGGCGGGTATGGCGGGACGGAGGTCGAGAAGGTTCTGCCCGTCGAGGTGGGCGACCGCCAGGCCGAGCAGGAGATGACCGCCTTCGTGCCGCAGACCACCGCGGCCGGGGAGATTCATCCCATCCTCGAGGGGATCACCGGTTTCTTCCCGGGGCCCGGTGGGCGCGAGGCGGCTGAGGGGATGCCGGAGTTGGAGCCGCTGAAAGGCTGCGTGACCCTTCCTCGCGCCAAGGGCGGGGCGAAGGTGCTGATGGTCCACCCCACCCGGCGGAACGCGGCCGGTCCCCTGACCGTGCTGGCGGTCAACGAGGTGGTCGGCAAGGGGCGTACCGCGGCGATGACCATCGACACGACCTACCAGTGGGACGGCCCGATGCGCGCGGCCGGGCTGCCCTCGCCCTACCCGCGCCTGTGGGGGCAGTTGGTGCGTTGGCTGGCAGGGGTGGACACCAAGTCCCGCCGGGCGAGCCCCGACGTGCTGCTGCGGCTGGAGCGGACGTACCTGCAGGTCGGTGAGCGGCTGGGCATTCGCGCCCGTGTGTGGGACCCGGAAGGAACGAAGCTGGACAAGCCGCGGGTTCTCTGCAGCGTTTCGCATCTCGGCGGGGGCGGCTCGGAGGAGATCACGCTGGTGGAGTCCCGCGTGGCGGGCGTGTGGGAGGCCGACTTCACCCCGCGCACGGACGGCCGATATCGTGTTACCGTCCGGGCGACCGACGCGGCCGGCGAGAAGGAACTGGGAAGCGACTCGATCGAGGTGCAGGTGGCGCCCCAGTCGGCCGAGACCGAACGCCTGGCCCGCAACGACAGGCTGCTGGAGCAGATCGCCGAGCATTCCGGCGGGCGATACGTGCAACTGGCGGGCCTGCCCGAACTGGCGGACCACGTAACGAAGCTCCAGGCCGGGCGGGCGGGCGTGGTGGCCGAGGCACGCCTGGTGCAGCTCTACAACTTCCCGCTGCTGTTCGTGCTGTTCGTGGCGTTCATCACCGCCGAGTGGGTCCTCCGCAGACGCTGGCAACTGCAGTAGATCATCTTTCAGTCAGAAGCAGAGAAAGGTATCTTGGCAACTGAACTGAATACGCGACTGGAATGCTCCCCGGAATCTGATCCAGGTGTTATGAGAGTTTCGAGTAGGCTTT
>JBKHHV010000054.1:0-16452 GCA_046539005.1 Phycisphaerae bacterium
CTGCGCCAATTCCCTCCACGCTCCTATGCCTGCAAACGCCAGCGGGTCGCCTTGGCGTTCAGCGCTGTTCGCCGCTGCACGGGTGTCGAAGACACCCACGGCCCCGGAACCGCCGGGTTTTGAGACGGCCGTCTTTGGAGAGCTTCCTTACCGCGGCGGCCAACACGTCCGACAGGTCACAGCCGCGGAAGCTCACCACTTTCGACCCGGGCGGCGGGTCGAACAGGCTTTTCTCCTTCCAGCCGCAGACCTCGGCGACGAACGCCCGGGTCTGCAGCGGCGACCAGTTCTCCTTCCGCGCGAGGGCATGGAGCAACTCGGCCGTCTGGAGCCCCTCGCGCCACGCCTTCATCCGCAGCGAGGGAAGCGGCCGCGAGAGCCCGAACTTCCGCCCGGGGTACATCAGCGCCGTGGCGTCGGCCTTCTGCAGGTCGCCGTCGGAGGCGATGGTCTGCCACGGCAGCGTGCCCAGGGCCCCCCAGCAGTAGCTGCGGACGGGCCAGAGGCTCCAGCCGTCGTTACTCGCGCCGAACGAGCCGGGCATGCGGTAGTTCCAGTATCGCTCGCCGAACTCGACCCGTCGGCGTCGGAGCAGGCGGCGCTGGTCGTAAAGCTGGTCGGCACAGACATTCAGGTCCACCAGGCGTTGGCCCCGCGGGCCGTCGAACCAGTCGCGCTGGTGCGTCGGCCTGGATATGTCGATGCGGAAGTCGACCGGCACGTCCTCCGCCTCGGCCGTCACGTCCCGGGTCCAGGAGGCGAACATCCGCAGGGCCCGGAAGTCGTCGGCGTGCATGGGCTCATCCAGCAGCCAGAGGCTCACCCCGCGGCCGGGTCGACCGTTTTGGCGTGGGCGGCGGAAGTAGTACTTGTTGTTGAGGTACACCTGCATGCGGGTGTCGGTCCGGTTGCGTCGGCGAAGATGCTCGACAAACTGCCCGAGCACCTGTTTGAAAGAGCGCTCGTAGGGCCTCGCGCCCTGGCCGCCGGCCAAGCTCCGCTCCGGGCGGGGCAGCTTCGCCGTCCACAGCAGGAACCTGTCGTAGTCCTTCGGGGGTGGCCAGGGTCGGAAGTGGTCGGAGAGTCTTGCGGGCCAGTTCTCGTGCAGCGGCAGGTACATGTGCCGGATCGGCCGACCGCTGCCCGGGCCGACGTAGCCGGTGCTGCCGCCGAACGCTTCGCCGCTCAGCAACGGCCCGTAGCGCCGGTCCCACTGCTCGAACCCGGCGACCCGCAGGCTGCCGTCTTTCTGCTTCTCCAGGGCAGGGGCGCTTCGCCAGTGGCTCTCGCCGGCCTGGCTGTAGGGCAGCACACTGAGGGTCATGCGGTGGGCGTGAGCCAGGCGGTAGTACTTCCGCTCCATCTCGAAGAAAGCCGCCGGGTCGCTCGGGCGAAGCCCCATCGCCGAGGCGGGCGAGCTGTAGGTGTTCATGTCGCCGGCAACGTGGAACTCGCCGGGCAGCACCGGCGCGGCCACGTCAAAACCGGCCGACGCCTGCAGCAACGTTCGGCCGTCGTCGGTCAGCTCGGCCGACAGTCCATACGCCCCGGTTTCGGCGTCCTCGGGAACCCACACGTCGATCACGAACGTCTGGTTGCGCTGGTTCTGCAGGCCGTTCTTCTTCCACGGCAGATCCACCGTCTCGCCGGCGTCCACGGGCACGAGCACATCGGGCACCTGCTTCTTGCCGGCCGCCACCGACCAGGCACGGTACACCCGCACCGGCAGCGGGCGATCGGGTTGAATCCCGCTGTGCGTGACCTTCACGCCGGGGCTAACGTTGCGGGCGCGGCCGTCCGGCCAGGTCACCACCCACTGGAAGCTCACCCACGCCCCGCGCGGGGTCAGCGGACGCCGCAGCCGTGCATCGTCCGGATGGTCGGACCCGGCCGAGGGGTCGACCAGGTCGTGCACCCGGTGCCATTCGCCCCGCCAGCCCTTGCACGTGGCGACGGCGGGGAAGGCCTTCCGCTCAACGGGCCGGGGCACGCGAGGGCGTTGCCGGGCGTCGCTGACGGTTACCCCCACCGGCCGGGCGGGCTCATGGACCCGGCCGTTGAGGAAGGTCCGGATGCCGACGGTCACCTTTCGACCCGGCGGGAGCCCGGCGACAGTCACGGGGCCGGAATGAAACGTCATGACCTTCCGCAGCAGTCGGCCGCCAGCAGGATCGAAGACGGAGATCTCGTGCGAATCGCCCGGCGGGTGGGGCTTGCCGTTCTTTGCGTCCGTACGAACCCAGGAGGGTGCAACGCGGATGGCGCCGGTCCGCAGCGTGGCGTAGTTGGGGTCGGGGCTCGCGGCGTGCATGGGGCGGCGCACGGGCCCGGCCTGGCGGTCGAGCACCTTCCCGGTGATGGTCAGCGCAGGGGCGGCGTTCTTCTGGCGGCGAGTGTAGATGTCATGGTTCTGGCGGGTCTGCCCGGCCTCCTCGGCGAGTACGAGCCCGTGGGTGGTGCCGTCCACCAGGGCCTGGGCGAGGGCAGGCGGAATGTCCACGATCACCCAGCCCTCTGCGGCCCTCCGGAAGTCGGCCGACTTCCAGACCATCCGCGGGTTGTTGAAGGTCGCCTGCAGGAAGGTCCCGCCGTGAGGCGTCCAGGCGAGTTCGGGATAGCGACGGTGGGTGAAGCAGGCCGAGCCCTTCTGCGGCTTGTTGACGGCGGTGCCTTCGACCCACTGGGCGGCGACGGTGGACAGGGCGAGCTTGTGGAAGCCGCCCTTGGCGAGCTTGAGCTTGAGCGTGGCCGACGAGACGTGCATCGGGGGGAGTTTGTCGCGATCGACGTCGAAGAGGTAGTAGTGTTCGTTGCCCTTCACGCGGACGCGAGGATTGCCGCCGGTGTTCAGCGTGACTTCGCGCGGATGGGCGCAGATGCCCACGTCGCGGGCGACCGGGAGGGTGAAGCTTCTGCTCGGCGTTTCGGCGCTGCAGACGGCAGCGAGTGTGAGAACTGCCAGCGAGGCATGGAGCGATCGATGCATGGTGACTCCCTGCGCAAGAGAAAAGCCGACCATGGGATTCGAACCCATAACCTCAGCTTTACGAAAGCTGTGCTCTGCCGTTGAGCTAGGTCGGCGCGGCCGACGCCCGGGGGCGAAGGGGCTGTTACGTTAGCATTGTATCGGCGTTCTGGCAAGCCGGATTTGCGCCTGCTCAGGGGGCGAGGTTCGGCGTGTTGGTGGTTACCGGGGCCGGGGGGGCGTCCGGTCCCAGCAGCGGCGCCACCCGCGAGGTCACGAAGCCCTGCTTGGTGGTTGCGAAGTGCGGGTCGCCCCCGTAGGAGTGGATGCGAGACTGCACCAGGCCCGGGTAGTTGCGGGTGAAGCCGTTGAGCCCGGCCGAGGCGGTGTGGGCGCCGTCGACGGTACCCATCAGCGTGGTCCCGGTCCCCAGCAGGGCCGAGTCGGCGGGGTTGTAGAAGTTCACGATCCGCCCCTCCACGTGCCGCAGCGCCTTGGAGAGGTCGTAGCCGGCGGATATGCTCGCCGAGAGCAGGATGAGCCCGTCAACGGTTCGTCCTTCTTCCAGCGACTCGGCGGCGAAGACCGCCACGCCGCCCCCGCCGCTGTGTCCGATCACGTGCACCGGACGGTCGGGGTACTGGTCCTGGTAGGTGGAGATCACCCGGGCCACGAACGCACCGGCCAGGCGGTTGCCCAGGAAGTCGACCTGGTTGACGATGACTCCCGGGCGGTTCCAGGAGTAGATCATGATCGCCCGCTCGATTCCGGCGTTCAGCAGCCCGCGTCGGACTTCCATGTTGGCCGGGCTGATCCCCTCGATACCCGGAAGGATGATAACCAGGCCGCGCTGCTTGCGGTCCCCGGTGACGTACTTCGTGTTGACCGGATCCAGCGAGCTGCCGGTTCCGCAGCCACCGGCGACGGCAGCGACGGCGGTCAGCAGGAACGCAGCGACGAGTGTCCGCCTTCTGGGGCGAATGGCTGTCATATGGAGGACTCCCTTGGCTCGGGCCCGGATATGTGACGTTCCCACGATTTTCTATCGTACGGTCTGCGGCCCGGTCGATCCAGTCTGTCGGGCGCAGCATCCCTGGTTGTATCGACCAGCGCAGGGGGTGAGCTGGACTGTTTCTGGCTCCTGCGACCTTTCCACACGAACGGTTGTGTATCTTTCGCGGTGCAAGAAAGTAAGATCGGGAAAATGTTGCAATCCCACCTTGCCGAAGTCAAATAGGTAGCGCCTATACTGCCCAATGGGTTTCCGGTTCACTGACCTGCGAGGTTGCGCATGCCAGTCGACGACGATTTCGACGCGATGGATGAGAAGGAATACGGGGAGTTTGTCCCGGCCGTCTTCGCCCGCAACGAGGAGGACGCCGAGAAGTACCGGGAGATCCTCGAAGATCATGACATACCGGTGGTCCTCTCCGACGAGACGGGTCCCCAGGACCCCGACGAGGAAGAGCCGGCGGTTCCCCGTCGCAACATGACCCGCGGCGTGGCGGTGATGGTGCCCGACGCCCTGCTGGACGAGGCCAGCGAGATTATCGCCGACCGCGAGGACACCGAGGAGTTCGAGGAAGACGACGAACTCTTCGACGACGAGGAAGAGGACGAATTCGACCTCGATGAGGAATTTACCGAGGAAGACCTCGGCTTCGACGAGGAAGACGACGAAGAAGAACTGTTCGGCGACCTCGGGGACGAAGACGACGAGGACGAGCTCGAAGACGAAGAGGAATTGTGACCCCCAGGGTCGGCCGCTTCCGGACAGATCGGAGCCCGGACGGGATGGATTTCCGCAACATCTGCGGGTGGAAATTCGTTTGCACCGCAGGAGTGGCGGTTCCGATAGGTAGGGAAAATGGAGCCCTGCCAACCCAGCGCACGGAGAGCGAAATGTCGGAAGAGTCGAACTACAACGGACCGGATCGACGTGACGGAGACCGCCGCAGGAGCGTGGTGGACCGCCGCAGCGGGCTCGATCGCCGGCGCGGACCGGGACGCCGCCGCAGCGAAGATCGCCGCATGGCCGAGGAAGGGGAGATGACCCCCGAGCAGTTTGAGTTCCTCCAGGCGAACGAGGAGTACAAGCAGGTCAACAGCCGCCCGTTCCCGAGCTGGACGGAGGTTCTGGACGTAATGAAGGCAATCGGGTACAGAAAAGTGGCGGATCGGCAGGACATCCAGTAGAATAGATGGGTTGAATGTACGGGTTTCTACCGGCGGCAAGCGGAACCAGCGAACATGATGCTCAGCGCCGACACCATTGATTTGTCCGTTCGCATCGCCACGGTCGTGGTTCCGATCTCGGTCTACTTCCTCCTGCTGGGGTTTCTTAACTCCCGCAGCCATCCGCAGTTGCTCTCTGCCCGCCAGGACTTCGCCCTGCTGATGGGCGCCCTGTGCCCGCTGTTTGTGCTGCCCGTGATCGACTACCTGCCCGGCGGGTCGCTGACCTATGTGGTCGCCGTGGTGGGGCTTGTGGCGCTGGGGGTGAAGGTGTTGGCGCCACGCGGGCACGGCTGGGTGATCTACAACATTTCCCTGCCCGACGCGCATCGGGCGTTGTGGCGGTCGCTGCAGAAGTTGGGGCACGAACCGGTCCCCACCCGGGGAGCACGGCACGGTGGAAGTCTCGGCGTTTCCACTGCTGCGGAACGTGTCGGTCAAGCTCAGCGATGCCGACCCCGCCCTCGCCCGGGAACTGGAAGAAACACTCCACGGTCAGCTTTGTCGCGAGACGGCCGAAACTCCCCCCACCGCGGTGGCGATGATTCTGGCGGCCACGGCGATGCTGGTGGCGCCGCTGGCGCTGTTCGCAAGCAACGGCGCGGTCGAGATGGTCCGCGTCCTCACCGACCTGCTGAAGTAGCTTCCCGCCTTGATCCGGCAAAAAGCACGGCGTGTGTGCCGCAAATACTTGATAATCTGCTGAAAACTGCCTTATAATGAAAAAATAAAGGTCGGTATCATTCGGTGCTGTTGGTGCCCAGGATACACCGGTGGTTCACGGCGGATACATTTCAGTTACGCTCCATCCGACGGAAGCGTGGCAGGGAGAGACATCATGGCCGGTTTGAGCATTCGGGCAGGCAGACGCCGGGGGTGGGGATTTACACTGGTGGAGTTGCTGATCGTCCTGGCGGTGATCGCCCTGCTGGTGAGCATCCTGCTGCCGAGCCTCTCGATGGCGAAGGAATACGCCTACGACGCCCAGTGTAAGTCCAACATGCACCGCCTGGTCGACGTGATGCGAACGGACGGTGCGGGCAAGCCGGCCGGCAGTCTTCCCTCCGCCCAGGGATGGATCTCCTTCGTGACCGCACAGGAAGCGGCGGCGTTGCTGAGGTGCCCCAAGGACGACCGCAAACACGGGGAAATCCAGGATGACTCGGTGCTGGACGACGTGTACATCACCCAGGTCTCGGGCGGGACGAAGTTCAGCTACCTCAAGGATATCTTCGCCGGGCGCGACCTGGAGGACAAGCAGATCCTGCTGAACCCCAAACCGACCTCCCACCAGGGCGACCACTGCTTCTGCAGCAACTGGTACCCCTTCGCCCAGCGGTCGCGAAAGAGCAACGAGAACATCATCACCGTCGATGACGACGCGGCCGTGCTGATTACCGAGAAAGAAGACGGCTGGGAGTTCCAGTCCCTCGACCCCGAGGGCGACACGCACTGCGGCAGCGACCACTGGCTGTGCAAGGGGGACGCCGGGGACGACTGGAAGAGCGAGGTGCTGATGCGCCTCACCGGCGATAACTACCGCAACATCGTCGACGAAGCGGTCTTCCTCGAAGGCGGGGGCGTGACCAGCTACGGCATGAACAACCAGGTACCCACCCGCCTGGGGCGCAGCGGGCAGGTGCTGCTGACCGAGTACCACCGCTCGGTGGTCAACGTGGACGAAGACAGCGACAACGTGATCGACGACTTCATGAACACCGAGGAATTCCTGGCTCCGCGGCACTTCGCCGACCGCAAGGTAGCCAACACCGCCTTTGCCGACGGGAGCGTCCGCCACATGGACCCCTACGAGCTGGATCCCGAGAACCAGCCCGAAGAAAACGACATCTGGAAACCGTAAGCGTCGGAGTGCTGCCTTGAACGACCGTAAGCTTCTGATTGCCGGCGGGGTGGTGGTTGCCCTGCTGATTCTCGCTGGGGCTCTCTACTTCCTCCAAGGCGAAGACCTTGCCTCCAAGGCGAAGTCGGACAATCCCAAGGACCGTCTGGCCGCCGCCGAAGGTCTGGGGGAGAGAAGCGACGCCGAATCGGTCTCGACCCTGAAAGACCTCACCCGCAGCGACAACCTCCGCGTGGCCGTTCGGGCCGTCCAGTCGCTGGGCGAGAAGCGCAGCAAGGAGAAACGCCGCATCCTGGAGGAGATCGTCCGAAGCGAGAAGCGCGGGAAAGTCGCCGGCGAGGCGGCCGCGACGCTCGGGAATTACGACGATCTCCAGCCCAAGGTGCTGACGGCCGTGCTTAACAGCCCCCAGGCCGACGCCGAAGCCCGGGCCGGAGCCGCCAAGGGCCTGTCGCGCCTCCGCAAGAAGGAGTCGGTTCCGTCGCTGGTGGCGGCGCTGACGGACCCCGACCCGAAGGTCCGGCTGTGGGCGATTACCGCCATCTATCAGACCACCAAGATGCGTTTCCTGTTCAACGCCAGCAAACCCCCGTCCACGCAGAGCCAGCGCATCGAGTTCATCCGCAGCGAACTCAAACACCAGGGCTTTCTGTAGGCCTCCCATCGGCGGGCCGGAAACGGCGGCGAAAACTCCGGTTTTTCCGTCTTGCACTCGCGGGCCCGGGCGGTAAAATAACGCTCTTTCGCGAACCGGCGAGACGAACCAGAGGTGCAACAACCATGAAGACCGACATCCATCCAGAATATACCGACGTAAACGTCCGGTGTGCCTGCGGGAACACCTTCACGACCCGCTCGGCCAGCGGCAAGGATATCCAGGTGGACATCTGCTCGGCCTGCCATCCGTTCTATACCGGCAAGCAGAAGCTGCTGGACGCGGCAGGACGCGTAGAGAAGTTCCAGCGGAAGTTCGGTGGAGACTACTTCTCCCACCGCAAGAAGAAGAAGTAGCGACCGTAGCCCTACCAACGCCGACGTCCGCCCCGCGCGAGGCGTCGGCGTTTTTGTATGCCCGCGCGCAGCGACCCCACCGGGACGGCCGCGCGCTTGCCCACCGCCTCCGCTCCTGTTATCCGGGCAGAACGCCATGGCCTCTCAAGAAACGCTGCTGGACAAGCTGAATGAACTCGACCGTCTCTTCGAGGAGACGACCGAGCAGATGAACGACCCCGCCGTCGCCACCGACCCCAACCGCATCATCGCGCTGTCCAAGGAGCGATCGCGGTTGGAGCGCATCGTCGTTCCCTACCGCGAGTACCGCAAACTTGCCGGCGACCGCGACGAGGCGATGTCCATTCTCGAGGACCCCGACGGCGATGCCGACCTGAAGGAACTCGCCGCCGCCGAGTACGAGGAACTCAAGGAGCAGGCCGAGAACGCCATCGAGCACGTCAAGGGCCTGCTGGTAATGAGTGACGAAGCGGCCATCGGCTCGGTGGTTCTGGAGATCCGCGCGGGGACCGGGGGCGAAGAAGCCGCCCTGTTTGCCGGCGACCTGCTGGACATGTACCGCCGCTATGCCGAGCAGAAAGGCTGGAAGTTCGAGATCCTCTCCGGGAGCCCGACGGAGTTGGGCGGCTTCAAGGAAGTGGTCGCCAACGTCAAGGGCGAGAACGTCTGGGCCCGCCTGGGTTACGAAGGCGGAGGCCACCGGGTGCAGCGCGTGCCGCAGACCGAGTCGCAGGGGCGCATTCACACCTCGGCTGCCACCGTCGCGGTGCTGCCCGAGCCGGAGAACATCGAGGTCGACATCGACTGGGAGAAGGACGTCGAGGAGCACACCTCCCGCGCGAGCGGCCCGGGCGGGCAGAACGTCAACAAGGTCGAATCGGCGATCAAGCTGGAGCACCTGCCCACCGGCATCACCGTCTCGATGCGGGACGAGAAGTCGCAGCACAAGAACCGCGCCAAGGCCAGGCGCATCCTCGCCGCCCGCGTCTACGAGCATCACCGGTCCCGGCAGGCCGCCAAGGAGGCTGCCGCCCGCAAGGCGATGATCGGCTCGGGCGACCGCTCCCAGCGGATCCGCACCTACAACTTCCCGCAGAACCGCTGCTCGGACCATCGCCTGCGCGGGGAAGGACAGGAAGGGGCCAACTACAACCTCGACCGCATCATCGCCGGCGACATGGACCCGCTGGTCGATGCACTGATCGCACACGACAAGGCCCAGCGCCTCGCGAACCTCTGATCGGCCGGGCAATCTTGGCGCGGGAACCGGTTTCCCGGTCGGATTAGGGAACAGGCAGGGGGTTGGTAAACAGACAGGCAGGCGTGCTGCCGAGAACGACCCGCGGTTACTGGACCACTTCGAGCAGTCGTTCGACCAGGTAGACGTGGCGGGACTTGTCCCGCTCGATCTGCAGCAACTTCTCCCGCAACTCGGCCGCCTCCGGTCGGGCTGCCAGTGCCTCGTACCCTTCGCGTGCCTGGCGGGATTTGTCCAGCAGGTCCTCAAACAGGTCGCGGAGCATGGCGTGTTCAAGCATCGGCTACGTACTCCCCGCCGCCCTTGCGTGCAAGAAGGCTCATGGTCCCCCGGTGCATTTCGCTGTCGGCCTGCAGTGCGCTGAGGATGGTGTAAATCTCGGCCCGCTGCTCGTCGTCGAGACAGTCGGTGTGCGCCACTTCGGTCGCCGTTTCCTGCAGCATGGAGGCAAGCTGTTCTTCCAGCCGTCTCATGCCCTCGATGTCAAGTTGGCCCTGGACGTAGGCCATGCGTGATACCTCCACCGGTTACGCCGGAAATCAGTCAGGTCAGAGAAGGGGGACTTGTCCGATGGCTCCATTATCGCCGCAAAACCGGAAATCTGCAAGCCACATTCGCCAGAATTGCCCGCGCCCGCAGCGCAGAACGTATCTGCTTCCCTGTATTCTAGGCCCGCGAGAGCGGGGATTTCCAGTCCTCATCCCCGCAATCGAACCTCCCGACCTTACTGAAACCCTGCCACGAACCGATCGGGCTCGAAGATTCTCTCCACGCGGGCTCTTCCTGCCGCCTCAGAATCGCAGCCGGGCGGCCTGGTAAAACGGACGCCCCTGGGCGATGTACTTCTTCTCGAAGTTGGTGCCCACGATCTGCCCGTCCTCGTCGGCCATGTTCGGAAACGGTACGACCGCCAGGCGGTCCTCGCCTTCCAGCACGGTGCGGATCTGGTGGAAGTAGTCGAGGTGGTCGGTGACGATCAGCAGTTGCCCGCCCGGGCGAAGCACCCGCTTCAGTTCCCGGACGAACGGCTTCTGGATCGACCGCCGGCGGTGATGCCGGCGTTTGGGCCAGGGGTCCGGGAAGTAAATGTGCACCCGCCAGAGGCTGCCGTCGGGAACGCAATGGGTCACGAACGGCACCGCGTCGGCCGCCAGCATGCGGACGTTGTGCAGCCCGGCCCGGCGGAACCGGTCGGCCGAGTAGGCCGCGTAGGAGCGGGCGTACTCGATCCCCAGAAAATTGAGGTCCTTCCTTGCCGGCGCCCGGGCCAGCAGGAACGTGCCCTTGCCGGTTCCGATTTCCAACTCCACGGGCCGATCGTTGCCGAAGAGGCTCTTCCAGTCCACCGGCGTCTTGGCGACCGCGTCATCCAGCAGGACATCGCCGGGGTTCCACTTTCGGCTGTTGCCGCGTACAAGGTGTTGTGGCGAGTTTGTGCGCATCCTGACAGCATACGAAGTCCGCCCCGTCGGCGGCAAGCGGTTGTGCGCGGGCGCGGGTACTGCCCGCTGCTTTCTTGCATTGGCGCCGCGGGGATGGATAATAGCGCCTCGGCCGGGCGGGCTTCGCCCGGCCAGACCGCACGCAATTCCCAAGCGAAGGAGAACCCCATGAAACTCGGCGTGATGGCGGCGCTGTTTGGCGGAATGACTCTCGATGAGGCGTTGGACTACTGCGAGAAGCTCGGGCTCGATGCCATCGAGCTGCCGCTGGGACCCTACCCCGGCGACCCCTGGGACCTCGCGGACATCCAGAAGACAAAGACCAAGTTCAAGGACCTCAAGGCCAAGATCGCCGACCACGGGCTGGAAGTCATCGGCATCGCGGCCCACGGCAACCCGGTACACCCCAATAAGAACATCGCCAAGGCCCACCACAAACTGCACCGACAGGCCGTGCAGCTCGCGGCAGAGTTCAAGACATGCGTGATCAACTTCTCCGGCTGCCCCGGCGGCAGCCCGCAGGACCGCACGCCGAACTTCATTACCTGCCCCTGGCCGGACGAGTACTCCGAGATGTCCGCCTACCAGTGGGAGAAGGTGCTGGTCCCCTACTGGAAGAAAGAGAATGACTTCGCAGCCAAGCTGGGCGTGAAGATCGCCTTCGAGGCACATCCCGGCATGACGGTGCACAACCCCACCGACATCGTTCGCCTGCGGAAGGCGGCCGGGAAGAACCTCGGGGCGAACCTGGATCCCAGCCACTTCTTCTGGCAGGGCATCGATCCCGTCGAGGCCGCCCGGTACCTCGGCGAGAACAAGTGCATTTTCCACGTGCACGCCAAGGACACCGGCATCGACCCGAAAAACTCGGCGATTACCGGTAACCTGGACACCCAGAGCTACGGCGACCTGAAGAACCGCGCGTGGGTCTTCCGCACCGTGGGCTACGGCCATGGCGACGACTTCTGGAAGCCGTTCATCTCGATGCTGCGGACCTACGACTATGACGGCGTGCTGAGCATCGAACACGAAGACTCGCTGATGAGCGTCAACGAGGGCTTCGAAAAGGCCGTCCTCTACCTCCAGCGCATCCTGCTGACCGAGAAGGCCGGCGACGCCTGGTGGTTCTGAGAGAGCCCAGCCACAGAGAGCAAGCAGACGCAGGTACAGACAAGGAGACGGTGGCGCGGTGCGCTGCCGTCTCCGTTGTCATTTCGAGCCCCCGCCGGCTTCGAGCGTCTCAGCGCCGGGACAGTGCCTCGTAGACCTCGTTGTAGTACAGGGCGTCTTCCACCGGCGTATTGGCGGGGATGTGGTTGCCCACTGCCATGATGGAGCCCGGGCATTTCCTGCCGATGTCCATGCATCGCTGCACTTCGGCGCGGATCTGCCCGCGGCTGCCGCTCAGAAGGATGCGCGTGTCGGCGTTGGCGACTGCGAACGTGGACATCATGGGGCTTGGTGCGTTCAATCGCAAGCCCGAGTTGCCGCGGAGTAGTCAGTCTATGAGATCCTGTTCCAGCAGGATCTTGTGGAACAGGTTAGGCAGAAAGGGCGATTCACCGGCGCCTTCCAGGACACGGTGGAGCACATGGGGGGTAAGCGGCTCACGAGGTTTGATCGAGTCCTTCTCCTGCATGGCCTCCAGTTTCTGGACTGGGACTGGAAATGCCAATCCCCTGTAGTCGATGCATGAGAGGTGCCAGACAAACGGATGTTCACCCGGTTCCAGCATGCACGAATCGTCCTTGTACTCCTCCCAGGTGGTGACCGTTACGATGACCACCTGTTCGGGATCGATTGCCGGATCCGAAAGAATAACGCAGAGGTGCCCGTCGACTCCCTCCGTAACACCGCCTGCCCAGAAGGTGTCCCCCTTGTGGAACATCAGTTACCGAACAGCCTTGCCAGCGACCGTGCTGCTTTGGCATCTCTCTCGATCGCTTCGGCCTGGTCGGACCTGCCCACCGCCTCCAGAATGTCCTGCAGGGGAATCGGTCTGGACGACTCCCCGGGATGGTTCTTCTTCCACTCGGGGAAGGTGTGGGTGATGTCCACCAGTTCCCATTCGTCCTGCTCTCTGTAGCGGGCACAGACCTCCTCGAGCTTATCGATGTCGTAGCGGCAGAGCATGCCGTTGCCCGGGTCGGCCGCCAACGTGATCCGATACCCTTCCTTCTCGATGTACTCGTCCCACTTGGGGGCGAGGATGTCTTTGCCCTTGATGAGGTCCAGAAGGCGCGAGAGAACAGGGCCCTGCTTCATGGCAATGACCTTGTCCCCGGAGATGGTGCGCCCGGTCTCGGCAAGGCTTTCACGGTCGGCGATGTAGAGAAGTTTCAGCGCACGCATGTAGGACATGGACTGCCCCTTCTCCCTTCGCAGGAGAGTGGCAACCGCCTGCAGCGTCTTCGTGAAACTGAATGGAAATGGCGTCATATTCTTTCAGTCGGCCGATGAGTGATTCTGCTGTACACATTATACATCGATTTCCCCGTACGCAAACGCCCAAAGCCAGCCAGTCTGCCAGTCACAGTTCCGCCAGGCGTCGGCGAAGCTCGGCCGGCGAGAGGTCGGCCACATGGAACTCCTTCTGCGGGTTGGTTGCCCCGGCGGCGATCCGCACATCCTTCCTGCCCAGTCCCAGTGCCTTGGCGAGGGTGCGGGCGAGGGCGGTATTGGCCTTGCCCTTCTCGGCGGCCGCCGAGGTGGTCACCTTCAGGGCGTCGCCCAGCACGCCGGCGATTCTGTCCCGCGAGCTTCCGGGGACGGCCTTGACCGCCAGAAGGCTGCCGCCGCCCTCGGCGGGGCGAATGCGGATGGATGCGGCGTTTTTCACGACTCGTCCGAAGATTCACGGCCCTTGCCGGGCAGCCGGGAAAGCGCCGCGTTGAACTGCGCGTCCAGAATGCGCCGCGCCAGCTCCAGTTCGGCATCTTTAAGCTTGCCGGCCTTGTTGAGCGAGAGAATCGCACGGCTCATCATCGGAAACTGCAGGTGGAATTGCCTGGCCTGCCGGGCACGGGTGACGATGGCGGCTTGGTTGCCGGCGTCGTCGAAGTCGTCGGCCGCGAAGTCCGCCTCCTGCCGGGGCGTGGTCAGGAACACGTGACGATGGTGCCGCAGCAGTTCTTCCATGACCTTCACGGGGAAGTCGTGGCGCTTGGCACCGGGGGGCAGCTTGCCGGTGTCCTTTTTGATCTGCAGCACGCACTCGGCCAGCAGCCCGCCGAACGCCCTGCCGAGCACTTGCGACTCCGACCGCCCGCCGTCATCCTCGCGGGGCGCCGCCTGCGTGGTCGGCTCGGACGGCCGGGTGGCCGGGGCAGGCTGGGTGGTGGTAACCGCCTGACGGTGCCGGGGCGTGGTCGCCTCCGGCTGACAGCCCACCGCCGAGGCAATCAGCAGCAGGACCGTCGTTCTGTAAGCATTCATGAAGACCCCCGAAATCAGCGCAGGCGTCTGCCTCACGGTCGCGCGGGACTATTCCAGCATGCCCGCTTCTCTTGCGTATTCGAAGATTCCCCCGGCCGCGACGATCGGACCCACGTCGCCCAGCGGCTTGAGTTCGAAGGTCTCGCCGGTAGTGACGTTGGTGATCTGGATCCCGTGGGGATCGACCTCGACCTCGTCGCCGGTGGAGAACTTGCCCATCAGCGACTCGGCCGGCTCCAGCGGCATGACGTATCCGCCGTTGACGCTGTTGCGGTAGAAGATTCGCGCGAAACTCTCGGCGATGACGATTTTGCACCCGGCCTCGGCGATCGCCAGCGGGGCGTGCTCGCGCGAGGAACCACAGCCGAAGTTTCGCCCGCCCACGATCACCGCGAACTCGGTGGAGAACTCGCCATCCTTGACGAACGGCACGTTGCCCTCCGGCAGCCCGGACTGGTCGGCGGGCACACCGTTCATGGCATAGCGGCCGAAGAACTTCCGCTCCTCGGGGTCGGCGGGGTTGTAGCTCAGGAATTCGGCGGGGATGATCTGGTCCGTGTCGATATTGTCGCCCACCACGAACACCTTGCCGCGGGTCTCGTACATGGTTGTTTCCTTGCTGATCGGGTTGCGAAGAGGGACGATTGTACACCCACGCCGCGGAGGTTTCCAGAGCCTGCCTTCGCCGGATGACCGCCGGCCGCGCCCGCGATGTCAACCCGCCGGTTACGCCTTGCGGAACTGGCGGCGGTAGGCGGTGGGAGTGACGTCCAGTTCCTTGCGGAAGACCTCCGAGAGGTAACGGCCGTCGCGAAGCCCGGCGATGCGCGCCACCTCGGGCATTGCCATGTCCGTATCGGCCAGCAGCGCCTTGGCCCGCTGGAGTTGTAGGCGGCGGATCTCGCCGAACGGCGTGCGTCCCAGGTGGCGTCGGAAGGCCTTCTCCAGCGTCCGCCGGGCAACGGGCACCTCGCGAAGGACGTCCTCGATGGTGATTCCCCGGCAGGCGTTGGTGCGGATAAACCGCAGGGCGGCTGTGACCGTGGGATCGTCCACGGCGAGGGTGTCGGTGGAGGCCCGGGCGACCACCGACCGCGGGGGCACCAGAACCGGCTCGGGAGGGGTTGCCTTCCCGTCCAGCAGGTCGGTCAACAGCGACGCCGCCTGGTAGCCGACTTGGGCGTGATCCATCGCCACGCTGGACAGCGGCGGATGGGAGAACTCGCAGAACATCTCGATGTTGTCGACCCCGACGACCGCGAGTTGCTCGGGGACGCGGATATCCAACTCGCGGGCGTAGTGGACGATCTGGCACCCGCGCCGGTCACTGGCGGCGAAGAACCCCAGCGGCGTCGGCAGCGTTCTGAGCCAGGCTGCGATGTCCCGTCGCTCGGCTGGCAGCGACCACTCGCCGCCCAGGCGGGTGTCGTGGTCGTATCTCCGGACCGGCAGGTCGGCCTTATCGATCGCCTCCACGAAGCCATCGACACGAAGGTCGGTAAACCGCGTGAAGTGGTGGCTGCAGCAGGCGAACTGGCGCAGCCCGCACGCCTGCAGATGCTCGGCAGCCAATCGCCCGGCCGCTCGCTGATCGGGCAGGACCTGGCAGACGTCGAAGACTTGGTGAGTCTCCAGGACGCTGACAATCGGGCACGGTGGTTGGCGCAACAACTCCAGCTCGCGCGGGCGGGTGAGCCCGCAGAGGATACCATCACAGCCGTTGCGGAGCGCCTGGGGGTCGTAGTCCTGCCAGTCGGTCTCCCAGGGCTTGAAGACGAAGTCCCAGTCATCGGTCGCTCGTACGAAGCGTGCCACCCCCCGCAGAATGTTCAGTCCGTAAATGGTCTCCATGGAAACCAGCACGGCAATGCGTTTCCTGACGGCCACGGGCACCTCTTTGCGCAGACGTGTTGAGGCAATACGACGTGTACGGCGGTTTCATTCGGGTCTGTCCGGGAATCGGCGATCGGCAGGCAACTCGTGGCGTTGCAGGATTCGCCGTGCGCGGCGTTCCAGGCGGACCAGTTCGTTGCGGATTTCCCGGTAGTTCCGGATGAGTTGGGCAAGCCTGTCCAGATTCGCTTCGACGAACTCGAAATCGCCTCGATGCTGGGCTTTCTCGAAGTCTTCGAGATCGGGCAGTTCGTCGGGCGAAGATGACTCTGCCTTGCTCACCTGCTCACTGTACCGCGCGGCGTCTTACCTGACAAGAGGGCCCGTTTAACGCATCGACGGAATGTTCGTG
>JBKHHV010000297.1:0-4396 GCA_046539005.1 Phycisphaerae bacterium
GGACCGAGCGGGCCAAGGGCCTGTGGCAGAAGGCCGTTGACATGGGGCTCAAGATGAAGAACCGCTCCGAGGAAATCAAGGCGGTGATGATCTCGGCCGAGGCGAAGCTGGTGGCACTGAAGGAGAACCGCCGCCCGCCCGTCGCCGACACCGGCAAAGACGAGAAAGAAGACTGATCGGCCGCCGGAAAGCCGCCGGTTGCCGCAGGACAGAACACGGAAATGAACAGACGCCGGGGCAGCAGTCCCGGCGTCGTTTATGGGTACTCAGGCAGCGGCGCAGCGGGCATACCCGCCAACTCGCCCCAGGCAGCTCTCCGGTCCGTCGGTTTCGTTACAGGCCCATGCCCCGCATGTATTCGAGGTTCTGGGTAAGCTTCAGGAGCGACTCGGTCCGCTCGGTCGCTGCCGAGCCGGCACCGGCCTGCTTCTGGGCGCCCAGGGCGGTCTGGAGGCTGTCGATGAGATCGAACGGCTGATCGGGGTCCACCGACTCGCCGGTGAGCGACTCGATCATGCCGGCGTATCCGCCGGGCAGCTTGGGCTGGAACGCCAGGTAGCTATAGCGATCGAAGCTGACCAGGCCCTCTTTCAGCAGCCGATCGGCGAGTTGGGTGACCTGCCGGGGGGTGATGTTGCGCAGGTCGAACTCCTCGGCGATCCGGGCGGCCGGGGAGAAACTCATCTCGCTGGCCGGTCCGGCGGTGGGCCTGTTCTGCGAGCCCTGGGCCCGCTGGGCTCCGGAGGCATTCTGGATGTACCCGATGCCCTGAAACGACTCGTACTGACCGATATTCTCAATACCCATTCGGCACTCTCCCTCAAACGGCCTGTGGCGGCCGCGCTGGCGCGGACACCTCGCTGCCTTCCTATCGGAGAGGCCCATCAGGAAATTCGCCCTGATCGCTAAAGATTTCCACCGATTGTGCGAGAAGGACAGTGCGGGCTCTGCGCCGCTGGATGGGCGGTTCAGGCGTCGGTCCGCTTCTGGAGGAAGACCAGTTCGCCGGGGTAGCGCGTCCAGCCGTTGCGCTCCCAGAACGCCAGGCCGTCGCGGTTGTCGCCGAAGACCAGGATGCTGCACTTGGCGATGCCCTCGCCCGCCAGCCCTTCCAGGCACCGTTGCACCATCTCCTGGGCCAGCCCCCGCCGTCGATGCGATTGCGCCACCGCCAGGTGGTGCAGCCCGCCGCGTCGGCCATCGTGCCCGCACAGCACGGCCGCCACGATCTGCCCTTCGTCCTCGGCGACCCAACTGAGCCCGGGGTTGCGGCGAAGGAACCGCGCGACGCTCGGGCGCGAGTCGGCGTCCCCGGGATGGTACGCCACGCCCTCGGTCGCGTCCCACAGGGCGATCACGCCGTCGTAGTCCTCGGCCTGCATGGGTCGGATGTGCACGGTGGCCTCCTTATGTCCCTTTCGTCTGATCGAGGCAAGCTCAACCCGCGGGAAGGAATGGTAGCAGATCGTCCCGGGTCGTGAAACTCCAAGCCTCACCCGGCGTGGCGACCCCGGGCTTCCCCGCCCCGCGTTGACAGCCCGTTGCGGTCGGGATATCGTTCAACGTCATGACCGATCCACGCGACCTCAGCACCGATGCCGCCCATACCCCGCTGGATGAGAAACACCGGGCGATGGAAGCCCGCATGGGCACCGAGGGCGGCTGGGCCGTGCCCATGAGCTACCGCGGCCCGCTGGACGAGGCATCGGCTGCCCTACAGCGCGGGGCGGTGGCCGACATTTCGCACCTGACGCGGCTGCGGATCCGCGGGGACGGGGCGCTGGACCTGCTGGAACGCCTCTGCACCCACGACGTCGCCCACCAGGAGGACGACACCGCCGCCCTGACCTGCCTGTGCAACGAGCGGGGCGGCATCGTAGACTGCGGATACCTGGTCCGCCTCCCCGAGGAGTGGTTGTACACCGGGGACGCCGGCAACCGCGAGAAGCTGCTGGAGCACTTCACAGTTTGGGTCGAAGGCTTCGACGTGAGGATCACCGACCGCACGCAGCAGACGGTGCAGTTTTCGGTCGTCGGACCGGCTGCGGGAACGGCCTTGGATGCGGTGCTGCCGTTCGGCGTCTCCGACCTGCCGGGCGGGGCGGTGAAGGCCGGCTCGCTGCTGGTCGCCCGGTACGTGGCGATGCGGACCGGTTACGCGCCGGCCTGGGGGCTGGAGGTGGCGATTCCGTCGATGATGGGCGGGAAGGCGTGGCGGTTCATTACCGACAAGGCCGGCGAGAACGCCCTGCCCCCGCTGGGCATGGCCGCCCGGGACGTGCTGCGGATCCAGGCGGGCCTGCCCCGCTACGGACACGAGATGAACGAAACCATCGACCCGCTGACGGCCGGCCTGGAGAGATGCGTGGACTTCGGTCACGATTTCCTCGGGGCTGACGCGGTAGCGAAGGTCCGGGATCGCGGGCTTTCCCGCAGGCCGGTGAAGCTGCGGCTGCATCTGCCCGGCGACACCCCGCCGCAAAAGGCGATCCCTCGCCTGGGCGATCGGATCGAGACGGCCGACGGATGCGAGGTGGGCACCGTGACCAGCGGAAGCCTGAGCCCGCAGGACCGACAGCCGATCGCGCTGGGGTATGTCTCGACTATGGTTGACCCGGAAAGCCAGGTCAGGCTCGTAAACTCATCGGGCAAGCCCTTCCCAAGCTGTATTTTGCCCACCAAGTAGCTTTTTATCATCGAGCACAGGTATAATTTCGGATTGGTACTCAGTTCGAGGAAGATAGCGAGGAAATGGGGCATGATGGCAAAGAGAGCAATATCCGGCGCCTTAACAACGAATCGGCGCCGGGTGGAGAAGCTCCGGAAGAAGTACCCGGGCTTCTTCAGGTATCCCAATCGGCCGAAGGTTCTTAAGCAGGCAATTACCGAGGCGCTGGGCGATCCCAACGGCAAGCGTGTGCTGGAAGTGGGAGGAATCGACAGACCCCAGCTATCCAAGGACCAGGGCTACAGCTACGTCGGGCTGGACATCGAGAGCCGGGAGGGATGCTACCGCTGCTACGACCACTTCTACGTTCAGTCGGTGGAAGAAGATATCCCCGGCGGACCATATGACCTGATCATCTCCAACGCGGTGCTGGAGCATGTCCCCAACAACGATGCCAGCTTCCGGTCGATGTACAATGCCCTTAAGGAAGGCGGGCGTTGCGTGCATTACGTCCCCAGCAAATGGCATCCGTACGCCATCTGTCTGCGGCTGGTTGGCCCGGAACGACAGAAAAGACTGGTCAAAGCCCTCCGCCCCTATGCCTTGGACACCACCGGCTACCCGGCCTTCTTCCATCACTGCAGTATTCCCGGCATGAGACGCTTGGCGAAACATCACGGGTTCAAGAACATCCGGTTCACGCGGTTCTATCGCGGCAACGATTACTTCGCTTTCTTCCTGCCGGCATTTCTGGCGATCACTTCCCTCGAGAACCTTGCTTCCAGGTCGGGTACAGATGCGATGGCTTCGGGGTTCGTCATCACCATGGAGAAATGACGCACCTCGGCCCGACGAGGGGGGGCTACTACTATGGGCTCGGTGATTGCCGTTGAGCCCCGTGATTCGTTTTCTGCCCTGTTTTCCGCGGCCATTGCATTGCGGGCGTTCCGCCTGCGCAGGGGTCGCGGGTGCCGATTCGGAGAGAACGGGGATGGAACTGAGGAAGATCGGATTGCTGCTTGCCCAGGACGGCGGCTGGCAGCGGGGTGTGCTGTTGGGGGTCACTTCCGCGGCCCGTCCGGCGAGACCCTGGCCGTTCCACCAGAACAGCCCGCACACGGAAGGATTGCGTCACCTGCTGGAATGGGAGCCCGAGGCGCTCATCGCCCACGCATGGCAAGAAGACCTGATCGACCGGATCCGCCGTCTGAACATCCCGGCCGTCTGCACCTGTCACGTGGTGGAGGGCAACCCCCTTCCGTGAGCATCCAGGACCAGCAGGTCGGCGTCATGGCGGCCGATCACGCAAACGTCGTTGAGTGACAGGTGGCCAGCCCCCCAATCGTTTTTCACTGGCTTTTCTTACGCCCGAACGCAGTGAGGGTTGAACCATCCGTAGGGCTCGCAACTTGTTGCGGGCGGAATCACCTCAAACTCGCCAGACGGCCGGCGGCACTGAGCAGGAGGCCGCCCGATGCGTCTGGTCGCAGCGGTACATCGACACGCCGATCTGTCGGCTGCGGGACGCCGACGGGGACGGGACATTCGAGGAGACGCTTTACTACGTGACCGACGCCGGTCACAATGTGACGGCCATGGTGGCGGAGCCGTAGGGCCCGCAACTTGTTGCGGGCGGAATCGCTCGCCTGCGGGACGCCGACGGGGACGGGACGTTCGAGGAGACGCTTTACTACGTGACCGACGCCGGTCACAATGTGACGGCCATGG
>JBKHHV010000298.1:0-4392 GCA_046539005.1 Phycisphaerae bacterium
CTGCTGGAGCAGTTGCCCGCCGGGCGGGTTACCTACGTGGTCCGCGGCGGGGCGATCATCAACGATGCGCTGCCGAGCGACGCCGAGGAACTGGGAATCGCCGAGTTTGCCGAAGTGATCGACAACGGCGACGACGCACCCGGAACGCTTCTGGAGCACTGTACGCCCGAACTCGGCCGGCGTTTCGCGGAGGCCGACCTGGTCATCGCCAAGGGGCAGGGCAATTTCGAGACGCTCAACGACGTACCCGACAAGCCGGACCTGCTGTTCCTGTTCCGCCTCAAGTGCGACATGGTCTGCCGGGCGCTGCAGCGCGAGAAGGGCCTGCCCATGGTCCTCTGGCGGGACGAACTGGACGCGGTGGACGGCAAAACGCTTCGGCCGTTGTCGACCTGCGATTGACGCCGGGACAATCAGAACCCGTGTGGCCGGGCGTGGTTGTACATAGTAATGTCATTTCGATCATATGGACCTGTCTGGAGACTGGACATGAAACGTCATCTCATTTTCTGTCTGGCGACGCTGATATCGACGGCCGTCGCCGGAGCCGACCCGCTGGAGTGGAGCCTCACCAATCACGCCGGCACCTACCGTAACGAGCCGGTCCGTCTGGGCGTGCGACCCAAGGGCGACTTCGACCCCACCCGGATCGTGGTGCGGGAGGACGGCGAGCACGTGCCGTATCAGTTCGAGATCCTCGAACGGACCCGCCGGGGCGCGAAGTTGGGCGATATCTGGGTGATGACGAACATCGACCCCGCCGAGAGTCACGACTACCAGGTCATCGCCGACGCCAGCCCCCGGACGTTCCGCTCGGATGTCTCGCTGGAGACGGGCAAGGACGACCACGTGACCCTCACCAACGGGCTTGTGACCGTGAAGATCAACGCCGGGATCCCCGGCGACCAGATCGGCAAGCCGCTGGAGGACGGGCCCATCGTGGACATGAGTTGGAAGGGCGTGAAGGGGCGGCGCACGCAGTCACGGTTCCGCACCGACCTCAAGCTCAAGGCCGTCAAGACGGCACCGCTGGGCAGCGGCCCGCTGTTTGCCAAGTGCCGCGTACGCTACGAGTTCGAACCCACCGAGGAAATCGAGAAGCCGTTTGCGCAGTTCGTGTTTACCGTTTGGCGCGGGCGGCCGTGGGTCGAGGTCGAAGAGTCCCACCGCATGAACGAAGGTGACGGCTGGCAGATGGATCTCTCCCACGGCTGGGGGGTGAAGAAGGGGCTGATGCGTCGGTGGTTCAAGGCGCCCTTCAGCCCGGCCGGGGGGCTGGAAGAGGTGGACCTGAAGCCCAACGACCGCCTCGGCGACACGTTGATGAACCTCCAGCCGCGCTGGACGCAGGCCTTCGACGAGGGCTGGTTCTTCGGGGCCCATGACGGCAGGGACGTGCTGGGCGCGCTGGTGCTGCGGGCGGGCAAATGGGTCTGGCCGCACGAGAACCTCCCACAGGTGAAGGTCGACAAGAGCGGCCGATACGCCGGGCTCTGGTGCCCCACCGCCCGCGGCAGCCGTTACTGGGTGCTGCTGGCCGGCGGGAAGGAAATGGTGGAGACCGCGGAGGTTCCCCACCCGCGGCGAAAGGGCAAGACGCGCAAGGAAGACCGGCTCAAGAATCTCGCCTGGAAGTTGGGCTTCTTCCCGCTGGACAAGCTCACCCACGAGTACGTTCTGGAATGGGAGGGGCTCAAGCCCGGTGGCTTTGCGGGCATGGACTACTACTCGAACATGATGAACCCCTCCGGACCGATGCGGGGGATGGGCAGGGCGGCCGTCCGCGAAGCCCAGAAGGGCAGCTTCAAGCCCAGCCGCGGGAACCTGTCGCGCGTGCAGGTGATGTTCGACGACGACGCCTTCGGCAGCTACTGGAAGTACTGGTCGCCGATCAACCCGAACTTCTACACCGACTTCATGAGGACGCCCATTGCCAAGGCCTGCACGCTGAAGGACCATCCCCAGTTCAGTCGGCTGCGAAAGATGGCCGAGGACCATTTCCGCACCGATCTGTTCTTTTCGGTGACGCTTCCGGGCGGGGCGGGGCAGGAGTGCCCGGGCTACCTTGCCCACGCGATGAAGAGCTGGAAGGTTCTGGCGCCGGTCTGCCGCAAGCACCTTGGCTTCGATCCGACGAAATGGCCTCGCATGAAGGCGGCGGCCTCGTTCCTGCTGCACACCTCCCAGCCGTTGGGGGGCGGAAAGCGGCGGATCCTCCCGCTGGGCGACACTCACCCCACCGGTCCGGACGTGCAGAAGCTTGCCAAAGAGTTCGGCGCTCACGAGGACGTGAGGAGATTCCGCACCGAGGAGTTGCCCGGCTTTGGCGTGGTGTTCCGTTCCCACCCCGGGGCCGTCCGCGAGAACTTCCTGGCGTTCAAGTCCGGTCCGAACCGCGGGCATAACCACGGCGATCAGTTGTCGTTCCACTACTGCGCCGACGCCAGGCCGGTGGCGATCGACCACATGTGCAGCTACTCCCCCCGGGCCGACCAGGAGCACATGCACAACCGCGTGGCCTTCACGGCCGGTGACTTCAAGTACGCCAACATGGACGGATACGAGCGCGTCCTGGCGCTCGAGACTTCCAGGGATGTGGACGTGGCCGTCGGGCAGGTCGAGAGCAGCCGCCTGCGCGAGCAGCCCAAGGTGCCCCAGGACGTCAAGTGGGATCCGGTGGGCCCGTACCTGCGGTTCGACACCCCCCTGGTGTATCGGCGCACGGTGGTGATGATGAAGGACCCCGACGGAAAGGCGAAGGACTACTTCGTGGTGCGCGACCAGCACTGGGGCCCGAAGGTCAAGGCGACCTACTGCCTCCACGTGGACAGCGACAAGGCCGACCGCAAGGGCGGGAGGATCAACTTCGGCAACATGACGCTGTTCTGCGCCACGCCGGAGAAGTTCGACTACGAGCGGTTCGACTGGTCGTTTTCCAAGGGCAAGGGCGGCAAGGGCTACAGCGAGAAGACCGTCGGCGTGCGCCTGACGGTGAAGGGCGAGAGCACGCAGTTTATCACCGTGCTGTTCCCATCGGGCAACGCCCCGCAGATGGAGGCGATCCCCAACGGGGTGCGCATCAGGCATCCCCGGGGCGGGGTCGACGAGGTCCTCTTTGGTGACGAGCCCGCCGAAAAGGGCGGCAAGACGCCGCTGGTTATCGTCAAACGCGGCGGCAAGGCCCGCACGGTCCTCCAGGCCGACGACATCGACTATGACCGGTCGCAGGGCAAGGTGGGGCTGTTCGTGCCCGACTGCGGGTACGACTTCGGTCCCATTCCCGGCTGGCTTCGCAGGCAGCGGACCTTCGACAAAGAAGAGGTGCTCGGGAAATGACCGGGCAGGCGGGCCAAGGCGGAAACCCTTACCTGTCGATTCTCTGCACGGCAAGATGATGCCTCGATTCTGGATTCGGTAACGGTGTTTCTCCCGGAAGGAGCAGCATGAGCGGTAAGAAGTTGGCGGTGGTGTTGGCTGCGGTCGGCGCGGCGATCATGCTGAGCAGTTGGGGCAGTGTTTCGGAGTGGGTGGAAGCGACGCTCCGCCAGGACAGCACGCGCAGCAAGGAAGTAGTCTACTGGACCAACAGCGGTTCGCCCGAGGTCGACCTCAAACGCGCCCGTGAATTCGAGAGGCTGCACCCGTCGGTGAACGTCCAGCCGAACTTCCGCGAGAGCGGCGGGCTCCAGGACATCCTGTTCGTGAGCTTCCTGTCCGGCAATCCGCCGGACTACATGAGCGCCAAAGCCAACGAGATGCGCAAGTACGTGATGATGGGAGGCATCTATCCGCTGGAGAAGCTCCTCCGCGCCGAGCAGGAGAAGCTCACCAGGCAGGGCAAGGACTACTACGACCAATTCCTGATCGGCAAGGCGCGCATTCATCGCTTCCGGGTGAATCCCAACGACCGCATCCTGCGCGAGTACAGGAAGAACCCCCTCGCCGCCGCACGCCTGCTGTACATGAACGGCAAGGCGATCGGCATCCGCGACGTGTCCACCCCGGGCACGATCACCTACAACAAGCGGCTCTTTCGCGAGGCCCACAGGATGTTCCCCGATGAGGGGTTGGTAGAAGACGGCGAGCCCGTCCCGCCCAGTTCGTGGCTGGAATTGTACCGGGTGGCGGAGGTGCTCACCCGCTACGGCAAGGCCGTCGCCAAGGAACGCGGGCTTAGGGAACCGTACTGCTACGGTGTGGTGCTGCAGGGGCAAAGGCAGGGAGACATCGTCCGCGGCATCAAGGGACTCGCCGCCGTGGCCGGCTCGACCGGCTTCGCCTTCAAGGGCGACACCCACTCGGTGCACCGGCACCTGCCGGAGGAACTCCGCAAGGAATACCAGGGCAAGCCGATCGGCTACTTCGAGTACGACAGCCCGCCCCACATGGCCG
>JBKHHV010000299.1:0-4336 GCA_046539005.1 Phycisphaerae bacterium
ATCCCGAATGTGAAAATCAACCAGACGACCTTCTTCATCAACAATACCCTCGTGCCGTGCTCATGCGCTGTATCCGTCGTAACGGCAGTCCGTTATGCGCCTTTCTGCCGTTGGAGGCACCTGCGCGGCGGTACCCTGTCTATCGGGAGGTTACGATACGAGTTTGAGCCCAATGGGCGGAAAATCACGTTCGAGGCACCCCCCCAAGGCCGAGCGGCGGCTCACCGGCCGGGTGTGTCCGTGAACGACCCCTCGCAATTCGTCGCTCCCCGGTCACAAACGATCGCTTCGTCGTTCTTGACAGGTTCGCCCCTCGTTCCTAAACTTGCCGAATTACTTGTTTTCGGAGCCCCACGGGCACGCCCACGGAGCAGGGCCTCATGGACCCAGACCAGTATCGCCTTCTGGCCAAGTACGGGACGGCCGGCTTTGAGTTCATCGTCGCCTTCCTCGTTCCGGTCGGACTGGGCATGTTGGTTGACGCCCGGTGGGGGCTGTCGCCCTGGTGCACGGTCGCCGGGGCGGGGGTGGGTTTTGCGGCCGGTCTGTACCGCCTGGTCCGCATTGCCCGCGAGGTCCAGCACCAGGACCGACCCGAAGACTGACGCAGGTTACTCCAGCCGCCGACGGAGCATGACTGCCCGATGCACCTGAACTACTTCACACTGCTGCTGTGGCTCAACGCTGGAGGGTTGGTGACGGCCCTGTTGGGGGCGTATCCCACCTGGCGGGTGTGGGGGCGCATCGGCCTGGCGTGCGAAGTGACGGCCGCCATGATCGTCGGCATCGTGATGCTCTGCAACGCGATGATGCTGATGGGCGCGGCCATCTCCGGTCCGGCCCGGGTGACCTTCTCGTTCTGTGTCTCGGGCATTGTCCGGCTCATCGCGGCGATCGCCCTGGCGTTCGCGGCGCATGTCTACCTGGGACTCCCCTGGACACCGCTGATGCTCTGGGTGGGGGGCTTTTACCTGGTGCTGCTGCACTGCGAGGCGTTCTGGCTGGCCGGGGCCCTGAAACGCGACGCCCACCTGGTCGCACTGGGCAAACTGCCCCGTGATAACCGCCTGGAGTTCTTCCTGAGAAAGTAGGAGTTCCCGTGCTGCTGGCGAGCGGAAACCTGATGGACCACGTCAATGACCATCCTTGGCCGGGGTGCACTGTCGAGGTCTTCGGGTTGCCGGTTACGCTGATGTCCAGCGGGATCTTCACGATGATCCTCGTGGCGATCGTGCTGGTGAGCCTGGTGGGGTCGGTGATGGCCCGCCACCGCAACCGAACGCCCGACGCGACCCCCACTGGCGGGTACAACGTGCTGGAGACGCTGGTGGTGTTCGTGCGGGACGTCATTGCCAAGCCGGCCCTGCACGAGAAGGCCGACGCTTTCCTCCCGTTTCTGCTGACGATGTTCCTGTTCATCCTCGGGATGAACCTCTCGGGCCTGCTGCCCCTGCAGGGGATCAGCGGGCTGCTGCCGGTACCCATCGGAACCACCCCCACCGGCATCCTCACGGTCTGTGCGGGGCTGGCGAGCGTGACGCTGGGGACCATCGTCTTCGGCGGCTTCTACAAGACGGTCGTCCGGTACCGGACGCATCACTATTGGCCGATGTGGCTGGCGATACTGCTCTCGCCGCTGCTGTGGGTCTGGTCGTTGAGCCCGCCGATCGAGGGCGTTACCGGGTGGGTCATCCGCCCGTTCCTGATGGTGCTGGAACTGGTGGGCGCCATCGCCAAGTGCTTTGCGCTGGTCATTCGTATGTTCGCCAACCTCATGGCCGGTCACGTGCTGCTGGCGGTGATGATGATGTTCATCGTCCAGGGGCTGGAGGGCTGGGTGCAGGACCTGGCGGGCAACCTCGCCAACCTGGCCCCGGTGGTGGTGTGCATTGTCGCCAGCGTGTTGATCGACCTGATGGAACTGATGGTCGCAGGCCTGCAGGCCTACATCTTCACGTTCCTCACGGCGATCTTTCTGGGGCTGTACGCGGGGCCGGCCCAGGAAAGCGCCGCGAGGCGAGCGAGGCACTAGAGAGTTTCATGCAGACAAGGCCTGACCGCTGCGTTAGAATGCGCGGTTTCATTGGCCTGGCAGACGCAACCGGAATCACGATTTGGAGAACGAGATGCTCAAGGCAGGCAGGTGGTTGGTAATCCTGATGGTCGTAGGCCTTCTGGTCTCGCCGGCAATGGCCCAGAGCGAGGGCGAGCAGGAAGCCCCGGCGGACAACGTGCAGGGCTATCCCGAGGCGATCGCCGTGGTCGGCGCGTGCCTCGGGGCCGCGGTGGCGGCGCTCGGTGGCGGGCTGGCGGTGGCGAGCATCGGCGGCAAGTGTATCGAGTCGATGGCCCGTCAGCCGGAAGCGGCCAGCGCGATGTTCGCCCCGATGATCATCACCGCGGCGATGGTCGAGGGCGGCATGCTGTTCGCCATTCTCGTTTGTCTGCTGAAGTCGTAGCGACCGCACCGGTTCCCGCCAGGTCGTTGCGGCGCCGGCGGGGCAGGAGAGGTTTCGATGCATCGGGCCCATGCAACCATATTGATCGCGGCAGCGATACTTGCTGCGCCCGCCTGCGCCCTGGCGGCCGGGGGTGGCGGAAGCGGCGACATCAATCCCGGCGACCTCGGGCAGGCGGCTGCTGCGCTGATCATTTTCGGCCTGCTGCTGTTCGTGCTGGGTAAGTGGGCGTGGAAGCCCATCATCGCCCAACTCCAGCATCGCGAGGAGAGCATCGCCGCGGCCGTCCAACGCGCCGAGAAACGCGAGATCAAGGCCCAGACCCTCCTGAGCGACTACCAAGCCCGCCTGGAGCAGGTGGAAATCGAATCGCGCGAGCTGCTGGAGCAGTCGCGTAAAGAGGCGGCCGCCGCCCGCGAGGCGCTGCTGAGCCAGGCCCGTAAAGAGGCCGCCGAAGCCGCCGTCGCCCACGAGGAATCGCTCGCCCGGGCGAAGCGCGAGGTCATTCAGGATCTCTACGACCAGACGGCCGACCTGGCTGCGGACATCGCCGGGCGGGTCCTCCGCCGCGAACTGTCGCCCCAGGAGCACCAGCGCCTGGTCGAAGAGTCGCTCCAGCAGATCGGCCAGGAAACCCGGAGCGACGAATGAGCGGGATCGGCCAACGTCCCGACAGCGTCATGGACCCCCAGGAGACGCCCCTGGCCGACATGTACGCCGAGGCGCTGCTGGGACTGCTGCCGACCGACGAGCACGCCGAGGAAATCGCCACCCAACTGCAGTCCCTGGCCGAGATGACCTGGCAGGTCGACGGCTTCGGGGAACTGCTTTCCGCCGCCGGTGACTCCGTCGAAGAACGCCAGGCGATGATCGAACGCGTCTTCCGAGGCCGCGTGGACGACACCCTTGCCGACTTTCTGGGCGTGCTGGCCGGGCACGAACGCCTGCACCTGTTGCGGGGCGTGGCACGCCGGTTCCGCCGGCAACTGTGGGCCCGCCAGGGCGCGGTGGAGGTGGAAGTCGTCTCGGCCGTCGAACTGGACGAGGATTCCCGCCGACGCATTGAGACGATGCTTGCCGAAGCCTTGGAAGCGAAGCCGATCCTCCACGTGCGGGTCGATGCATCGATCCTCGGCGGGCTGGTGATCCGGCTGGGTGACCGCGTGTTCGACGCCTCGGTGCAGGCCCGGCTGGACACCCTGCGACAGTCGCTCCGCCGGCGGGTCCGCCAGATTACTCAACCCGACCAACCCAACCCCATGACCGACGGGGAGGAAGCATGAAGTTCAAGGCCGACGAGATCACCAGCGTCCTCCGCGAGGAGATCGCCAACTACCGCAGCCGCATGGACGTTTCGCAGGTGGGGCGCGTGCTGGAAGTGGGCGACGGGATCGCTCAGATCTACGGGCTCTCCGGGGCGATGGCCGGCGAACTGCTGCGGTTCGACGGCGGCGAACTGGGGCAGGTGTTCAACCTCGAAGAAAGTTCCATCGGGGCCGTGGTGTACGGTTCGTGCGAAGGCATCAAGGCCGGAACCACCGTCCGCGCCACCGGCCGACTGCTGGACGTGCCGGTCGGCGACGGGATGCTTGGGCGCGTGGTCGACCCGCTGGGGCGTCCGCTGGACGGGCTGGGGGAGATCGCCTGCGATCAGCGTCGCCCGGTGGAGGTAATCGCCCCCGGCATCGCCGAGCGTCAGCCGGTCACCGAGCCGCTGGCGACGGGCATCAAGGCGGTCGACTCGATGATTCCCATCGGCCGCGGGCAGCGCGAACTGATCATCGGCGACCGCAAGACCGGCAAGACCGCCATCGGGATCGACGCGATCATCAACCAGCGCGACACCGACGTGCTGTGCGTCTACGTGGCCATCGGGC
>JBKHHV010000300.1:0-4314 GCA_046539005.1 Phycisphaerae bacterium
CAGACGGTTGACAAGCGCCCGTTTGGCGGCGTCAATAGGAGCGTAGTTGGTGATATGACGCGACCACGGTCGGCGTCACGCCACAAGTGTCTGGGGACTCCCGGCCGTCGGGAAACCCGAGTAAATCGCCGCACAGCCTACAGAAGAGTCGTATGAACTGGAAACTCCCGAATCAGTTGACCGTCGGCCGCGTGGGGCTTGCCGCGGCGTTTTTCGTGTTGCTGGGCCTGTGGGAGGCGGGAAGCCCCGCCGGGGTCTGGCTGCTCAACGCCGCGTTCGTGGTATACATCGTCGCCGGGATCAGCGATATCCTGGACGGCTACATCGCCCGCCGGTACAAGCTGGAGACGGCGTTCGGACGGATTGTCGACCCGTTCGTGGACAAGGTGCTGGTGGTGGGGGCGTTCGTGATGCTCACCGGCCGCAATTTCGCGATTATGCCGGGCATGGAATACCCCGACGCCCAACTGCCCGGCTGGGTGACCGGCGGGATGCTGACCGGCGTGCAGGCGTGGATGGTGGTGGCGATTCTGGCCCGGGAGTTCATCGTCTCGGCGGTGCGGGGTTTCAGCGAGTCACAGGGCACCAAGTTCCCCGCCACCCCGGTGGGGAAGGTGAAGATGTTCATCCAGTCGGTCACGATCTGCACGATCCTGTTCCAGTTGGCGAACGTATGGCAGCCTTTGTGGGCGGTGTGGGTCAAGGCCGGGCTGGTATGGTTGACGGTGGGGGTCACGGTCTTCAGCGGCTTCGTGTACGTCGGTCGATCGCGGAAGCTGATGGTGGCGACCGATGGGCAGTAGCCTGAAGAAGCTGCTGGTGACGGGTCTGGGCACCGGTTACCTGCCGATCGCCCCGGGCACGTGGGGCTCGCTGGCGGTGGCGGTGGTTTTCGCGGCCGTGGGACTCGCGACCGGGGCGGACGCGGTTGTGGTGAACCTGACCATGGTGGGGGTGCTGGTCGCCTCCAGCGGGGTGTGCGTGGCGCTGGGGAAGTTCACCGAGGAGACCTTCGGCGGGAAGGACCCCGGCAAGTGCAGCACCGACGAGTTCGCCGGGCAGGCGCTGGCTCTTTTGGGCGTGCCGTTTGCGGTGGGCGGCCTGGAGCCGGGGCATTCGGTGCTTGCGGTGGCGGCGCTGGGTTTCGGGGCGTTCCGCTTCTTTGACATACTCAAGCCGCCCCCGGCCAGGCAGATCGAGAAGCTTCCCCGCGGATGGGGCGTACTATGCGATGATCTCGTCGCGGGGGTTTACGCGAATATCGTCTCGCAGCTTGTCTGGCGCCTCGTCTTTTAGGCGGTCGGGCATGCCGCCGTCTTCCTCGACGGTCTTCACGAAGTGCTCGGCGTCGGCGAGGTCCCGCGGTTTGGCGCGGGGTTCGCGGCTCTCGGCGATGAACGCACCCACCGCCCCGACCAGGGCGAAAAGGAGCCCGGTCCACAGGAAGGTCCAGCCGAAGCTCTTCAGCAGCCCGCTCCAGGCTTCCCACGTGGTGGGCGAAACGCCCGCGACGACGGCCAGGATTACCGTGTTGCTGATGGCGTACAGCGCGGCCGTTCCCAGCCCGGCCAGCGGCCCCAGGACCATGCGACGGGCGGTGGACGCCCCACACGCCAGCGCGGCCGCGGCCATGCCGGCAAGCAGAGGCGGCACCCACACGAAGAACCAGAGGCTCTTCATGGTGGGCAGGCTCATGGTGAGGGCCCAGTAGATCGTATCGGCGAGGATCAGCGTCGCACCGGCTGCGGCGACAACCGTAGGCAGGTGCATCCAGCGGGGGGGCTGGTCCTGGCGGAGGGCGGCCTTGACACGCAGGCGCCGCCGGACGGTAAGGGGGTAGTTGTAGAACAGGTCGAACACCGCATGCTCGGCCAACGCCCCGTGCTCTCCGAAGACCGGCACCACGTGCACCGCCCCGGTCGCCCAGTGACCGGCCATGAACCGGGCCAAGGCAGGGTAGCGATACGCCATCTGGATCGGAAACGCCAGGTAGCCCACGTATCTGAAGAAGCCCAGGAAGACCGCGATGTTGTAGTCCTTGAAGTTGCGTTCGCGGATGACCAGGTACAGCACGTAGAGCCCGCCGACCAGCGAGCCGGGCGAGATCGGGATCACCTGGAACAGCACCAGCACCGCGGCGACCGCGGCGGCCGTCTCGGCGGCGGTCCATTCCGGGTGCATGCTGGCGTATACCCACGCCACGATCACGCTGACCACCTGCGTGACCGGCTGGGTGCACACGTGAACCGCCAGACTCTTGAGGTACTTCTGGATGAACGGCTCCTTGACGCGACTGAGGATGATCTCGGCGTCTTCCTCGGTGAGCATCGGGCGGCGCAGCCCGTCGGCGACCATCTCGCGAAGCCACTGCTCCCGGGCGTCGGCGTTGAGGTACAGCCGGATCGGACGGACGAACATGAACGTCAGCCACGTTTTCGCGTAGCGGCGGTCGGTGAGCATCTTGTGCAGGAATACCGGCATGACCGACAGCGGGGTGTGAATCATCATCCGCCAAAGCCCGTCGGCGATCTTCCTTGCCACCTCGGCCGAGACACGCCCCCCGCGATGCCAGGTGATGACCTTCTCGGCCATGCGGCCTCGCAGGGCGCGCAGGAAGTAGCCGGGGCTGGTGACCAGGCTCGCGTAGTGTTCGCGCAGGTTGGCTCGGCCCCACATGGCGCGGGCGATGCCCACCAGCTTCGGCAGCACGCCGGCCAGCACCGCCGCGATGATGACCGTGCCCCACGTGAAGGTGTCGGTGAAGCGTGCGTCGGTAAACGCCCAGCGGGCCAGTGCCGCCAGCACCACCACAATGCCGGCCACCTTGGAAAGCGGCGCCAGCAACCCCATTGCCCCAAAGCCGAGGGCCTTGAGGGGAGAGCTGCGCATCTGTCGGTGGGTCGGCTCGTCCACCAGGTTGCGGATGCGGTAGCTGTCGGCGCAGGATCGCAGGATGCTGCCCCAAAGCTCGCGATCGTAGAGCAGACGCACGTGGTGATGGGTGAGGTCCGGCATCGACTCGCGGTAGTTGTGGTCGGCCTCGACCAGCTCGGCGAAGGCACTGTCCATGCCGGTGAAGGTCTCCGGATGGGCCCGCGTGTAGGCCCGGAGCTTCTTGAGGTTGCCGCGATCGAACTGCACCAGCGAGCCGCGAAGCATGCCCTTGAAGATCAGCGGGACGTCGCCGGGCGCCATCGGCAGGAAGGGCAGCAGCGGTAGCCCGGCCCGGAATTCCACGGCCGTCAGACCGGCGCGGGGGTTATTCTCGGTGTCTTTGCGTTTGAGCGCGTTGGGCTGGGACTTGCAGGTCCACCACTCGTACTGGCGGGCGAACTCGTGGGCGCCGACCTCGTGCAGGAGGTCGACGAAGTCGTCCATGAAGCGTTTCTTCGCCTGGTACTCGGGGGAGAGTTCCTCGCGTCCCGGCGGGGTCGGCTGAAAGCGGTCCTGCAGGCGGTCGTCCACCTCGAACCGCCACGTTCGGCCGTCTACCCATTCGCTGAGTTCGCCGCAACTTCCGAGGGTTTCGTCGATGAAGGTGGCGTGGATGTCGACCACGGAGCGCTCGTCTTCGAACCGCTCGGCGGCTGCCCGGCGGATGAACTTCTGCCAGAGGGCTCCGGCGCGGGCGGCGTCGGGGTTGACCTGCAGCGAGAAGGGCGCCTGGAAGCCGACGGCGTAGACGGCGTCGCGGAACGCCTGGCTGAAGCGGGACGGCGGACGGAGGATCTTCATCGCATAGAGCTTGCCCACCTCGAGCCCGTCGATGGGCCCGTCGGGGGCGTCGATCTGCTCGATCCGAACTCGGTAGACCTGCCCGGCGAACCCGCCGCCGGCGAAACGGTCGATCGCCAGGGTCACCTTCGCTTTGCGGGCGGGGAATACCCCGGTCACATCGTAGGTCAGTTCGTCGCCATCGTCGTAGCGATCGACGCGCATGGGGCGCGCAAGATCGGCCCGGCGAAAGACTTCCGCCAGGTGACGACAGGTTTCGACCGAGTATTCTTTTGCCATGAATTGCTCCACCAGCCCGGTCGGGCCCACAACGCGGCCGTCGGGCTCCCTTGTCTTATCGGCAATCGGTCGAAATTACTGCGGCCGATGCGCGAAAGGGTTCTGAAGTATCTGCCTGAATGAGCGTCCATGCCAGGAGGGATACAAGCCAGCGGGTCAATTGGCCTCAAAGGGGGGGCAATGTGTTCCCGGACGTCCTCTCGGAACGCGTCGAAGCCTGAGTGTGTCCCCAGAAACTGGGCGCTGGTGTAAGGTGGAATCGTCTTCGGCTAGACTGGGCGGTATGGGCTCAGGAAGGAG
>JBKHHV010000301.1:0-4309 GCA_046539005.1 Phycisphaerae bacterium
CTGGCTGCAATCGCTCCTGTCGGCGTCCGGCTGTTCCTGCCTCCCGGCATGCAGGTCGGCACTGCTACAGCATTGTATCTGTTTAGCAGGGATGCAGGGAAGTGTGAGTTGGAACGGGGCCTTTACGTTGTACAGGCCAACGGCCTGGCATAGCTACAGCGAAGGGCAGAGCGGAGTCGCCGTCAGGCGAGTCCGCGTCGCCCTGGAAAATGAGTCCGACCATATAGAGAATGTTGCGACGTGGAGAGGCAGCCTGAAAGGCTGCTATAGATCGTTTCGGCGAAGGTCGTTGCCCGAATGGCGCGCTCTATAGCAGGCCTTCAGCCTGCGACGAACAGCCGCACCTTGTTTGTTTCCCGCCTGACTACCAGGGTCAATCGCCAGACGGCTGCGATTGACCCTTCGCTGTAAATATTCCAGCCTTTCAGGCTGAACAGCGGGAACGACACAGGATAAACACGTACAAGCCATTGCCTGCTCCTGCCCCGGCAGGCAGGTCGCCGTCCTTGTCAGCAATGCTTTCGCCGACGCTGCACCTGGCAATTACTTCTGTCACTCACTCTATCGGTGCAGACTACTTCAGCGTAACAGCCGTCCCGGTGGCGGTGAGCATTCGGACCTCTTTGCCGAGATCGAAGGCCTCGAACCGGATGCCGAGCACTGCGTGGGCCCGCATGGCGGCAGCGTTGTGGAGCAGGCGTTTCATGGCCTGACCTCTGGCCTTCTGCAGCGCTTCGCAGCATTCCTCGTCGCTGGGGGCATAGGCGGAGGTATCGACCCTGCCGTCCCCGCAGACGACGCCCAACACCTGGGCCGTCGGGCGGCCTTCGAGCGTTTCCAGCGTGCTGAGCAGGATGCTTCCGATGTCCGGGGCGGGCATGGGCTTTTGCCCGGGCGGTGGCGGCGGGGCTGTGCGTTCGGCCGCCCGATAGCCGGACCCGACCACGCCCAGCAGCGTGTCGGGCATATGGTGGGAGTCCATCCGCCGGCCGAAGCCTCGCCCGGCCCGCGGGTCATCGGCATCGACCGGGACAAAGGACGGGTCGCGATTGCCCGCCCGATCGCACCCGCAGTTGTGGCAGATGTCGAAATTGGCGGGGACTGCTTCGCCGCAGGCCGGGCAGATCCATTCGCCTTCGGCCTCCGCCGTCGTCGAGGGCGGCTCGTCGGACGCCTCCGCGACGACCTCCGCCGATAGATCCGGGTCCACCTCATCCGGCGCCGGCGGTGGGGTTTCCTGCTCATCCAGGAGGGACTTTTCTTCCTGCGGCGAGGGCGGAGGGAAACGCTTGCCGGCGCCCTCGATTTCCTCGGCCATCTTCAGCGGCTCGCGACAGTAGACGCAGTGGTCCATCCCGTCCACGTTGGCCTTGCCACACTTATTGCAGTTCCACATAGTTTCCCCTTTCTGTGCACAAATTTACGCGTGTTGCGTCTCCCGAACGTCCCGCGTGGTGGGTCTCCCGAACGTCCCGCGTGGTGGGTCTCCCGACCCACCACGGAACCTGTCGACTCATCGCGAACGTCCCGCGTGGTGGGTCTCCCGACCCACCACGGAACCTGTCGATCATCGCGGGAAGTTGGCAGGTCAGGAGACCCGCCAACCGGTAGACCCGGGAAGTTGGCAGGTCAGGAGACCGCCAATCGGTAGACCCGGGAAGTTGGCAGGTCAGGAGACCCGCCAATCGGCAGACTACTCCTGCTCGATCGCCCGGGTCATCGCCTCGGGCAGATAGTCCAGCAGATCGGTGGCCATCACCGACGGCTGGCCCAGCTGCCCTGCTGCCAGGTCCCCGGCCGTGCCGTGTACCCAGACCGCCAGGCAGGCTGCGTCGAACGCTTCCAGCCCCTGTCCGAGCAGCGCGGCGGTCAGGCCGGTCAGCACGTCCCCGCTTCCACCGCTGGCCATGCCCGGATTGCCGGTGTCGTTGATGTACGTCCGCTCGCCGTCGGTAACCACCGTGCCGGCCCCTTTGAGCACCAGCACCAGCGGCTGATCGGTCTCTGTCGCCGCGGCCCATTCGCCGGCTGCCTGCTCGGCGGCGTTCCGGCGGTCGGACTGGATGTCCTTGATGCCCTTACCCGTCAGGCGGGAGAACTCGCCCGGATGCGGCGTGAGAACCAGCGGGCACTTCCGCAGCGCCGGCCAGTTGTCGATCTTCGCGAGATTGTTCAGCCCGTCGGCGTCGATGACGGCCGGCTTGTCCTGCTCCAGCGCGATGCGGATGAGCTGCTCCTGCGGGGTGCCCTTGTCGAAGCCCGGGCCGATGGCGAGGATGTCGCACTTGTCCAGGGTCTGGCGCATCGGCTTGCCCGCCTCGGCGGAGACGTTGCCGATCTCATCGCACGGCAGTGGAGTCGAGGTCGCGCACGGCGCGATGGCGGCGATGGTCAACTGGACCTTCTCCGGGGCGGCGAACATCACCAGCCCCGCCCCGCCGCGGAGAGCTGAATTACTCGCCAGCCCGACCGCACCGGCCATCCCGCGCGACCCGCCGACGACGAGCACCTTCCCGTAGCTGCCCTTGTGCCCTTCGCGATCGCGAGCGGGCAGGGACGGAACCTTCGTTACCTTTTCAGACATCGTGCCTCCCTGAATCTGCGGATTGCGGTTCCCCGTATTCTATGAAGGCGACTGGCCGCGAGCCGTCTGGCGATTGATCAGCGCGGCGTTGTACCCTCCGGCGAACCCGTTGTCGATGTTCACCACGCTCACGCCCGAGGCGCAGCTGTTGAGCATCGTCAGCAGCGCCGAGAGACCGTGAAAGCTCGCCCCGTACCCCACCGACGTGGGCACGGCGATCACCGGAACGCTCACCAGCCCGCCGACCACGCTGGCCAGCGCGCCTTCCATCCCCGCGCAGACCACGATCACGTTGGCCTCGGCCAGGGCCTCCCGACAGGAGAGCAACCGGTGCAGGCCCGCGACGCCCACGTCGTAGTGCGTGGTCACGTGCTGACCCATCGTCTCTGCCGTGACGACCGCTTCCTCGGCCACCGGAAGGTCGCTGGTGCCGGCCGCCACGACGGCAATGTGCCCGATGGCCTGCTCCGGCGGGTCCTGAACCAGCGTGATGCAGCGGGCCAGTTCGTGCCATCGCGCGTCGGGGAAGTCTGCGTGGACCAGGTCGAACTCTTCCTTCGTCGCCCGCGTGCCCAGCACGTTCACGCCGGAGTCAGCCAGGCGATGGAAGATCATCTGCACCTGCTGAGGCGTCTTGCTCTCGCAGTAGATAACCTCCGGAAAGCCGCACCGCAACGTGCGATGATGGTCCAGCACCGCAAAGCCCATCTCCTCATACGGCAAGGCCACAAGCCGCTTGACCGCGGCCTCCGGATCCACCGATCCGTCCCGGACCGACTGCAGCAGATCTTTCAGTTTTCTCTCGTCCACGAGATTCCCATTTCGGATTTATTACTTCGGATGTCGTATGTCCGACGGCCTGTCGGTCAATGTCGGATCGTTGCGTGGGCCGCGAGGGTCAGTTCGTCTGTTTCACCGGCGAGCAGCTTGTGGTGGGCCAGGCCGGCGATCATGGCCGCGTTGTCCAGGCAGAACCGCAGTTCGGGCAGGCGGAGCGTAAGGTTCATTTTGTCGGCCAGCTGCCCGCACGCAGCCCGCAGTGCGGAATTGGCACTGACGCCCCCGCCGAGGATCAGCGTCCGGGCGCCGGTTTTCATGGCCGCCCGTCGCAGCTTGATCCGCAGCACGTCGACCACGGCGGCTTGGAAGCCGGCGGCTACGTCGGCGATCTCCTGCTCGGTCATATTGGCCGCACCGCGTCCGGCGTTTTCCTGCGTGGCCGCCCGTTGGGCGTGTTTGCCGTCGGACCGTCGCACCTCGCCCGGCACGCCATTGACATGGTACAGCACCGCCGTCTTGAGCCCGCTGAAGCTGAAGTCCAGCGACTGGCCCTTCAGCAGCGTCCGCGGGAAATCGATCTTCCCGGCGTCGGCCTCTCGCGAGATTCTGTCGATCACCGGCCCGCCCGGGTACCCGAGGTCCAGAATGCCGGCGACCTTGTCGAACGCCTCCCCGGCAGCGTCATCGATGGTCGTGCCGAGCAGTTCCATATCCATCGGCGAATCGCAACGATACAGCGCGGTGTGCCCGCCGGAGCAGATCAACGCAACGGCCGGGTAGTCGATCGGCTCGCTGTTCAACGCAGCCGCGTAGGCGTGGGCGTAGACGTGATTGACGCCGACCAGCGGCTTGTCCCACACCCAGGCAAGCGTCTTTGCCGCCATCAGCCCCACCAGGAGCGAGCCGATGAGCCCCGGCTCGTGGGTCACAGCCACCGCCGAGACG
>JBKHHV010000302.1:0-4290 GCA_046539005.1 Phycisphaerae bacterium
GCCAGCGCCGCAGCAACGCGTTCCATCGCACGCGGCCGCCAGTGGGTATCGGTTCGCAGGTACTGGGGCGTGGTGGCGCCGTTGGGGTCGAGCTTGCCGGCGATCAGCGCCTCGGCCGGGTCGAAGACCAGCACCCCGGCCGAGCGGACCTTCTTGAGGAACTTCCCGAACGACGGGTTGCGTACCGGCTTGCGTTGGTGGGCGTAGCGCGCCGAGAGCTTCTCGGGATGGATGCTCGGCTTGATCGGCGTGGGGACCACGATCAGCCGGATGTCGCGAGCCGCAAGCTGCCGGTGGAACTGCACGATCGCCTCGACGGGGTCCGGCTGGGGGGCTAACCGCCATTCGTTTCCGCTGGCCCGGCGGGCGGCAAGGCGATCCTCGTTCAGGAAGCCCGGTCCGGTCAGGTGATCGACGCCCGGCCGATAGAACAACCAGTCGTCGCGCCCCACGTAGGCTTGTTCGTTGCCGGCCCGGCCGTAGCGGATCAGCGCCGCCTGGGCCGGGGGCAGCAGCCACTGCTGCAGCAGCGACGAATCTTCCAGGTCGTCCTCGAACCGGTTGATCTCCCGCAGCAGCACGCTGTTGCCGCGGAGGACGTTCCATGGGAACTCGCGCTGCGACCGGGCGGCCACGTGGAAGGGATCGTCCAGCTTGCCGAAGATCTCGTAGGCTTGCGGCAGCGGCGAGGGGCGTTTGCCGCCCAGACCCCGCTGGATCTCCGCCACGTGCTGGACGGCCGGGACCGCGAAGACGGTCGCCAGCACCACCAGGATCAGCGCCCAGGCGACCGGGCGGGACACGTCGGTGTGCCCGATCTCGATCTTGGCGATGTCCTCGCGGGTCAGCTTCTTTTCCGTCTCGGCCATGGGGTCCTTTCGCGTCGGGTCAGAAGATGAAGTAGATGAACGGGTTGAACGCCTGGGTCGTCAGGGCAATGATCGCCACCCAGAACATGCCGACGATCGCGGTGGCCTTGGGCGCGGTGATGCGTCGGGTGAAGTCCCACGTCTGCGGGGCGGCCCATACGATGACCGCTGCGACGACGAACATCACCAGGTAGTAGGGCTGGTAGATGATCCCGCCGATGAGCCCGGCGCCCGCCTGTTCGGCGCCCAGCCCGAACATTCTGGCGAGGTAGTCGGTTGCTTCCTGAAGCGTGGTCGCCCGGAAGAACACCCACGTGATCAGCACGATGGCGAAGGTGACGGTCGTCCGCAGCGGGCCCGGCAGACGGCGGTAGGGGCTGTTTTTGCCCTGGAGGCGCTCAAACGCCAGCATCGCTCCGTGAATGCCGCCCCAGATGACGAAGTTCCAGCTTGCCCCGTGCCACAGCCCGCCCAGCAGCATCACCATCGCCAGGTTCACGTAGGTTCGCCCGGGCCCTTTGCGGTTGCCGCCCAAGGGAATGTAGAGGTAGTCCCGCAGCCAGGTACTCAGCGAGATGTGCCACCGCCGCCAGAACTCGGTGATCGACCTGGCGTGGTAGGGAGAGTCGAAGTTCTTGGGGAACACGAAGCCCAGCAGCAGCCCCAGCCCGATGGCCATGTCCGAATAGGCGCTGAAGTCGAAGTAGATCTGGAACGCGTAGGAGGTGACCCCGTACCAGGCGTCGACGGTGCCGACGGAACCGGCGTCGAATGCCATGTCGGCAACCTTTCCGCAGGGGTTGGCCAGCAGGACCTTCTTGGCCAGGCCCATGCAGAGGAAGGCGGCCCCGCGGGCGAACTTCTCGGTGGTGTAGGTCCGGTTGCGGAGCTGGTCGTCGACTTCCTGGAAGCGTATGATCGGCCCGGCGACCAGTTGGGGGAACATGGCGACGTAGCAGGCGAAGTCGACGATGTTGCGGATCGCCTTGGCTTCGCCGCGGTAGACGTCGATGCTGTAGCTCATCGACTGGAACGTGTAGAAGCTGATGCCCAGCGGCAGCGTGATGCGCAGGAAGTTATGCCACCCCAGGTGGGTGGCGCCCACGGTGTCGACCAGGGCGTTCCAACTGTCCAGCCCGAAGTTGAAGTACTTGAAGACCCCCAGCAGCGACAGGTTGCAGACAATCGAAATCGCCAGGGCGACCTTCTGGCTGGTCGAGCGCGGGCCCCGCAGCGGTAGGGCCTCGATGGGATCCTTCCACGATCGGCCGAGCTGGCGGGAAATCACCAGTCCGCAGATGTAGTCGATGATCGTGCTGGTCCACATCAGCACCATGAACAGCGGATTCGCCCAGCCGTAGAAGATGTAGCTGAGCACCGTGAGCATGATGTGCTTGCCGCGGCGGGGCGCCGCGTAATACAGCACCAGCGCGGCCGGCAGGAAATAGAACAGGAACAAGTGTGAGCTGAAGACCATACGTCGCTGCTTGTCCGCAAGGGGTTGGCCGGCAGACCCCGTCGGCCGCCGTGTCTTGTGTGTACAACGCGCCGGGCGTGGTGGGGTTTCGCCGGCGGGTCGGGGGCGTCAGGATACCTCGATCATCACCTTCACGGCCCCGTCTTCATAGTCGGCGACGATCTGGTAGGCCCGCTGCACCTCCTCCAGGGGGAAGTGATGGGTCACCATCGGGTCCAGGTTCACCTTGCCTTCGTGTACCAGGGCGATCGCCTCGTCGGTGCATTCGTTCTGTCGCCGCACCGGCTGAATGGTGATTTCGTTGCGGCGCATCGTGTCCATGCGGAAGCTCACGCGGTCGACCTCGGGAATGCCCGCGATCAGCAGCTTCCCGCCGGGCTTGATCATGTCCAGCCCTTGGTCGATGGTGCTCTGCTCGCCGGCACACTCGAACACCGCATCCAACTTCAGCGGTTCGGCCGAAGCCACCTCGGCCACCACGTCGCAACGGTTGGGGTTGCCCACCCAGGTCGGGGCGAACCGGCGGGCCTTCTCCACGCGGTAGTCGCGGATCTCGGTTACGTATGTTCGTTCGGCCCCGGCGGCTTTGCACGCCTCCAGGACGCACAGCCCGATGGGCCCGGCGCCCAGGATGCCGACCGTCTTGCCGGCCAGGTCGCCCGCCAGCTTCGCAGCCCACAGGGCAATGGCGAACGGCTCGACCAGCACGCCCCGGTCGTCGCTGAGACCGTCGGGGATCGGGTAGCAGCTCTGCTCGGGCAGGACGGTGTAGTCGGCCATGCAGCCGGCGGCCTGTCCGGGACAGCCCAGGAACGTCTGGTTGCGGCAGGTATGAAAGCGACCCGCCTTGCACTGGTCGCACTCGTTGCACCAGCGCAGGGGGTCTACGGCGACGCGCTGCCCGGGCCCGAGGTTCTGCACGGCGGATCCGACCTCCTCGACGGTGGCGACGCACTCGTGTCCGACGGTGAACGGGAAGGTGACCACCTGGTCGCCGATGCGCCCGGTGCGGAAGTAGTGCATGTCGCTGCCGCAGACGCCCACGGTGTTGACGCGCAGCAGCACGTCGTCGGGCTTCTGGATGCGGGGCTCGGCCGTCTGGCGGACCTCCACCTGGCGGATATCGGTAAGGAATGCTGCTCTCACGGTGCGACTCCTTTAACGGTGCAGAACACCGGTATGCGGACCTGCCGGGCTGCCCTGCGCGGACAACGGCCGCGGGGCAGGGAAATTCACGCGGAGTATACTCCTCCGCGGGGTCCTGTACAAGACGGCTGCACGGCTTGCGGCCGGCAGGTCGGGGCGGGGGTTTCGCCATCGCAGGGCCCGAATGCTTCACAGGTCTCTTTGAGGTTGGGAGTTGTTCCAGTATCATGGGTTGCACAGCCACGGCGCCGGCCCGGACGGGCATGCGACACGAAACCAGCGGGAGAGCCTGGATGGACTTGGATACCTCTACGGCAGCGCAGCAGATTTCCGCCCTGCGCAAGAACCTCAACAGCGTCATTTACGGCAAGGAAGAGGCGATCGACGTGCTGATCATCTCCCTGCTGGCAGGCGGGTCGGTGCTGATGGAGGACGTCCCCGGCGTCGGCAAAACCACCCTCGCCAAGGCATTGGCGCGCAGCATTGAGGCGGCGTTTCACCGCATCCAGTTCACGCCCGACCTCCTCCCGGCCGACATCCTCGGCTCCAGCGTCTACAACCCCCAGCAGGGGAGTTTCGACTTCCGCCACGGGCCGGTGTTCTGCAACATCCTGCTGGCCGACGAGATCAACCGCGCCTCCCCGCGGACGCAGTCGGCATTGCTGGAGGCGATGAACGAGCACCAGGCCACCATCGAGGGCGTCCGCTATGCCCTGCCTCGACCGTTCATGGTGCTGGCGACTCAGAACCCCGTCGACGCCCACGGAACCTACCCGCTGCCGGAGGCGCAACTCGACC
>JBKHHV010000055.1:0-16008 GCA_046539005.1 Phycisphaerae bacterium
CGCTGTCGGCCAGGGCGTCCTTACCTTCCGGCACCTTGAAACCGCTGACGAAAATCCATTCACCGGGCAGCTTGCCGCTCTGGAACTCCACGACGGGGGCTTTCCGGGTGCGGCCGTATTCTTCGTCCGGGGCGATGTCCAGATCGTCACGAGTGGTGGTGAAGGAGGCCTGGGGTTTCTGCGGCCTGGGGCCTTTCTCGCCCCACAGTGCCAGCCCGGCGATGCCGGTACCGTACAGAATCTGGCCCGGATAGGTACTCGCCAGGTGCCAGCCGATTTCAGCGTGGAAGAGTCCGTGCTGGTGGAACAATCTGTCGGCGGTGTAGATCAGGTGGTTCTGGACCTTCCGCTTGAAGTCCTCTCCCCAGGCGTCGTAGCACATGTCGTACGCCAGCGCCATCTGCTCCATCCGCCAGCCCCATATACGGCTGCGGATCATCTTGCTGCCGTTGTCCATGTCCTGAAGGTGCTTGAGGACCTCGGCGCGGGACTTCTCGGCATACGACTTCTCCCCGGTGAGCTGGTAGAGCATCGCCAGCCCCGCCGCGGTGGGTTTTTTCTTCATCTTCTCCACGGCCAGGCGGCCGAAGGGTGTCTCGGCCTTGGCTTTGAGGGCGTCCAGGTCGTCCTTGCGGAAGAGGATACGCGGGTGCTCTCCGGGCTCGGCAGGCTTGTGCGGATCGTGAGACTCCTGGCGGGGATGCACGCGCCCGCTCGCCCTGCCCTTGACCGGCGTGAAGCGGAAGGTGCCCTCGTAGCTGCCATCGAGCGTGCCGTCTTCGCTGCGCCGGAGAGTAACGTCGTAGACCGCCCGACCGCCGGGAACCCATGCGTCGCCCTGGATCTTCATGGAGACCTTCAGCGTTATCTGCTCGTCGGTAACCTTGCTCTCGACCACGCGACCCATCGGATGGGACACGTTGAAGCTGGGCGCAGCACCCCATACCCGCTGCCATCGGTCTTGCTCGCGGCGGATATGCAGGATCAGCGACGGGCCGTCGGTCACCGGCTTCTCGCCCTGGAACAGGCAGGACTTCAGGGTCACGTCCATGACCAGTCGACCATCGTCAGCGGAGGCAGTCTGAGCCGAAACGAAGCAGACCCCCAGCGCGATCAGCAGCAACAGACAGCAAAAGCGGTGCATGTCGGATTCCTCTCTAATGTGCTCGGGCATCACGGCCGATCCGGGTTCGCCGGGGGCGCGAGGCTTGACCCGGGCCTCTCGGCGCGCGAACATGCCGCAGAACTATTGAGTTAAACACTTTCACCGCGCCCCTTCCTTTATTAAAATGCGTCGGCCGTGTAACGTTTTCCGTCCCCAAGGGCACGATGGACGTGCCTGCAGTCCACGAATCGAGGCGACATGGTACCGACGATCCTGTGTCTGGGTCTCTTTGAGGACGCCGTTCTCGGCGTGGCCGACTATGTGAAGAGTCACGACCCTGCCGTCCAGATCCGGGCGGTCAAGTATAGCCAGGCCCGCCACCTCTCCGGCGACACCAAGGGCGTCGTCGCCCACCTCACCGGGCAGGGCCATCTGGACGAACTCCGCAACGCCGGGGACTTCCCGATCGTCAACACCTCCGGAGTGCGGGAGTCGCTGCAGGTGACGACCACGCGGTTCGACGACCACGAGATCGGCCGACTTGCCGCCGAGCACCTGCGCGGGCGCGGGCATCGCCGGTTCGCCTGCGTCACCCGCACGTGGGAAGACTACGCCCACCGTCGGCACACTGCCTTCGCCGAGGTCATCCAGAGCGTGGAACTGGACTGCCACGTCTTCGAGCGGGACGCCGTGCTTACCGAACCCCCCGTGCACCGGGACTTCGCCAGGTGGCTGGCCGAGTTGCCCAAGCCGGTCGGCGTATTCGGCGTCACCGATGACATCGCCGCCGAGTGCATCTTCACGGCCGAGGAACTGGGCATTCCGATCCCGCAGGATGTGGCGATTCTCGGCGCCGGCGACACGACCCGCCTGGTCGAGGTCGTGCGCCCGACGATCTCCAGCGTTCGCACACCGTGGCGTCTGCTGGGGTATCGGGCGGCCGAGCAACTCTACCGCATGATCGGAGGCGACGCCCCGCCCGTCCAGGCCGACCCGATCCTCGTGCAGCCCGAGAGCGTCGTCACGCGGCAGTCTTCGGACACGTTCGCCGTCGAGGACGAACTGGTCCGCAGCGCCCTGCGATACATCGCCGAGCACATCCACGAACAGATCAACGTCACCGACCTGCTGCGGGCGCTGCCCGTCTCGCGGCGGGTGCTGGAGGTCCGCTTCCGCGAACACCTGGGGCGAACCCCACTCAAGGAGATCCACCGCCAGCGGATCGAGCGGGCCAAACAGTTGCTCATCCGCACCGACCTGACCGTCGAGACCGTCGCCGTCCAGGCGGGCTTCACCAACAAGGTCCGCTTCACCGACATCTTCAAACGCCAGATCGGGCTCCCGCCGGCCGAGTTCCGCTCGCAGTACCAACTGCGACCAAGCAACTGAGCGGCCCGACTACTTCCGTTCCTTCTTGAGGATCTCCAGCAGCGCCGTGGCGGCCTTGGCTTCGTTGCTGCCCGGCAGCCCGTCGATGACCGCCTGCAGTCGCTCCCGGCGGGCGGCGATGCGATCCTGCCAGAGACGCTGACGTCTCATCGGGTGCGGGACGATCTTGAACGCCGGGGCGAACTCGAAGTCCGGCTCGGCCGGCTTGATGCGGCTGGGTACCCGCAACGCCTTGATCTCATCGGAGTCTTCAGCCACGAACCCGCCGGCCGCCGTGAACGACCAGCCGCGACTGCCCGGCTTCACCTGCACCGCCAGCACGTGCTTGCCCTTGGTGACGGGGATCGCGAAGGGGTGGGCCTTGATCTCCGTCGGGGCGGCCGCGTTACCGCTTTTGAGACGGTCGTAGACGACCTTCCCGTCGAGCGTCCACCGCATGAACCAATCGGCCCCGGCCGTGACATACAGCATGCCGTCCTCGGGCACGTCGATCTCGGCCATGGCGTAGGCGTTGGAGGGCGTGCCGATCTTCATGGTCTTCGGGGCGTTTTTCCAGTCGGGCTTCTGCCCTTCCCGCAGGTCCAGCAGTGCCGTCAGGTACACAACGCCATCCACCGGCTGGAAGTCATGCACCGCAAACTCGCGGTCGCCGACGGTGACCTTCTCGGGGATCTTCTTCAGTTCCTCGGCGCTCAGCGGCTTGGTCTCCGGCGGCAACGGGCCCACGACCTTCCACGTGTCCGGCCAGACGCTGGTGTTCAGCAGCTTCTTCTCGCTGGCTTTCAGCACGTCGATGGGCGGGTAGACCTTCTCCTGTTCCACGTGGTAGTACTCCGGCGTCACCACCACCGCGAAGGGATACTGTCCCGGTGCCAGCAGCAGCGGCTCGTCGGCTTTGAGTTCCCGGCCGCTGAGGAACTGCCGCACTCCCTTGGCCTTGAGGGCGGGGATCACCACGTTCTGCTCGCGATTGTCCAGCACGGTCAGCAGCAGCCCGGTTCCCCTATCGCGGCCGCTGACCACGCGGGGGTCTACGCTCGTGGAGAGCACCGGTACGTTCTCCCCGGTGCCCTGCAGGGAATACTGAGCGGCGAAACGCGGTGGGTTCACGGCGGCATACTGGCGCGAGACGATCTCCAGTTCTTCCGACTGCCCCTCCAGGGTCACCTTCTCGCCGGCGACGGGCGAAAGCAGCCCGATCTGATCGGCATCGAAAAGGCCCTTCGCAAACGGACCGGCCGCCAGCCACTTGTCGGTGGCGCGGGCGTCCCTCAGCTTGCCGACGGGCACGCGCGGGCCATTCATCGGGTTTGCCAGCGGCCCGATCTCCCGCGGATCGCCGATGATCGGGCGGGCGCCGATCTCGCCGAGAACGGTGTCGGCGAGCACCTTCTGCTGGTGGGCGCGGCCGTCCTTGCCGTCGACCTCGACGCACACCAGCCCGCCCCCGTAGCGGATGAACATTCGGCTGCCCGCGAACACCGGCGCGCGGGCCCCCTTGGGCACCAGGTTGCGGGAAACCAGTTGCAGTTGCTCATCGGCGGTGGTCACCACGATCTGCGAATGAGTCGGGTGCCCGCCATGCGAACCCCCGCCGGGCCCGGTGGTGAAGAGGTACTTCCCGGCGATGACCGGGGCCGGGCAGGTCTGCACCACGTTCTCCAGTGCCGGCTTGAGCCGTCCCAGCGGCCGACCGGTTTGGGCGTCCTGCACGTGGATTTCGATGCGGGGGTCAGGACAGTGCGGGCCGCGTTCCAGAACCGGCCAGACGCTGAAGAGGTACTTCCGCGTCGCCACGCAGGGGGCGGTGAAGCTGCCGTGGCCGCTGTGCTCGTAGTTGCTTTCCCACTTGTGGGCGTGGGCGAGGTCGTCGCCGCTTTTCCAAAGGCGGACGGCGAAGGTCTGTTCCTGGGTGGCGAGGAAGGCGGTGGGCCCGGCCACGCAGGCGCGAAAAGCCCGCCCGCCGCGGCTGCCGATGATCTGCCCGCCCGACTTCCAGCCGGCGTCGTTGGGCCCGGGGTAATCGATGGCGAAGGGTCCCTGCGGACGGCTTTCCGTCACGTTGTACAACATGCCCGGGGATGTGTGCAGCACGACGGTGGCATTCTCGCCTGTGGCGGCCGCGAGCAGGAAACTCGCCTCGCCGGCGAACTCACCCGGCGTCGTGTAGCGGTGCAGCACCTTGCCCTTGTCGGAAACCACCAGCACTCCCACGGTCCGGAACCGCTTCTTGGGGGTCTTCTCGGCGGCGGTTTGAAGCGCCTCGGGCAGCTTCCACAGGTCGGTCGTCTCGCCCTCGACGATCACCCGGCCGTCGATGCAGTGCAGTTTCGCCTTCGAGAGCCCCGTCTCGATCGTCCACAGGTGCTTATCCTTGTCGAAGGCGCCCAGGCGTCCCAGTTCGCTGTGGACGTAGACGGTCTTGCCGTCGCTGACCGGGGACGTGACGCCCACCGCGCCGAGACTCTTGAACTCCCGGACGTCCATCGCCTTCGCGCGGCGGTTAGCTCCCTCCAGCGCGGCCGCCTCGTCCGGATAGGCCCTGAGACCGAAGTGGCCCGTCCACATCGCCTTCCCGTCGGCGGGGTTTACGCGGGTGAGCGAACCCGGCGCCTTGCTGACGAAAACGGCCTCGCCGACCACCAGCGGGCGCGATCGGCCGCCCAGGTCCGCGTTACTCCAGGCCACATTGACGCCCCGGTCGATATCCCATACCAGCGGAGGGGCGGCATTCGGGTAGACGTCCGGGTTGGGAAGGTCGGGCAGCTTGCCTTCCGGTGCGTCCGGCCGCGGGGTGTCGGGCTGGGCGGTACGAATCGCCAGCTCGACCCAGGCAGGCCGACGGTCGCGATTGGTGCGGACCAGCAGATGGTTCTCGCCCTTGCGGAGTTTCACCGGCAGCATGGTCCGCCCGCGTTGGCGGCAGCGGAACGCCGTCTCCCGACTGCTCCAGACAAGCCGATGGTTCACCCACAGCTTGGTCTGCTCCAAGCCCTCCACCGCAAGCCAGACGGTCCGCTCGCGCGGCGACTTCACCGTCGCGGCCGCGTACCACAACTCGCCGCGGAAGCGATTGTAGAAGCTCGCCTTTCCCCACGGCGATCGCAGGCGCGCCCCACCGGGCTTCACCGCCATCCAACGCACGGTGGGAGCATTCTCGATGCCGGCCCCGATGCGGTCGGTAGGCTGACGCAGTTTCAACGACGGCATGCAGACGACCTCCTGGGTGAGTGCGTCGTTGTGCTCCACACCGTTACGCTGCCCGAACGGACCGGCCACCTGCCACTGCCCGAGGTGGTACCACTGCCCGTCGTCCTTCGCCGGCAGCGTGCAGGCGCCGTCTTGGTCGGCTTGCAGTTCGACGGTGCCGGCCGACGGGCTGTCGGGATGGTCGGCCGAGGTGAGGGTACGGTCGGGACGGCCGTTCGCAGGGGCGTCCACCACGGCGGCCGCGATGCGCTCCAGGTAAGCCAGCAGCGCCTCCCCGTTAGCCGACCCCAACACCGGCTCGGCGCAGGCCGTCTGCAGCATGGCCTCCTCCAGCGGGAGGGGGAACTTCTCCACCGCCAGCTCCATCGCCCGGATCTCGTGGGCGAGCGTGTTCAGCGTACCGACAATCTGGCGCGTGGCGGCCGCGGGGTTATCGTCCAGCGGCTTGAGCTGCGAGAGACGCTCCTTCAGCGGGGCCGGGTCGTCCACGACATATCCGCGGAACACGCCGGCCGCGGCGTCCAGGTCGCCGGAGGAGCGGTAACTGCCCACCACCGCCGGCCCGCCGGTCCCGGTCAGGGAACCGTCGTAGTCGCCCATGTCACCGGTGGCGGTGTACTTGCCGTCAAGCTGGTTGTGTTTCAGCGTGGCGTCGATCTCGAACACCAGCTTCTTCGGCGGGTGCGAACCTCGCGTGGGAACCCAGCCGTCTCCGTGGATGTAGACCACCAGCTTCCCGCGGAGTTTCCCGTCCCGCAGCGTCAGCCCGGAGGCGTCACCCTCGTGGAAGCCGCCGTTCCAAGTCGGCGTCTGCACCCACACCGGGCTCAATCGCGTGGCCGGCAGCGACAGCCGAAGGAAGATCGGCTTGCGGATCGCCTCGGCCTGCTTGCGGCGCTTCTTCTTGCCCTTCTTCGGTTTCCAGTGGATACCCCCGTCCAGCACCATCTCCAGCACGTGCGAACTGTCGGAGACTTCGGCGTCGAAGTCGTAGGCCTGCCTGCGCGGGATGCTGAGCCCCACGCCCGGGAAGCGGTCCCACCAGCTCACCGCCTCGCCGGGGGGGAATCGCTCGTCATGGGTGCGATCCAGTCGATACGTGCACAGCGCCCGGCCGTTGAGCTTGTCCTGCCCTGCATGCAGTTTGGATGTGTCGATCTCATGGGTTACCCCGAACCGCCAGACGCACCCTGCCCCGTTCCCGTGATGATAGCCCCGCCATTCCTGCATGGTACTCTGGGCCCAGGCGGGCACGACCGCCTGCGCCGACCGCCACGAGGTTCCGGCGTAGCGGAGGGTCATCTGCACGTCGTCGCCGTCGGCAGCGTCATCCAGCCACAGGCGGTAGGTTGCGGTCGCCGGACCCGGCCTGTTTTCCCCGCGGGAGGCAGCGGCGTTGCGGGTTGCGGCGTCTGTGCGGAGCGTCTGCAGGCTGACGGCCAGGATATCCCTGGCGTCCACGATCTGCCCGTAGAGCTTCGCGGCCTTTGCCAGCGACTCCTGCGGCAGCGCCGCCGTGCCGCCCTGCTCGGCCATAGCTGCAACCCCCACCCCCGCCAACACCGTCGCCGCCAACGCAACCCGCACAAATCGCTTCATGGTGATTCCCTTTTCTCGAATAACACCTCTGCTGGTATCGTCTCTATAGGGAAACCGCCGCGGGCGCAAAGTGTTCCTCTCCGTGTCGATTTCACGGCAAAGAAGATCGGCCTGGCGGGAAACCCGAGCGGGAACCGAGGGTGAGCCTATGATGAGGTATGAGCGTGCGAGGAGTCGATGTATTTCGTTTTCTCGACCCGGGCGATCTGGTCGACGGTGACCTGCGCCTGGTGCTGCGCGAAACCCAGTCGGCCGTTCCGTCCCGGGGGCTGGTGTCGGCATACGTTTTCGACTTGACACCCGCGGACGATCCGGGGCTGCGAATGGGCTACATCGCCCTGCGCGTGGGGCACACCGATTTCCTGGTAAGATATGCCGGACACATCGGCTACCGGGTAGAAGAGCCCTATCGCGGGCATCGCTACGCCGGGCGGGCCTGCCGGCTGCTGCTGCCCCTGGCCCGGCGCCACGGGCTCGACCCGCTGTGGATTACGGTCAATCCGGACAACATCCCGTCCCGCCGAACCTGCGAGCGGATCGGGGCGGAGATGATCGAAATCGTGGATGTCCCGAGGGGCTGTGATATGTACAAGATGGGGGACCGCCGCAAGTGCCGCTATCGTCTGCGGCTGGACGGTTCGGCCTGAGGGGGTCGGCCCCGGGGCGATGCTGTTTCCGCTTGCTTCCCTCTCTCCGGTTGGGCACACTCTGTTGCCTGGGCGGTGAAGGTTCCGCCCCGCTTCGCAGACACAACCCCCCGGAGAAGACCCTTGCCATCGCAGTATGAAGAGCAGATCGAATCGTTGCTGTCGCAGATGTCCCTGGAAGAGAAGTCCCACATGTGCCATGCCATCGAGGGGTTCGCCTCCGGCGGGTGCGAGCGGCTGGGCATTCCCCCGTTGACCCTGTCCGACGGCCCCCACGGCGTGCGCCACGAACTGCATCCCCACAGTTGGGATCCCATCGGAGGCGGCGAGGACCAGGGAACGTACCTGCCGGCCGGTACTTCGACGGCCGCGACATGGAACCGGGAACTGGCGAGGAAGTTCGGGCAGGTGCTGGGCGGCGAGGCCCGCGACCGCGGCAAGGACGTGATACTCGGCCCCGGCGTGAACATCATCCGCACCCCGCTGTGCGGGCGCAACTTCGAGTATTACTCGGAGGATCCCTTCCTGGCGGCGTCGCTGGTGGTGCCCTGCGTGGAAGGAATTCAGAAGATGGGCACCGCCTGCTGTGTGAAGCACTACGCGCTCAATAACCAGGAACTCAACCGCCACGGCGTGGATGCCGACCCCGACGACCGGACCCTGCGTGAGATCTACCTGCCGGCGTTCGAAACGGCCGCCCGGGCCGGGGCGTGGACCTTCATGGGTGCCTACAACCTCTACCGCGGCCAGCACTGCTGCCACAACCGACGGCTGATCAACGAGATCCTCAAGGGCGAATGGGAATGGGACGGCGTGGTGATCTCCGACTGGGGCGGCACGCACGACACCATCGAGGCGGCGACCTGCGGGCTGGACATCGAGATGGGCGGCGGCAGCGACTACGACCGGTACCACCTCGCCGAGCCGACGATCGCCGCCGTCCGGGACGGGCGCGTGGACGAAGCGGCCGTGGATGACAAGGCGCGACGCATCCTGCGACTGATGTTCCGGCTGGGCAAACTGGGCAACGCCGACCGACCGGCCGGTGCCCGCAACACCGCCGAGCACCAGCGGGTCGCCCTGGACATCGCCCGGGAGTCGGTGGTGCTGCTGAAGAACGAGGACGACTTCCTGCCGCTGAAGCTGGAGGGCGTGAAGACCGTGGCGGTCATCGGCGAGAATGCCGACGCCGCCCACGCCGGCGGTGGCGGGAGCAGCCAGGTGCCCGCCCTGTACGAGGTGACCCCTCTGGAAGGACTCAAGAAGGCGCTGGGCGATACCGTCGAGATCCGCACCGCCAAGGGCTACCCGCTGACGAAATTCTGCCACAATGAGATCCCCGCCGAGTTGCTGGGCGTGGTGGAGGAAGGCTCCGGCGTGCGCGGCTGGAACATGCAGCAGTTCTCCCGGCGGCGCACTCCCGGCGAGCCGGCCGCTGAGCGGACGGTTTCCCAGCCGCAGCTTACCTGGACCCCGGAGAGTCTTCCCGAGTTCGCCGGGGAGGGCGGGCAGTTCTCGGCCCGGTGGATCGCCACGGTGACCCCCGCCGAGAGCGGCGAGTACGAACTGGCGCTTCTGGGCTCGGACTACAGCGACATCCGCATCGACGGGCGGACCGTCATCAACATCTGGGGCAACCCGCTGCCGGACGTGCGGACTGCCAAGGTCGAGATGGAAGGCGGCCGCTGCTACGAGATCACCGTCACGCTGGACGCCAAGGGCGACTCCGGCGAGGTCCGCGTGGGCTGGTTTGCCCCCTCCGACGAGCGCCCCGAGCCGGAAAGCGAGCTGCTGGACGAGGCCGTCGCCGTGGCGAAAGACGCCGACCTGGTCGTCTTCGTGGGCGGGCTGAACCACATCCACGACTGCGAGGGCTCCGACCGCGGGCAGTTGGCGCTCTCGGACGGGCAGGACACGCTCATCGACGCTCTGGCCGCGGCGAACCCGAACCTGGCAGTGGTGATGGTAGCCGGATCCCCGGTGGCGATGCCGTGGGCAGACAAGGCCCGGGCGATCGTGTGGGCCGGGTACGAAGGCATGGAGGGCGGAACCGCCATCGCCGAGGTGCTCTGCGGGTTGGCAAACCCCTCCGGCAAGCTGCCCTACACCCTGCCCCGCTCGCTGAGCGACAGCCCCGCCCACGCCCTGGACGACTACCACGCCGACCGTTGCGAGTACGCCGAAGGCGTGCTGGTGGGCTACCGCTGGTTCGACGCCAAGGCCATCCAGCCGCTCTACCCGTTCGGGCACGGGCTGTCGTATACGCAGTTCGAGTATGACCGGCTGGCGGTGGAGAAGACAGACGACGGCGAAGCCGTGGCGCGGGTTACCTTCACCGTCCGCAACGCCGGCTCGCTGGCCGGGGCGGAAGTGGCCCAGTTGTACGTCGGCAAGCGCGACTCCTCGGTCGATCGGGCGATGCGGGAACTCAAGGGCTTCGAGAAGGTCCTGCTGGCCCCCGGCGAGGAGAAGCAGATCACGCTGGAACTGACGCGTCGCGGGCTGTCGTTCTGGGACGTGCAGCAGAACGGCTGGGTCGCCGAACCGGGGCGTTATGCGATCGAGGTGGGGTCCTCCAGCCGAGACATCCGACTCCGCGGGGAGTTCGAACTGGGCGAGTGAAGGATCACCGCCGGGAATCGAAAAACGGGCGGGCCCGAAAACATCCGGGTCCGCCCGCTGTATTCCGCAGAAAAGACGGTTGGAGCCGGCTGTTGTTTCTCAGTGTAACGCAATCCCGCGGCGTGGACATCGGCGAAATCAGGAAGCAGTCGGACCTTACCGCCCGCCCGCCTTGCCCCCACCCCGGCGGCGTTTGACTTTAGCCTAACTCGTGCCTACATTTAGGTAGACGTAGACCGCGATCCTTGCCGATGTAGACAACGATGGATCGAGGACCTATCTCACCTAAGGAGCACATCGATGGCGGATGAAGCGGGTCGATTCGGTTGGCTGACGAAACTGTCCCTGGTCGCGATGATCATCGCGCTGGTCTTTGCGGCGGTCCTTGTCGTGGCCGGCATTTCCGTAACCGTCCAGTCGGCGGCGACACTCCACGGTTTCCGGGATCTGCCCCTGCTGATTATGGGCCTGGCGCAGACGGCCGGCGGGTTGCTGGTGGCGGCACTGGCGGTAATCGGGTATGGGCTGGTGAAGCTGCTGGTGTCCAATGAGCGCGGGGTGCGGACGGCGGCCGAGCACGTGCGGCGCGTCGAAAGCCTCTCGGAGGAACAGCACCGCCAGGTTCAGAAGCTGACCGACCTCAACCAGCTCAGCGACCAGGCCAAGGCGCTGATCTTCCGCGAGCGGGAGATCGAGGCGTTCCGCGAGACGCTGCACGCCGACCTGATGAGGCAGGATTACCGATCGGCGGAACTGCTGGCCGATGCGATCGAGAGCCGGTTCGGCTACTCCGAGGAGGCGGCCGAGTTGCGACAGGAGATACAGGAATCGCGCGACCGGACGCTGGATGAGAAGATCGACGCCGCCATCGCCCGGATCGATTCGATCCTGGCCCGGCACGACTGGACCCAGGCCGCCCGCGAGGCCGACCGGGTGCTGGCGCTGTTCCCCCAGAACGACAAAGTCGCCGCCCTGCCCGAACGCATCGAGGAAGCCCACAATGCACGCAAGCGCGAACTGCTGCAGCAGTACGGCGAGGCCGTCCGCAAGAACGACATCGACCGCAGCATTCAACTGCTTCGCGAGCTGGACCTGTACCTCACCCCCCAGGAGGCGGCGGCCATGGAAGAGTCGGCCCGCGGGGTCTTCCGCGCCAAACTGCACAACATGGGCGTGCAATTCGCGATCTGCGTGACCGATCAGCGCTGGGCCGAGGCGATCGAAGTAGGCGAGCAGATCATTGCCGATTATCCCAATTCGCGGATGGCCCAGGAAGTGCGGGAGAAGATGGACCAGCTTCGCTCGCGGGCCGGGCTCAAGAGTTGAATGTCGGCCGCTGAACCCCAGACGTAACAGAAGGACCCGGCGGCGCAGGCGGCCACCGGGTCCTTCTTTTGTCGCCTATCGGCGGGCGGGGGCCCCATCCGTGACGGGGTTCGTTCACGCCTTCGACCGGGGACTATGTCCGGTACGGATGGCCGATCTCATCCAGCAGTTTCATGAAGCGTCGGCCGTATTCGACGTAATTGTTGAACCGCACGTCGTCCTCGCTCTGGACGCTTTCGTCGTGGAACACCACCGACAGGTGCGGCTCCATGGAGATCCCGCCGTCGTATCCGTTGTCCAGCAGGTCCTTGACGATCTTCGTGACCTCGCCGTCACCTTCGCCGGCCCAGGTGAACTCGCTCTTGGGGAAGATGTTCCCGGGCTGGGGGCCGACGTAGCGGGCGTCCTTGATGTGCACGTACGCCACGTGATCTTTGACGTGGGAGTAGAAATCCCACGCCGACTGCATCTGCCCCGGCTCGCCGGAGGCGTAATCGGGCGTGTTGACGGGATTGGCCGTGTCGAACACCAGCTTGAGCCCGGGCACGTTCTCCAGAAGTTCTTGGGTGTACTTCCAGCCCATGCCGCCGAAGTTCATGCAGTTCTCATGCACCGGTTGAAGTCCTTCGTCGGTGAACATCCTGACGATTTCCCGGAGCTTCTCGAACCGCTTGTCCTTCATCTGGTCCAGCGGATTGCCCTCGTCGTCGCGGCGGATGCCGTAGCTCATGATGCGGATCAGCCCGCTGCCCAGCGCCTTCATCCGCGGGATCGCCCGGCGGGTTTCCTCCAGCGAGGTCTCGTTGGGGTCGGCCACGTCCTTGCCCCAGTTGGCGATCGCCGAGCCGAAGCAGTTGACCTGCACCCCGGCGTCTTCCAGCTTGCCGCGGACCTCGTCGAACTTCTCGTCGGAGATGTCGGTGAGGTTGATCCCGTCGATGTTGCGGGCCTCGATGTACTTCCAGCCCAGCTCCCGGGTGGCGCGGATCTGTCCGTCGATATCCTTGGCTGCCTCGTCGGCGAAACCGGTGAGGTACATGGTGTATCCTTTCAGGGGTCAGTCGTTCTTCGTGAGCATCTTCTTCAGTTCGGCGGCGGCGGCCTTGACGTCGTCGGTTCTCATTACCGAGGACGCCACGGCCACGCGGGTAGCCCCGGCGTCCAGCACTTCCCGGACGTTGTCCAGCCCGATCCCGCCGATGGGCACGAACGGCAGGTCGATCGCCTCCCTGACTTCGGAGATGACCTGCGGGCCCAGCGGCTCGCCGGCATTCTTGGTCTGCGATGCGTAAATGGGCCCGATACCGATGTAGTCGGCGCCCTCGTTGGCGGCGGCCTTGGCCTGGGCGACCGAGTGGGTGCTCTTTCCGATGATCGCGCCCGGCCTCAGCAGGCGGCGGGTTTCGGAGACGGGGATGTCGCCCTGCCCGAGGTGCACGCCGTCGGCGCCCACGATCGCGGCGATGTCCGGGCGGTCGTTGACGATGAACAGCTTGCCCATCTCGTCGGTCAGTTCGCGAAGCTCGGCCGCCATCGCCAGAAACGCTGCGTCGGAGACTTCCTTCTCCCGCAGTTGGATGGCGTCGGCCCCGCCGGCCAGAGCCGCCCGCACCCGATCGCGCACGCAGCCTGGACACATGGAACTGGTCACCAGCACGTACAGGCTCACGTCGCTGAAGCGAGCGGGGATCATCAACCGCCCCACCAGCCGCTGTTCGAGCGTGTAGCCGTTGTACCGCATGCGTTCGACGCGCAGCACCTGCTCGGGCGAGACGAACTTGCAGTACTCCTCGATGGTCCGCAGCGACTCGCCGAGGCGCTTGCAGGCGGCAATCGCCACGTCAGCCAGGTCGGCCCGGCGCGGCTCGGAGGGCGAAGTGATCTCGGTGCCGATGTCACCCGGCGTGTCGCGCGAGGTGATCATCTCGGTCACGGGCAGTTCCTGGAGGACTTCCTTCAGGTCGCTGCGCAGATTCTTGGCCATGGCGGTGATTGCCGGGTCGTTCAGGGCGAATCGGCCGCAGTCTTCCACGACCCGCAGAGCTTCGCGGGCGCGGTTGAAGTTGGCGTCGAGTATCCGGTAGGTCTCGCGCATAGTAATATCCTCGTGGGGTCAGTCCTGGATCGAATTGGGAACCGGGTACTGCCTGCACATCTCGCCGACCTCGTCGCGGACGGCGGAGATCACTTCCTCGTCGCCTTCGCTGGTGAGGATGCGATCCACCCAGTCGGCGATGGTCTTCATTTCCTCGGCGCCCAGCCCGCGGGTGGTCACGCCCGGCGTGCCGAAGCGGATCCCCGAGGCCTTGAACGGCGAGCGGGTCTCGAACGGGACGGTGTTCTTGTTGGCGACGATATTCGCCGCCGCCAGCCAGTTGGCCGCATCCTTGCCGGTCATCTCGGAGAAGCGGCTCCGCAGGTCCACCAGCAGCAGGTGGTTGTCGGTCCCGCCGGAAACCAGCCGCCAGCCCTTCTCGCTCAGGGCGGCCGCCAAAGCCTTGGCATTGGCGATGACCTTCTGCACGTACTGCTTGAACGACGGCTGCATGTCCTCGTGGAACGCCACCGCCTTGGCGGCGATCACGTGGACCAGCGGTCCGCCTTGGATGCCGGGGAAGACCGCCGAGTCGAGCTTCTTCGCCCAATCCTGCTTGCACATCACGACCCCGCCGCGCGGGCCGCGAAGCGTCTTGTGGGTCGTGGTGGTAATGAAGTCGCTGTCGGGGGCCGGGTCGGGATGCTCCTTGGCCGCGACCAGCCCGGCAATGTGGGCGATGTCCGAAACCAGCACCGCGTCGATCTCGCGGGCGATCTCGCCGAAGGCGGCGAAGTCGATCTGCCGGGGATACGCCGAGGCGCCCACCATCAGCATCTGCGGGCGTTCCTTCAATGCCTGCTGGCGGATCTGGTCCATGTCCAGCAGCTCGTTGTCCTCCCGCACGCCATAGTTGACGGCCGAGTAGAACTTGCCGGAGATGTTGACCTCGTACCCGTGGGAGAGGTGCCCGCCGTGGGCGAGGTTGAGACCCATGATCTTGTCGCCGGGCTTGAGAGCGGCGAGATAGACGGCGATGTTCGCGCTGGTGCCGCTGTGGGGCTGGACGTTGGCGTGCTCCACGCCGAACAACTCCTTGCAGCGATCGATCGCAAGCTGCTCGACGGCGTCGGCGTTCTCGCATCCGCAGTACCACCGCTTGTTGGGATATCCCTCGGCGTACTTGTCGGTCAGGACACTGCCCATCGCCTCGATGACGGCCGCGGAGGTGTGATTCTCCGAGGCGATGAGTTCCAGCGTGCGTCCCTGGCGTTCCTGTTCGTCGCGGATCACTCCCGCGATGGTGGGGTCAACCTTGTCCAGCGCGCTCATGAAGATCTCCTGTATCAGCGCATGTGCGAATCTCGTGAAGCGCCTACTGTACTGACAGTTTACCCGGAAGGCAACCGTCGGCACCGCGCAGAGGGCAAGGCCCGCCGGGCAGAGGGGTCTGCGGCCCTAACCAACTGTATGGGGACAGTTTGCGGAGTTCTGCCGGTGCAGGCCGCCCGGCCCAGCCGGAAAACCACCGGGACCACCCCTAAGAGTACCATGGGGGACTCTCTTAAGAGGAATGAACCTTAACTCCATGTTTTAAACCACCTTATCCCCATTGAAAGCCCTGCATCGCCACTCCTACCATTAGGCGTAGTCAATGGGAACAAGGCTCCTGTACCTTAAGGAGGTAAACAATGAGTCTTCTACGTTGGGCAATTGGATTCTTCATATTGGCCCTGTTGGCGGCGCTATTCGGCTTCGGCGGAATCGCAGGTGCCGCGGCGGGGATCGCCGAGATCCTATTCTTCCTGTTCATTGTCGTCTTCTTGGTGCTGCTGGTAGTCAGCCTCATCCGAGGACGTCCGGCCAGCACACCGTAGATACGGCACAGAGCAGGAGCCGCAGTTGGTTGAAGCATCTGGCATCCTCGCGATGCCCACGACTTCCCCCAATTGCAGAAGGCCCGTCGGGTTCGCCCCCGGCGGGCCTTGCTCTTGCGCGAAGGAGCTTCTGCAAAAAAGATCCGCCGGGATGTGCCGACGGGTCTGGCATGCTCAATACGCGCGGGAGGACTCGAA
>JBKHHV010000056.1:0-15859 GCA_046539005.1 Phycisphaerae bacterium
GTGGCCGTTGATGTTCTCGGCAAGGCGATGGGCGGCGGCGGACATCTCGGTAACCAGCGACTCCTCGCCGCGTACGCCCGCCAGTTCGGCAAGCTGGTCGCAGCCCCACTTGACCTGCATACTGAGCATTACGCTCTCGCCACGACCCTTGGCGCCGACGCCGTTCATGGTGTCGCACCAGTCGCCGTAGTAGATCTTGCTGAGCCCGTGGCTGCCCAGTTCGTTCAGCAGGTAACGCTGGGCGAGTACCACGTGATCCCACACCGTGGCCGATTCGGTCGGCTCGGCGTAGGGGTCATCGGGGTCGAGGAACGGCACCTGCTCTTCCAGCACGCCGAAGTCGCCGGTCTCCTTCAGGTAGGTGCTGAGGGCCATGATCATCCAGCTCGGTGAATCGGCGTAGTCCTGCAGGTCGAGCATGGCGATGGGCAGCCGCCAGGCACGGATGCACTTGCCGGACGGGAACTGCTTGGAGAAGACCTCCAGCAGGCAATCGCGTGCGACCTCCGGCTCGGTGATGCGATGGGCCATGGTGTCCTGCAGAATATCGCGGAATCCCCGGCCGATGACGCGTCCCCAGCGGGCCACGAACGCGAGCTGGTGCTTGAGCCACACGTTCATCCAGCGGTCGAACTGCTCGTCACCCGTGCGCACCACCGTGCGGCTGCACCGCTGGTCGGCAATGGCAAGCACGTCCTGGAAGTGCCGCTCCACCGCGCCCTCGGCGAGGTACTTTCTGGCCATGTCTCGGCCGCTGTCCACCTCGTCCACGACGCCCAGCACGCAGTGAAACGCCACCGACTCGCCGGGCGCCAGGTTCAGTTCGTGGCGAAGCGACGCACCGAGCCACTCGGTGCCGGCCTGGGGGTTGTGCAGGTCGCCTTCGTCGACGGCGCGGGGGTTGTGATAGTCGCGGTAATGTCCGAGGAACTCGTCGCGGCTGACGGTGGCGCCGGCCACTTCCGCGCTGGAGGCGAGCACCGCCTTGAACATGGGCGGGAATTTCACGCAGGAGTTGATGCCGAACACCGCGCGGTGTTCCGCATCGTAGTGGCCGCCGAGGACGGAGATGAAGTCCATCAGCGTGCTGCCGCCGGTGAGGTGCATCTCGACGAACGGCGTCACGCTGATTCGCCGCCGACGGTCTGATTCGTTGGTGACCGTGACGGTCCACAGTTCGCAGGGGTCGTCGGTCTGCGGCACGAAGAGGCGCCACTCGGCCGCGATGCCGTGCAGCTTCGAGCGGTTGACCTGGTACCCCAGCCCGACCCGGCAGGACCACTCGTCCATCGGCCCGCAGTCCGGCCATCCGGTGAGCGACCAGTAGTCGCCGCTCTGGTCGTCCCGCAGGTAGACCGCCCGGGGACCGCCGGAGCCATCGCGGTCCTCGGTGACATTGGTGCGGAGCCCCTCACCGGTGGGCTGGTAGAAACTCGCGCCGCTGCCGTACTGCGTGACGTTCGCCACGTAGGTGCGGTTGACCAGGTAGTTATGCCACGGCCGAGGGGTGTGCGGGTCGGTGATGATGTACTCTCTGCCGTCGGCGGAGAAATGTCCGTTGTCCAGGTTCATCGTCGTCCTCAGTTGGGGTTGCAGGTCCTCAGTTCGGTTGCAGCGCGCGGGCGAGCATGTTCAGTACCATTTGCTGCACGGCCGGGTCGGGGCGGAGACCGTAGAGACCCTCGCTGCCGAAGTTCTCGGCCAGTCGGCCGGCGGTGAGCAGTTGCAGGCAGATCAGTCGACCTTGGCAGCAAACACCGGCAACACCAGCCATACCATGAGTTGCCAGTTTCTCAAGGTCAAGGTCTCGACGCCAGCAGGACAGGCATGAGAACCCCAGCGACACACGCACAATGTACCAGAATCACCCACGCTTTCAGCGGCCGATCACCGGAAGAAGAGCGTCGTCCGCGAGTGGACTTTTCCATGGTCAGGTCACAGGTCGTCAGGGCTAACGCCTTCGCTCTCCTTGGCTTTCTCCCACCGTTGGGCGGCCTCGTCGGTTGTGCGTCGCCATTCGACCACCACGGCGAAGAAGCATATACAGATCGCCAGGAGCGACACAACCAAGGCAGTCTTCGCCGCATTTCGCCTGCCCTTGGCGCCCATCACCAACGACACTGTCGCGACAATCAGAGAGATCACCGCCAACGGCCCGCCGACTATCACCGGGCCTCTCATTATGAAGGACATGGCCGAGACAGCCATGCCGGCCACTCCAAGCACCAACGCCACCACGGCCAACACAAATCCCAGGCCGCCGCGTCTTCCTCGATCCTGTTGAACTTCCGTCATCCCATATTCCTTTCCCTGTCGGAGATGTATGCCCTCGCGACATGCACCTGATTAGACCGCCCCCCCGTTTTCAGAGCCAGGATTTCCTCGTCGCACCCTCGCATCTCAGTTCCGTTGCAGCGCGCGGGCGAGCATGTTCAGTACCATTTGCTGCACGGCCGGGTCGGGGCGGAGACCGTAGAGACCCTCGCTGCCGAAGTTCTCGGCCAGTCGGCCGGCGGTGAGCAACTGTGACAGCAGCAGCACGCCGCACCCTTCGGCGAAGGAAATCTCCATCACCGGGGTTCGGACGAGGTCCTTGCCCGCCACCGCCAGCGGACGAAGCTGCCGCGCCTGGCCGTGACGACTCTTCTCGTACAGGTCCGAGAGGTCGTGCTCGATGATCGGCGCGTCGGGATTGATCGCCCCCGCCAGTGCCGGGGCATCCTCGACCAGGAACTTCACGCGCTGCCGAAGCTGGTTCTGGGTTTCCTTGCATTCGCCGACGGAGAAGGCGTACTGCCCCGCCAGTTCGTAAGCCCGGTAGTCGCCGGCGGGAATCTTGTCGGCATCGGCCCCGCGGGCGGTCCACGCCGCCACAAACGCCCCCGGCTCGAGGCCGACCGCCTCCATGTCACGGGCCGGCACGATGAGTCCGCCGCGGAGGCCGTTCCACAGCCACGTCGCCTCACGGGGGAGGTTGTGCCACAGCGATTCGTCGTCGCCCGCCGGGTGCAGGTGGCTTTCCGGCTCGGGCAGTTCCCTGAACCGCAGGGACACGCCCTTCAGCAGCGGGTACTCCGCGACCTCCGGCTGGGGGGTCCAGGTGTTGCCCTGCAGCGGGCCCAGGTCGCCGCCTTCCAGGTAGCCCTGCCCCAGTTCGCGCGGGCCCACGTCCAGCATTACCACGCCGGTGCCGCGGTCGATCGCATCGGCAAGCCCCTGCCCGCCACAGCCGCCGCCGACCAAGCGTTGCCAGCAGTTCAGCCCGGTGACGATCACGTCGGCTTCGGCGTCGGTGGCCGCGACCGTCCTCAGCCCGAAGCCCTCGGCGAATGCCCGCAGTTCGTCTTCGTCGCCGCAGAGGCCGACCGTGGCGTCTTCCAGTGCGTCGGGTACCTGCGGGCTCAGCGTCCGCACCTCCCAGTGGGAAACGATGGGCCGTTGGACGCCGGGCACGTCGTCGGTCAGCTCGGCCTCCAGCCGCCACTCGCCGCTGCGGGCCGGCAGCGGAAGCGCCGCCTGCTGCTTCTGCGTGTCATGGGCGCCGAGCTTTCGGCCGACCTGTCGGCGATGGACCGTTTCGCCGGTGGAAACATCGATGACGCGAAGTTCGGCGGTCAGGTCGGCGGTGGTGTGACGCTCGTTGAAGAACTGCACGTTGGCGACGGCCTCGGCGCCGGGCCGGAAGTTGCGGTCCCAGATTTCCAGGCTGACGCTCTGTGGGGCGTAGGCGGCGGTCAGGGCATCCCACACCGGTTTGGGCCGGCCGTCGGCAAGGGCACCGAGGAAATGGTGGTTACCGTCTTCGGGAGGTCCGAGGATGCAGAACGGGCTGAAGCCCGCCGCCCCCAGACGCCGCCAGTACTCGGCGATCTGGCAGTTGGCCTGGGTATGGAGCCACAGACGTTTCTCGGCCGAGTGGTTGGGCCCCAGGAACCGCAGGAAGCTGCCCTTCAACGCGGGGTAGTTACCGGGGTTGCACTCGCCGTCGAGGTAGTTGCCGCCGAACTCGTCGACCATGATCGGCTGGGGAAACTGCTCGGCGGTGTCGTAGTAGAGCCCGACGTTCTCGAACATGCTCCACCAGTACTTGTGCACATGCAGCACGTCGCGATGGCTGACGATCAGGGGCGGATAGTGCCGGGTAATCTCCTCGATCGCCGAGAAGGCGGTGTCGAGCTGGTCACCTTCGGTTTCGTTCCAGGGGTGGTGGATGACCACGCTGGGGTGTCGCGAGCACAGGTCCAGCCACGCCGGCCATTGCTCCAGCAGGCTCTCCTTCGAGGCATTCATGCCGTGGAAGAACAGCCACTCCGCCTGCACGAGCAGTCCGATGCGGTCGCAGAGGTCCAGCAGGGCCTCGGGCGGGGTGCCCAGGTGAAACCGCAGGCAGTTGGCGCCGTGGGCCTTGAGCCGACGGACGATGTTCTGTTCGAACCACTCCACGTCCCACGCCAGGTCATGCGACTCCGGGTCGCGCACCCAGCTGTGCCAGACGACCGACCCCGCTCGGACGGTGACCGGTCGGCCGTTGAGGGTGAAGCGTTTGCCGTCGATGGCGAAGTCGCGCAGGCCCAGCGGCTGGCGGCGAACGTCCATGACGCCCTGCTCGTCAAATACCGCCAGTTCCAGCCGGTAGAGGTTCGGTTCGTCGGGCGTCCATGGCTTCACGTCTTCGGGCAGTTCCAACGTGCCGCTGCCGGATGATCCCTCGGCGGCGAAGCGACCTTCGGCAACGAAGCGGCCGTCGGCGTCTTGCACGCGGGCTTCCACCACGACCGGGTCGGCGCTGTCGAAGAGGCCCAGGTCCCAGGAGATCTCCACGGCCGGCGCGGCGAGGTCGGCGTTGGTGAGTACGCGCCGGATCCACGCATCCCGGTGAGTCACCAACAGCACGTCGTCCCACAGGCACGAGGAGATGTTGCTTCGCCACCGATCGGCAGCGGGAATGCGGGAGGCGTCGGCGGCGGGAAGGTCGTCCAGGTTCGTCAGTGCGATTTCGAGCGTAACGGTCGCTGCGGGGCGGACGTCGGGGTGGTCCAGCAGATACGTGGTGGGCGCCATGCCGCCGGGTCGGGCACAGACCTGCTGCCCGTTGACCCAGACGCGGGGTGCGAAGCGCGCTCCCTTGAGCACCAGCGACGCGCGGGTCCACTCGCCCTCGGGCAGCACGACCTCGCGGCGATACCACAGCTCCCCGGGAGTGACCTCGGCCGGGTCGGTCGCCAGGCCGGGCACGGTCACGGTGCGGTCGTACTCGCGGCCGATCCCGCACTGCCAGGGACCGTTCAGGCAAATCTCCATCGCGTCCACTCCTCGCCGGTGTCAAGAAACGATCACCCCCGGGCGAACCCGAGGGTGATCGGTGATTGTAGCGTCGTCGTCGCGGTCTCTCTACACAGAACCCCGGCTCGCCGGCGGACTGCCGATTCCGGGTTTCACTTCCCGGTCACGATCAGGCTCACGGAGCTGACAAGACAGTCCTTGTCGGCCTCGATGACCAGCTTGTTCGCCCCGGCCTGGAGTGCCTTGACGGCGAGCGGATGCTCGACGAGCGGGCTCTGGAGATCCTTCATCTCCAAGGTCTCTCCGTTGACCGTCACCTTGCAGGAGCGCCCGGCCGGGCCTTCCTGCCCGAGGCGCAGGCGTGCGGCGGCCGCCTTTTTCAGGGCCTCGGCGGGAATGGTGATGGTGGTCGTCATTTTCTCGCCGGGCTTGAGAGACACAACGACGTCCTTGGAGACGAACTGCTGTTCGGTCAGCGGATCGCCGAGGTCGGCGGTGCCTTCCAGGTCCAGCAGGTAGACCCGCACGCTCTTGCCGGAAGCCTTGACGCGCTCGGTGAGAGCGTTGCCTTCCCGCTTGAGCTTCGTTTCCACGAGGTGGTAGGTCCCGTCCTGGATCTTGGGCTCGATGCGCCGAGCGGCCTTGATGCGCGTACCCTTGGGCGGCGAAATGGCGAGGGGGAACTCCATCGCGTCGGCGTGGTCGTAGAACACCACCGCGCAGAGGCGGTTGTTCTTAGGGTCATAGCTGGCGACGGTCCACATGGAGCCCCCGAGACCGCTGGTGTGCAGCAGCTTGCCGCGGAGGTATCGAAGGGCCTTGAAGCCGACCGAGTCGAGCTTCGGGTTGCCCCAGTAGTGGGCGGTTCGCGAGACGGCCTTGTCCGGGCAGACGGCGATGAGGTACGTGATGTCCCGCATCAGGTACATCGACGCGCCCTGGCGGTGGCTCTCTTCGCCGCCGCTGGGGTTGGGACGGGCGGTGGGCTGTTCGGGGTCGGCCCAGCCGCTGGTTTCGGTGTTGTAGAACCGCAGCTTCTTGCCGTAGGTGCCCAGGGCGTAGGCGTAGGCGGCCTCGTAGCTGGCGGCCACGCGGCGGGTGTCGCCGCCGTAGTGGTGCTCGTGGATGCCGTCCATCCACTTGTGGCAGTTGTCGATCAGCGGCTTGTAGAGCACGCGCCACGAGTCCCACCCCTCGTTGTAGATATTGAAGCCCCAGCCGCCCAGGACTGTCACCTTCGGGTTGACCTTCTTGATGGTCTTCGCGAAGGGCTCGAACATCTGCAGGTACCATTTGACGTTCTGCTTGCCCGACCAGTAATGTTCCTGGGTGGTGTCCTTGGCCCACCACCGCTCGATGATCTTGTACTCGCGGCTGCCCTGCTTCCAGACGTCGCCGGCCTTGAGGTCCTTGGGGATGTAGCGGGTGCGGACGTAGTCCACCTGCCCGCGGATCCAGGCGAGCTTCTTCTTCCTGTCCCACACGAGATACTCGGTGGGCTTATCGTGGCCCTTGATGGTCACCCGCCCGCCGGGCTTGACGTCATCGGTCTCGTAGAAACGGCCGTCGTAGTTCACTCCCGGTTTGCAGGCCCAGTTGAGGTACGGTTCGTTCCAGAACTCCACGATGTGATCGTGCCCGGTGGTCTTGGCGGCCTCGGCGTACTTGGCGGCCGATTCCTCAATGTACTGCTTCCAGTCCTTCTTGGTCAGCACCAACGCCGGCTGATAGCGGTCGAAGAAGCACTCGATGAGCATCGGCGTCTTCGTGGGCACTACCGGTTTGGTGTTGAGGTGCCAGAAGATCTTCCGCTCCAGTTCGATGCCCCACTCTTTGACACGCTCTTCGTTGAGCGGGTAGTGATGCGTGCCGAACAGCCCGGCCGGGATGTCCGTCTGCCCGTTGAAACTCCACCCGCGGGCATGCACGGCGACGCCCGCCTCCTGTCCTGCCAGGCACAGGCCACCGGTAAGAGCCAGCACGATGAAGATGACGATACGCTGCGATGTGGTCATGAATGCCTCCATACGTCTCCGGCAGCACTTGCCGCCTGCCGTAATGGCTTATTGCTTACTGCTTATCGCTACTTGCTCCACGCCTTGTATACCGGCAGGTCGCCGGTGAAGTCGATGACGAATCCATCCTTGCCGTCATTGACGGTGAGGACGCTCTTTTCCTGGTGGACGTACGGGCCGTTGTAGACGGCGTCCCACTGGTCGTAGTCGACGGCCTTGCCGTCGATCTCCACCGCGGCGAAGTCCTTGCCCTCCCGGTAGGCGAGCTTGACCTTTTTGCCGTCGGCCATGGTGACGGTGACGATGCCGTCCTTCTGCCATGCCGCGTCGTCGATCTTCGTCTTCTTCACCTCGGCCATGAAGGCCTGGGCGTTCTTGTAGGTGCTCCGGTCGCCGGTCAGCAGCACGAAGCCGGTATTCGAACCCAGGAACCGCAGAATCGGCTTGCGCTCGTATCGCACCGATCGGCCTTCCTTGATGCGGTTCTGGTTCTGCTTGATCTGCTTGGGGGACAGGTCGGTCTGGCCGACGTCGACCTTGTCGCCCAGCGAGGCGAGGGCGAGCCAGGTCTTCCCGGCCGACAGCAGCATCCACCGGTCGTGGGTCTGGGGTTTGCTCGCGCCGTCCGGGAGCGAGAAGAACGTGTACTGCAGCGGCTCGTCCTCGGGGATGCGGCTGGCGAGGATGAACAACGGACCCACCTGGGCCGATTGGTCGTACTTGCCGCCACCGTCGTGGTACTTGTATGCCGTCGGATGGCCACCCGTAAAGGGGACGCCGCCCTTCTCGCTCTCGGCAACGACCTGGAAGACGCTCATCTATCCGCCCGAGCCGTTCCACAGCGAACCCATGGTGTAGTGCTCCGAGAGGTAAACGCTCTCCTTCATGACTCCCGGGGTGGGCTTCTGGCTGAGCCCGTGCCAGTAGTTGGGCTTGGTGTTGCGGAACTCGGCCGGGAGAGCGGGCAGCTGCTTGCGGGCGATGCGGGTAATGACCTTATTGGGTCGGTAGGAGGAGGTGATGGCGTGAAGGGTATAGCGTGCGTTTTCGAGATCGTCAGGGCTGATGTTCTTGTGGGTGTCCCACCAAAGGTAGCCGGTTTGGTCGGCGATCTTCTTGATCGGTGCGGGGGCGTAGCCGCGCTGGTTGGGGGCACAGAAGACCCCGTCAGTGTACTTCAGGGCGTAGCCGGTGGTGTACCAGTCGAGGGCGGCCTTGGCGAGCAGGCGGGATTCGGGGTCCTTCGAGAAGTCGTAGATGTTCAACATGCCGTTGACGTCGAACATCAGGTAGGTGCTGGAATCCCACTCGCCCTGTCCGGCGTGATAGAGGCCCTTAACATACTCGCGGAGTTGCTTCTTTGCGTGCTTGAGCGTGGCCTCGACGCTGCGACGGCTGAGCCCCTTGCCGGTGTAGTAGGGCAGCACGTTGGCACTGGTCCACCACATGACCTTATGGTTCTCGGTTCCGCGAGGGGAGGAGTAGGAGCCGTAGCGGAAGCCGGCCTCGGTGAACTTCTCGCGGGTATCGCCGGTGAGAACGGACTGGGCGAACAGCGGATTGAAGCGTGCCCAGTTGACCGTTCCGAAGTGGTAGTGTTCCTTGTAGGTTCGGTCGTCGTTCATGTACTTGCGGGCCTGTTCGTCGGAGGGGTCGGCCAGCAGGCGGGCCATCGCCGCACCGATGAGGTACTTCGCCGGGTCGCCGCCGCGGGAGAACCAGCCGCGACGCCACTTGCCGAGGTCCTCGTCGGACAGGGCTTCGATGACTTTCTGCGAGCGGGCCCGGAAGCCCTTCTCGTCGGGATAGGTAGTCGGGCTGGAAGCGGGGGCTTTGTCGGCCTCGGGGTGGTCGGCTTTGTCGGGCGTCGGGAACTTGACCCCGGCGCAGAGGGACGACGTGAACAGCAATGCCACCAGCGCAGCAGCAAGCGTGCGTTCCATGGTATGTCTCCTTGTAGATGTGACGGCCGACCTTTCACAGACGGCCTGGCCTCGCATGCCTCAGTATATCATATCGACGATTCCGGCAGCCCGAAGGCAATGTCCCGCAACAAGCGCCCGCCGGGCGCTTACCGGCTGCCGCTTACCGCTTATTGCTTACCGCTTATCGCTTATCGCTTGTTGCCGAAGGATCAATGCTCTTCGAACACGTCGACCTTGACTTCCACATCCTTGCGGTCGGCGATGCGTTTGACCTGGCCGTCTTCCATCCAGATGATGCGGTCGGAGATGTCGAGCATGGCGTGGTCGTGGGTGGAGCAGATAACGGTCACGCCGCGTTCGCGGTTCATCTCGCGCATCAGGTGGATAATCTCGGCGCCGGTCTTGAGGTCGAGGTTGGCGGTGGGTTCGTCGGCCAGGATGATCGCCGGGTTGTTGGCGAATGCCCGGGCGATGGCGACCCGCTGCTGTTGGCCGCCGGAGAGTTCCTTGGGCGTATGCAGGATGCGCTCGCCGAGCCCGACGCGGGTGAGGATTTCCACCGCGCGGTCCTGGGCCTCGTCGCCGGGAACGCCGGCGAAGAGCATCGGGAGCATCACGTTCTCCAGGGCGGTCATCACCTTGACGATGTTGTAGCTCTGGAAGATGTAGCCGATCTTGCGGCAGCGCAGCCAGGCCAGTTCGTTGGCGTCAAGTTGGGCGACGTCGATCTCGTCGATGAACACACTGCCGTCGGTGGGCTTCATGAGCCCGCCGATGGCGTTGAACAGCGTGGTCTTGCCGGAACCGGAGGGGCCCATGATCGAGATGTATTCACCGGTCTGGATCGAGACGGTCACGTCGTCCAGGGCGCGGATCTTCATCTCGCCCATCTCGTAGATCTTCGTGACGTTCTTGGTCATCACGGTGTAGTCGACGGCCTCTTCCAGATCGTCGAACCAATCGATTTTTCGTACAGTCATCGCGGGACCTCGCGGGTCTGGTTTCTTCGTAGGGTTACTTCTCTCCGCGCATCGCCTCGACGGGGGGCATGCGGGATGCGATGTACGCCGGCACCGCGGCGCCGAACGTGGTGAGCATCATGCCCACCAGGAACACGAACACGGCCGTTCCCAGCAACCACAGCAGGCGGTTCATGCCGTCGGAGAACATCGCGCTGAGCCAGTTGGGCATTTCCTCGGGCGGAACGTGCCCGACGAAGAACGTGCCGATGTAGCCCAGCCCGAAGTCAGCCATGCCCAGCAGAAGCGAGACGATCAGCCCGGCGACCAGACCGGCCACCGCACCGAAGAGCCCCAGTACCGCCGACTCCACCAGCACGCTGTAGAGCACGAGGCTGTCCAGGGCCCCCAGGCACTTGATGGTTCCGATCTCCCGGTACCGCTGGGCGACCGACATCAGCATGGCGTTGAGCACGCCGGCACCGCTGACGATCAACGCCAGCACCAGCATCAGCACCCAGCTCTGCATCTCGGCGGCATCGCTGCTCTGGCGCGGGCTCGAGAGCAGGTACGCCATGAACGCCGTCGCCGTAGCGATCGTCAGGCAGGTCAGGAACGACCGCATGATGCGGACCTTCAGGCTGCTCATCGCCATCTGCCAGACCAGATCCCAGCGGAGATGGAGATGTCCGATTTCCCATTTGCGCGTCTTCATATCAGTATCCGCTCCCGATCGATGTCCACAGGAAGTGGATGGCAATGGCAATCATCGACGTCAGGCCCATGCCCGCGCCGAAGCCCACCGCAAGGATCGGGGCATAGTTCTGCCACCGCTCCTGTCCGAACTTCCTCGCCAGCACGTAGCGACCCAGCAACGCCCCGGCGAACATCACCAGCGGGCGGTGGGGATACTGGTTCAGGCCTCCGATGCCGCCATAGTTGTACTGGGCACTGATGCCCGCCCAGCCGAACACCAGGAACAACGCCACCGTCGTCCCCAGCGTGGTGAGGATGATCGACGGCTTGAGCGACTGCATCAGCAGGCTCTGGCCTTCCTGCATGCCCGCGGCCCACAGGGCCTTCATCTGGGCAAACTGCGGCCAGAACTTCTGCACGAACGGATAGCGGTCGGACGGAATCGGGCCCAGCCCGGTGATGTAGTTCCAGAAGATGAACGACGCCACCAGCATCAGCGGGAAGATGAACATCTCCGCCCGCAGGATCGAGCTGAACTTCGTACGCGTCAACTGGCAGATCCGCAACAGGTCGGACATCGCGCCGTAGTTGTGGATCGGCAACGGCGCGAACCAGATGTTCACCTGCCGGTAGCCGGACATGAAAATGAACGCCTCCTTCACGTACGGGATACCCGCGTGCTGCCCGGCAATACCGCTCATCCGGGCATTGATGTAGGTGTTGATCGGCGTCCACAGGAACGCGAACAACGCCAGCCAATACCACCCGAAACGCTCATCGGCCGGGAGAATATGCCCGTTCTTGAAGTTCACCAGGTAGTAGGAGAGGCACACGAAACCCAGCGCGGAGATAATCCACACGCCCAGCGCCGCACCCGTCGGCGGGTCGCCACGTTCCTTGTCCCGCTTCCAGAAGTTCCGCAGATCGACCTCGCGTACTTCCTCGGCGTTCTGCTTGCGATACTTCAGAATGCTGCGGATCATGCCCCAGAACCCTATCACCGCCACGGCAAACGCCGTCCCGATGCCCACCGACAGGTACAGGTCGATCTGGTTGGACACGTGCGTCTTGATGGCGTCCTTGCCCGGCTCCCAGTGAGGAAGCATGCCAAGCGGCTGGAACACGAAGGGGTTGAGGATCAACTGCGTGGTCACCGAAGCGATCGCCCCGCCCAGTACGATGCGCCACGGCAGCACGAACCCGACGAAAATCAGCAGCAGGTTCGAACCCATGGTCACCGTAGCGGCCGGCATGTAAGTCTCCAGGGCCTCGGTGAAGTCCCAGAAGGGGACCTTCAGCAGGTAGACCGGCTTGGAGAGGAACGCCCCGGAGAGGATCGGGATGCCCGAGTAGAGAATGCCGAACACCGCACCCAGCATGATGCCGATGGAGAAGCAGTACTGCCGGTAGCCGCGGGAGTTCTCGTCCTGGCTTCGCTCGGCAAGGGCAATGGCACCCTCGGCATGGATCGGCGCCATCGGGAAGGGCAGCTTTTCCACGTCGGCGGTGAGCTTGTAGCCCAGGTATCCCAGCGACAGTTGCGTCAGCTTGCTGAGCACCATGCCGGCGATCATGACGATGATGACCGGCCACCAGACTTCGTTCAGGAAGCTGGTGTAGGCGGCGTCGCCGTAGGGGGCGAACCAGTCGGGCACATCCTGGGCGATGCCGAAGTTGTGGAACTCGTCGGAGTTCCGCAGATAGCGGTTGAACACCAGGTAGGCAAACATGCCGCCGCCCAGCGCGACCCCGCCCGATATGTGCGAGAGGTGCTGGACGGTGTACTTGAGCATGTACAGCTCTTGCTTGCGGAGGGTCACGAAGGACCGCCGTGCCAACTCCACAAAGAGGATGATCGTGACCCACTCGGCCGCGGTGCCGAGGTCCTGGCCGATCATCAGTCCCATGAAGATGACGCCCGGAAGCATGACGAACGCGACGAACAGCGCACCCAGCACCGATCGCCACGTGAAGCCGTTCTCGTAAGGCTCGTGCTGAATCGCCTCGATGGAGAACTTCGCGTCGTAGAACGCGGCCTCGCCCTTCGAAGCTTTGTTGTCCTGATTGTCTGCCATTTACCGGGCTGCCTCCTGGAAGAGCTGGGCGCCTTCCGCAATGTAGTCCGTCCGAGCGTCGTTGTTGAGGTTTCGCCACAGCAGGAACTGCCGGCGAACCAGGTCCATGAACCCGTAATTCGTGCGCAGCCATGCGTCCTCGGTACCGGAGGTCCGGTGGAGTTGGATGACCACGCTGAACACGCCCTCGCTCTCGGTGGGTACCACCTTCATCAGGAAGTCCTGGGCCACGTCGAGATCGTAAGGGCTCAACCACATTCGTGCCGAGATCACCAGCGCCTGCTCCTCATCACTGTCGATGACGTCCAAGGCAATGTCGCGGCAGTTGAAATCGGGGCTCGCGGCGTCGGTATGGTTCAGCAGGAACCGACGGAAGAACGCCATCATGCCGACGGCGTTGCCCCGGGTGAGGGTAAACGGAAGGTCGAAGCGGATGTTCCCGCCTCCGGACGGTTCGGGCAGTTCCCACTGGGCCATGCCACTGGGGGCGGCCATTGCCGCGGCCCGGCGGGCGGGAACCAGCGTCGCCACCAGAACCACCACGCCCGTGCCCATCGCCAGCGCCATCGACAGCAGCGAGGTGAAGTTGAACGACAGGCTCTGGAAGGCCCCCATGGCGTCGGCAATGTTGGCGAACAGCAGACCGATGAACGTACCGAACACGATGCCCAACACCGAGAAGACCGTCGACTCGCTGAGCAGCAGGAAGGAAATCTGCGACGGGGAAAGCCCGATCGCCCCCAGCATGCCCACCTCGCCGCGGCGTTCCTCGACGTTGGCCATCATCGTGTTCAGCACGATCAGCACGCAGAGAATCACCGGCACGATGATCTTCGCCAAGCCCGCAACGCTCTGCTTGGACTGGGTGGTAATCAGGGCGATCTGCCCGTCTTCCAGTTGTCCGTACATGCTCTTGTTGATCCGCAACGCCACGTCCTGCCGGAAAGAGACGGTGTCGTCGCCGGGGATGCGGATCTCCATGCCCGGCTGCAGGTCAGATGCTTCTTCCAGCTCGGCGTTGGCTTCCAGGATATCCCCGGATCGGCTCGCGTGACCGAGATACTTCGCCGACAGGTCCGTGAGCGTCTGACCTTCCTCGACGGTAACCGTGCGGGGTTCACGCAGGCGAACCGCCACGCCGCGGGGGAAGACCTTCGCGTCGGTCGCCGCCGTCCACGGTACGATCACCAGGTCCTCCCATCGCATGTGGTAGGACTGCGGTTCATTGGCCAGGTCGCCCTCCCCGGCCGCCCCGGAAGCAAACGCACTGCGGAGATAGTCCACCATCGCCAGGCTCTTGCCGTTGACGTCCCGCATGCGGTTGGCGAGGTCAGTATCGAGAATACCGATCACGCGCCAGTTGCGGTTCATCAGTCGCACCAGAGGCAGTTGCTCCTGGGGCCTGCGCTGCCACTGCCCGTTGGGATCCTTCTCGAAGATCATCTCCTCGGTAATGCCCAGTTGGGCGGCGCCGTTGTCGGGCAGGATAATCACGTTCCGGTCGGCCGGCTCGCCGGTAGCGACGTTCTCGTCGCGGAACCACTCGTTGTGACTGACGGCCTCGTGGAGATGGCTGAACTTCCGCTCGATCGGCTCGAAGGACATGATGCCGGTGGCAATCCAGGTTTTCTTCTTCTCGGGGAAGAATATCTTCTCCTGGTTCTTGCCTTCCCGGGCGGCGTTGTTGCCGCCTTCCACCTCGATGCGATGTCCTCGCACCGCCACGTCGTAGCGCGAGCCGAACTCGGTCTTCACCGCGTCGACGAAGTTGTCTTCCATCTTCAGCCAGTAGAACTCGCGGAACAGCACCCCGGTGTACTTCGGGGGGATCGGGTCGATCTTTCGGCCTTCCAGGTCGTCGTCCAGCGAAATCGGGCGAAGGTCGATCCTGTCCTGCCCGCGGACGGAGACGAACGTCACGATCGAGAAGGTCAGCACCGTCACGGTGAAGATCGTCAGAAACGTCCGGGCGGGTCGCTTCTTCAGGTTGGAAACGCCCAGCGACAAGGCCGTCGCCAGCGAACTGGTGAGGCTGATCTCCTCGCTTTCCACCTCGCCGCCTGCGGCACGGGCCCGGCGCAGCAGCACGTCGAACCGTTGGTAAGAAATCACCAGGACGATCACCGACATCAGGATCATGGTAAACGCGATCATGATGATGAACGGCGAGACCGAGATCCGGAAGCCCGGGTGGAAGAAATTCAGGAACGTCGCGCCCGCCACGAAGATGACCGTCGTGCCGACCAGCTTGCCCACGATGCCCTTTCGGCCGATCAGCAGCTTCTCAAGAAACACCGCCGCCGGGAGCAGCAGGCCCATCAACACCACCACCGAGAACACCGCCTCGCGGCCGAGGTCCATGATGCGAACGTAGGACTTGACCAGGATGCCCCACGCCTCGCGGGCAGCGCCGGTGGCCGCCTGGTAGTTGTGCTCTTCCAGCGTCTTCTCGGCCTGCTGATACTTGAAGCGGGCGCGATCGACTGCCTCAGCGACCATACGGTCCTTGATGCCGAACTCGCGGTAGACGTTCTGGCGTCGCTCGGCCAGGGCAAGCATGTCCCGGGCGATGTACAGCGACGTCATCGGCAGCGAGAGGTTCCGCGTCCAGCCGGGAACCTCCAACTTCTGCTGGTACCACTGCTCCCAGTTGTCCAGCCACTGGTCCTCGTCGAAGGGCTCCCTGGCAATCGCGGCCTCCACCTCTGCCTGCTGGCGCATCGACTCGCGAAGCGTCTGGCGGGTGGTGGGGTCCGTCATGGAACCGACGACGTACCCATTGCCCTTGTGCTTGAAGTCGTTGGGGTTCACCCATCCCGAGAGCACCAGCTTGGTGGTGATTCCCTGGGTGACAGCCAACCGCACGCGACTGCCCTCGGGCAGATAGAGCACGACCACATCAAGGT
>JBKHHV010000303.1:0-4216 GCA_046539005.1 Phycisphaerae bacterium
CCATCAGCTCGGATCGGTCTTTCCCGCCCGCGGAGCGTGGTCGGAGAACTCGCCCGGCCAGCGATATGCCGCCACGCTCCCCCGACACGTGGAAGACGCCGCCGCCCGGGCGGCCGGCCTGGTTACGCCGGTAGGCGTCCGATCGGCACAGGCGGCGCTGGGGATCGGGTACAACCGTCGGGTCGCCACGCCCAACGGCGTGCAGCACTGCTGGAACCCCCAGGAGCAGGCCGAGCTTCGTCCCGGCCCGGCCGCCGATGTTACCTGTACGGTGCTGTCGCTGGAGCAGACCGTCGGACGTCGCCGCTACCTGCTGTGGAGCGTGGGTGCCCATCCGACCGTGCTGGGCAAGACCTCCCGCCTGGTCAGCGCCGACTACCCCGGCCTGGCCTGCCACGCCATCCAGCAGGATGACTCCGACACCCGGGCGATGTTCCTGCTGGGAGCCGCCGGCGACGTGCACCCCTGGATCGCCACCCAGGAAGACCCCGCCGGCGCTCACCGCGTGGCCGAGACGGCCGCCTCGTTCGTGACGCTGCTGAGCCATGCGCTTCGCCCGGGCGCCGGCCCGGCCGCGGAAACGCTGCAGATCACAACGCGAACCGTCACCATCGGCAAAGGGGAACTGGACCTGGCGGCGTGGAACATCGGCGGGACGCTGCTGCTGGCGTCGCCGACCGAACTCTTCAGCGAACTGTCAACCGAGCTGCGACGACACGTGGGTCGGCCGATGATCTGCGTCACCTGCGCCAACGGGTGGACCGGCTACTGGCCCACGCGGGAAGCGTTCGAGCAGGGCTCGTATGAGATCGACGCCGCCCGCCACTGGGGACGAAACCCCGGCGACAGCGAGAAACTGGTGGACGAACTGGTCGATCTCGCCGGCGAAGTAAGCGGCTCCTGAGAACCGACGCAAGCCCATGCCCTGACACAGTCCCCCTGCCCGGCTGCAGGGTTCCGCGAGGCCTCCTAATCCGCCCCGTCGGCCGAGGGCTTGTCCTGCCTCCGCCTCAACCACTTCTGCCATTTCTCTGCGTCCCCGCCGAAGTCCTGGCCGGTGACTGTCTTCAGGCGAGCCACGACGGCGGCGCGGTCCTGGTCGTCCTCGGCGATCTCCAGCAGCGACACCAGGTAGCCCGGATCGTCCAACAGTTTCATCCCCTCCAATATTGCCCCGTAGTTCTCGATGGTCGCGTTGTCGGCGACGACTTTCTCCAGCCGCATCCTGGCTTCGCGCGAGGTCTTGGGGCTCTTGAGGGCGGCCTGTACCTGGTCGCGATACCGCAGGAAGTTCTCGGCAATCTTCTTGTAGGCCGCCTGCCGGTCGAGGTACTCCGATGAGTCCAACTGGGCGATCAGCTCGGCCGCTTCCTCCTCAAGCCCCTCGTCCTGCATATGCCGCAGGCGGGTGACGGCTGCCTTCGCGAGCTTGGGGTCGTCGATGCTCATGGGCGGAAGCACGCCAATTTCCTGGAGAACCGGAAGCAACGTTTTGTCCACGTAGGTTCGGTTCCGTCGGTAGAGGTCGAGGAATGTCTTGCCGTGGAAGCGGCGGACCTCCCTGCCGCTGACGTGCAGGACGCTGGCGTCACCGTTGGGGTCCTGGCGGAGAATGAGCACCATGTTCCCGGTCGGCTCTATGAGCGAGACGCTGAGCATCCCGTCCACCCGGTCCTTGACGATCAACACCCGCTCGGGCTTCAGTTCCTCGATGAGCGTGATCGTGCGGTCGAAACCCACCAGCAGGTACGACGCCGAGAGGCTCTGGCCGGCGAACGACCGGCGTTTGCGCCCCTGGGTGACCCTCTCCTGCGAGCCGTGGGCCCCGATGTCTTTCTGCAGTTGGGCGAAGGTCAGGTCCAGCCCCGACGCCTCGGCCCGACTCCGTGCCTGTCTACGGGCCCATTCCTCCGGCAGGCCCCGGGCGATGAGTCTCTTGGCGATTTCCTCCGCGTATTCCTCGCGCGTCTTGCCCTGGCGTGCCTTTTCCCAGTGGTCGTCGTCGAGGTCCAGCCTCCCGCCTTTCCACCGAAGCTTGAGCACCTTGGAAACGTGTTCGGAGAGCTTCTGCAACGGCCCTTCCGCCAGCAGGAGCTTGTTCTTTACCTGCGGCTGTTTCCCCTCGGCCTTGGGGGTGTTCGGGTCCGGTTTTCGCTCGGCGGGGGCCTCCTGACCGGGGGACGGCGCAGCGGTGGTGAACATCACGAGAGTCAAAGCAAGGCACAGTCGTAGTTTCAAGGGTGATCCTTTCTCCATTGGGCTCAACGGAAATAGACGACCATCCCGGGAAGTTGTTCCCGCAGATTGCTCCCGCGCCGGCGGGGGTCAGTCCTTCTTCAGGGGCTTGGGCGGCGGGTCGGAGGTAACGCCCGCGCCGAACGCCCGCAGCGTCTGACGAGAAGTAATCCTCCCCGAGCACACCCCATATGCCGTCACAGATACCCTTGCGGGTGACTTCTTCGACCGTTCGCTCCCATTGCCGGTGCTCCACCTGCAATCCGGTTCGGCCGTATTGGAGTTGCAGAAACCCCTACAAGGCGCGGGCGCGGCGCAGTCTCTCAGGATTCGCGAAATTCGGCTCGCCGGCCAAGGCTGTCGTGGCTCCGGCAAGCACCAGCACCCCGGCCGCCATGGCGTTCCACACGACGGCGCGTTCCCCATTTCTCATGCACGTCTCCCACTGATGAAATCGCGATTGCCGCCCCGATGGTATCCCTGCGGCGGCTGATTGGTTACGATCCGGACGCGTTTTCCTGCTTCTCCTCCAGCCACGATCGCCACTTCTCCGCGTCCTCGCCGTAGTCCTTCCCGGACAGCTTCTCCAGCCGCTTGACCACGAGGGCACGCTCCCGGTCCTTGACGATCGCCAGCAGGTCGATGAGGTACTCCGGGTCCTCCAGCAGATGCATGCCGGAGATGATCTTGCCGTACCTGTCGGCGAGTGGATTGTCGGCGACGACCTTCTCCAGCCGCATTCTCGCCTCGCGTGAGAGGTCATCCTTCTTCAGTGCCGCCTCCACCTTTGACCGGTAGCGCACGAAGTTCCGCGTCAGTTTCTCGGTGGCGCTTTTCCGCATGGGGTACTCTGCCGAGTCGAGTTGGACGATCAGTTCGTCCACCTTCTGCTGCTCGGCTTCGTCCATCTTGCCCCGCAGTTCCGAAACCACGGCCGCCACGAGCCGCTCATCGTAAAGTCCCATCGGCGGGGTCACGCCGAGTTGTTTCATCACCGGAAAGAGCCTTTCGTTGACGTACTCGCGGTTGTTGCGGTAGATGTCCAGGAAGCTGTCGCCCTTAAGGCGATTCACGTCGAAGCCCTGCACGTGGAGAATCTGAGTCGCCCCCTTGGGGTTCTGGCGCAGAATCACGATCAGTTCGCCCGACGGGTCGATGATCGAGAAATTCAGCGTCCCGTCGACCTTGTCCTCGATGGTCACGATACGCCCGGGCGACTCGCTCTCGCTGACGCGGAGCGTGTGGTCCTTCCACACCCGGGAGTAAGACCCGTTCAGGTCGTCGCCCCGGAAGCTGCAGCGGCTCTTGCCCATGCCGCTGCTGGAACTCATCCCGCCGGGCCCCACCGCCGCCTGAAGCCGGCCGAATACGAGGTCGAGCTTCGAACCCTCGGCCGTGTCCTTCGCTGTCCTTTGGGCCCATTCTTTCGGGTACCCGCGCTCGATCATCTCACTGGCGATCTCGTCGATGATCTGCTTCCTGGTCTTGCCCCGAAATGCGGCGTTCCAGTGCTCCTCGTCGAGATCGAGCCTGCCGTCCGTCCAGGTCAACTTCATCAGCGCAGCAATGTGTTTGTGATATTTCTGCAGAGCCCCCTTAGCGAGCTTCACCTCTTCCCCGGCGGCCGGGCGACTCAACACCGCCACCGCCACCACCACCATCGTAAACAGCAAATATTCGAGACGTCTCACGTCAACTCCTTTCGTCAGGTCCCCAGAGTAAGACGATTCAGGCCGCCGGTTTCTTCGCTTTGATTGCCCGCATCTCCTCCTTCATCTTCTCGATCAGCCGCCGGATATCCTCGTCCATCGGCACCAGCGAGTCGACCTCTATGATCCTTATGCGCACCGGGCCCAGTGTCCAGCCCCGGTCCGACCTGCGGACCGTCGCATCGATCTCCGCCAGCGTCCGCGTGTACTGCCCGCTGTGGGAAATGACCGTCCGACGGCCGTCCGCGTGGGCGCTGGTCTCCCCCTTGGGC
>JBKHHV010000304.1:0-4210 GCA_046539005.1 Phycisphaerae bacterium
GCCCGGAGCCGGGCGTTGCCCGCTTCCGATGCTGTCGTCGGCTCGGCCGTGGACGCTGCCGAGGGTTCGCCCCTGCTGGGGGCGGGGGCGGGTTTCTCTGCCTGGGGATCGGCGGACGGTCGCGCCCGTCCGGTGGAGGAGGGCGTGGACCTGCTGGCGATTCTGCCCGGCCCGCTCGCCCATCGCCCCAGCGGCTCGTAAGTGGGAAAAACAGGGTTGCATTCTGCGGCCGAGACGCTATCCTGAGGCGCTACGCTGAAACGAGCGCGCGTAGCTCAATGGATAGAGCATTGGTCTACGGAACCAAAGGTTGCAGGTTCGAGTCCTGCCGCGCGTGATCCCCCAAGGCCGACCGGCCCCCACCGGTCGGCTTTTTTCGTTGCCGGCCGTCTTCCGTCGCCCTATCCGCAGGCCGCTATCTCCCCATGCAAGCCCTCGTCAGCCCCTGCAGGCCAACGGGTCGGCCCGCTGCTCAGACCGCTAATCGCGAGATGAAGGCGCGATCGGCAGACAGTAGAAGATTGCACTTCTGCAGGATTTGCCGATGTGTTAGCATGCTTCACAGTGCTATCGGTTCAAGGGGGTGTACATTGGAAAGCATGAACACTGAGCTTTGCTATCTCTATCGAGATGCCTGCAACTACAAGACCTGTTTCGAGTGCGTCTTGCAGGGCAAAGTATCCTTAGATGAAATCGAACCATACTTGCATGATGGGGACTTCTTCATACCGTCGCAGGTCTGTCTACCTGATCTTCAGGGGACACGGTTGGGGCCGGACGATCACGTCTGGCATGAGATAGCCTCCATTGAGTTAGTTCCCGACGCACCTACGGTCATGATCTCGGCTCAGGAGTTTATGCAGGCCTTCAAGCATGCATCGACCGCAGGCTGGGATATCAGGGGAGTGTTAGCGGCGAAGGGGATCCTGTGAGTGCAGGGCCTGGCAAACGCTGGAATCGTGACGAGCTTATCCTCGCCATCAACCTCTACTGCAGGACGCCTTTTGGCCGCATCCATACGGCGAACCCGGAGATTATCGAGCTGGCTGAACTGCTCGGACGTACGCCGGGATCGGTTAGCTACAAGCTTGCGAACTTCGCAGCTATTGACCCCTCACTTGATCGGAGAGGGGCGGCCAACGCATCTGTTCTGGACCGGGAAACTTGGGAGGAGTTCTTCAGGGATTGGGAAGGGATGATCCATGAGAGCGAAGCCCGCCTTGCTGATTTGCGGGGTGAATTGCTACCTGAAATCAGTCCACCCTCCTTGCCCGCCGGGGTCGAGCGACAAGCAATCGTAAAGGCGCGTGTAAACCAGCAGTTCTTCCGTCGGATGGTACTGAGTTCCTACGACTATAGGTGCTGTATTACGGGTCTTCCGATTGAGCGTGTTCTGGTGGCAAGCCACATTGTCCCCTGGTCGATAGATGAGGCGAATCGACTGAATCCCCGGAATGGCCTGTGTCTGAATGCTCTTCACGGGTTAGGCCATCGGGGCTGCTTACCGCTTTTCTTCCAGCCGGTCGGTGGCGGGGGGTGGTTCGTAGGACATCGCGGAGATATCCTGCCGCCACGCGTCGCTCATGTCCACCTCGGCCGCGGCGAGGCTGGGCTCGAGCTGATCGAGGTTCCGGGCGCCGATAATCGGGGCCGTCACGGCCGGGTGGTTCAGCACCCACGCCACCGCGAGGGTCGCCGGGTGCAACCCGCCGGCTTTTGCGTGTTGCACGAAGGCGTCGGCGATCTGGAAGTAGGACTTCTCGCCGTACCGCTTGGCGTAGTTTTCCTGGCGGGTCAGGCGGACGTCGTCGGGTCGGCGGCCCTGGGTGTACTTGCCGGTCAGCACGCCCCCGCCCAGCGGGCTGTAGGGAATGACGCCCATGTTCTCCCACTCGGCCAGCGGCAGCAGCTCTACCTCCGCCTGCCGCTTGATGAGGCTGTACATCGGCTGCATCACCTCGAACATCGCCAGCCCCTCGGCCGCCGAGAGCCCCCGCGCCTTGGCCAGTTGCCAGGCGGCGAAGTTGCTGGCGCCCAGCTTGCGGACCTTCCCGGCCTTGACGGCCTTATCGAACGCCCGCAGCGTCTCCTCCAGCGGGGTCTGCTCGTCGAAGCGGTGGGCGAAGTAGACGTCCAGGCAGTCCACGCCCAGGCGTTGGAGCGTGTCGTCGAGCTGGGCGGTAATCGCCTCCGGCGAGAGGCCCGACCCGGTCGGACTGTCGTCCATGTTCATGCCGACCTTGCTGGTGATGACCAGTTCGTCGCGGCAGGGGGCAATAAGCCGCCCGAGAATGCGCTCCGAGTCGCCCTTGGCGTAGACGTTCGCGCAGTCGAAGAAATTGATCCCCGCCTCCCGGCAGCGATGGAACATCGCCTCGGAGGTCCTGGCGTCGGCCTCGCGCCCGAAGGTCATAGTGCCCATGCACAGGCGCGAAACCCGCAGCCCGGTGGAGCCCAGCGTGGTGTAGTCCATCAGGTGTCCTCCTTGCGGGGGGTGGTGGTGAAGTCGCCGCTCATGCCCAGTTCGTTGAAGAACCAGCGGCGGCCCTTCTTGTCGCCCTCCTGGATGTCCACGGCGATCTCCGCGGCCCGTTCGGCCACGTCGGCCGGGACCACGATTACCCCATCTCCGTCGGCGACCACGAAGTCGCCCGGGCTCACCCGCACGCCGCCGACGGTGATGGGCTGCTGGGTGAACTCCAGTTCCAGGCGCCCGGGCCGAACCCCCCTCGCCGGGGCCGAGAAGTACACCGGCGTCTTCTGGCGGATGATCTCGTCGCTGTCGCGGCATCCGCCGTTGGTGACGATCCCCACGGCGCCGGCGTTGACCCACTGCAGCGAGTTGTTGGAGCCGATGTACCCGCACTCGCTTACGCCCGCCCCGTCGATGACGATGACGTCCCCGGGGCGGATCTGGTCGGTAATCGGGCCCTGGGCGAGCCGGCGGTACCACTCGCCGAGCCACTGTTTCCATTCGTCGTAGTCGGCGAAGTGCGGCGCCCGCCGGGAGGTCGGGCGGAACTTCACGGTGTGGGCAAAGCCGTACACGCGGTGGGCGAGGGTTTCGGTGTCTCGCCACAGCGGGTGGATGGCCGGGTCCATGAGCCCGAGGTCCTGCATGGACAGGGCGTCCATGGCGTCGCAGACGTCGGTAACGCGACAGCCGCTGAAACGGTCGATGAGTTGCCGGCGTTGGGGATCTGACATGGTGCCTCCTTGCTGGCGTTGGGGCGAGGTTGAATTATCGGGGCAAATCGGCCGATACGCAAGTTGTCGGCGTTGGTCGCTCGCTCCTCGGAAGACTAGCGCCCTTGAAAGGCAATCCCGGCGACTTGCCGACCTCGGCGGCCAAGAGACGAATCGTGCGCAATTCCCGATAGGCTTGTGAATTTGCGTCCCTATGATTTCATTCTTTGGGCGGGTTCAGGGAAGGTGTTTCCCGTACGCACCAGGGATGTTGGCGGGATGATATCCGAATGAAGCCGGGCAGAGTATTTTGTGAATAGCGCCAAATAGCCCGGAAAAAGTGCTTTCGGGGCATGAGGAATATGGATTGCCACTTGCCTTTGTAAAAAAAGGACTTACAATAATCAGTCCAGTTGCGGATCGCTCGCTCTTCACCTCGATTCGCGACTGCGTGAAATGGAAAGCGACATCTTTCGCGATCACGAAGAAATTATGGACGATTTCTCCAGACACGAGATTTGTGGCCGGATTGCCCACCTGAGGATGGAAGTTACCGGCCCGCGCGGCAAGAGCGCATTTGCCCGCCTGCTGGGCCTACCGGCAAGCACGTACGACTATTATGAGAGCGGGCGGGTTCCGCCGGCCGAGATTCTCGTGAAAATCGCCGAGGTCGCCCGGGTGAACGTCTGCTGGCTTCTGACCGGGGAGACCCACTGCGACGACCGCATCGGCGCCGCCAGTCCGATTCTGCAGCGGGCGGCGAGATTGCTGAAGGACTCGCCCCAGGCGGCCGGTGCACTCTCGGCGCTGCTGGACATCCTGGAGCAGACCGGCAAGTTCCCCCGCAAGCCTGCCAGCGACCAGGCCATCGCCACCGAAGCAAACGAAGTCGCCCCGCCTGCCCCGAACCTGAAGCCGACCCTCACCCCCACCGGGCACAGCCAACTGGTCCCCGCCGACACCGGACAGCAACCCGGAAACCGCGAGCAGTGGATCCCCGTTCTGGGTCGCACGGCCGCGGGAG
>JBKHHV010000305.1:0-4185 GCA_046539005.1 Phycisphaerae bacterium
GATCGACGCCGTGGGGGTCAGCTATCGCCTGCGGGTCAACAAGGCCATCGACGCCGACGGCAACGACATCCTCGTCAAAGATACCTCCCGCCCGCGGCGCAAGCACCGCAGCGGGGCGTATGCGGCGTTCCACAACAAGCTCGGGAAGGTCGAGGTCTACAATGCCGAGCTTCGGCAGAACGCCTTCGCCATACGCACGCTGGACGTCTCGGCGAAGCTCGTCATCGCCCAGGAGCGCACCACCGCAAGCCTGCCGGCCGTGGTGATGGAGAAGCCCGAACTGATCCACAAGGACATCAAGCTCCGCATCAGCGGGCTGAAGATGAGCGACCAGCGCGTGCTTACGCTCACCGCACGGGTGCAGAAGCGCTGGGACGGGCTCAAAGGCGCCTTCGTGGAGTCGGTCTACGCACTGGACAAGGACGGCAAGCGCATCGGCGGCGGCCGATGGACCAAGGGCGATCCCTTCGGCGACAACAGCAAGATCACCTACGAGTTCCTTGTGGACAAGGGCCAGGTCCACAGTTCGTTCGAGTTCGTCGTCTGCACGAAGTTCAAGACGCAGGTCATCGATTTCGAAGTGACCGACATCTTCCAGCAGGCCCGTTGAATCGCCCGGGCCGGCGGGTCTGCAGGGCAGGACCGGCCGCGGGCTGCCGAAGTGCCAGCGTTTGCTCTGCGGCGGTTACTTCGCCCCGGTGACCTCCGCCAGCAGGTCGAAGAAGCCTTTCTTGCGGGCCGAGGAGATGCCCCAGTTGGTCGGCACCGACTGGTAGCCCTCGTCGAAGCCCTCGCCCTTCATGCGGTAGTCGAAGTAGCCCCAGCCGGCGTATTTCCGCACGGCCGCCAGCATGTTGTTGTTGGGCTTGTCGAAGTCGAAGTGGTCGTCCTCGTTGAACACGATCGGTTCGCCGCGGTAGGTGTCCATGTCGCGGACGGTATCCACCATCTGCTCGATACGATCGGGGTCTTCCACGCCGTTGCCGTGCAGCAGCACGAAGTCGCCCGCGTCGACCACGGGGGCCGGGGGGATGCTGCCGCCTTTCATCGACGTGCTCACCAGCAGCCTGCCGGCGGAGTTGTCCACCTTTCCCGCCGAGCGGTCCTGCACGCGATCGATCAGTTCTTCTCCGCGCTCGGCGCGGAGGATGTCGTGATCGTATTTCCCCACGTCGGCCTCGTTGGCGATCTCGATCAGCACGTTGGTGTACCCGCAGGACAGCACCCAGTCGGTGGCGTTGTCGCACGCCCGGATCACCGCCGCCTCGTCCTCCAGGCGCTGATCCTGCCCGAAGTAGAACATCCCCAGGATCACCGCCATGCCCAGTCCATCCGCCCGGTCGCAGATCGCACGCATGCGTTCGGCGTAGTCGTCCCGCAGCGTGCCGTCGGCCTCGTAGCCGGAGTTGTGCCAGGGCTGCTCTTTGCTGTAGCCCTGCGGGCTTCCCCCCTGGAAGTTAATGGTGAACGCCGCCAGCCCGTGCGCCTGCCAAACCCCCATCGCCTCGATGAACTCGCGGGTGTTGCGATCGGGGTCCCATGGGCCGTCGGGGTAGTCCCACATCGAGCGGGTCTGGGGGTTGCGATCGTCAAAAACGCCCTGGATCAGCCGGGCGTTCATCAGCAGACCTTCCACCCGGTTACCTTGGTACGACCGGCCGGGGTAGGTGGGTTGGCCGTTGATGAAGAACCGGTCGCCCTCGATGTGCACGACGGTGTTGCGGGACATCTCGTTCTCCTTCCGATGCGTCGCCCGCCCGCGAATTGCGGACGGGGCTTGATTACTGTATCGCGAAACCCGGCAGAATACCGCTCTGGGCCAGGAAGATGACTCCGGTCACCGTGATCGGTGACAGCAGCGTCGAGTAGAACACCGCCTTGGCGGCGAAGTCCGGATGGTTGTCGAACTCCAGGCACAGCATCATGCAATTGACGGCCGTGGGGTTACAGGTGCTGATCAGCAGCATCTGGGCAAGAAAACCGCGGACACCGAACAGGTACACCATGCCGATCCCGATCGCCGGGGCCATCAGCAGCCGCAGGATGACGCTGAGGGTGATGGGGTACTGCTTTCCCCCGGCCCGCACCAGTGCAAGCTGGGCCCCCAGCGTGCACAGCGCCACGGCGATGAACGCATTCTGGATGCGGACCACCACGTCCCAGAAAGGCCACAGCGCCCGCAACACCTCGGCCGAGGTCTCCGGACCCAGCCAGGTGCGCACCTGCACCGTCAAGATGCCTGCGGCCAAGGCGTACAGCGGCGGAAACTTCACGATGTGCATCAGGTTCTGCTTCCAGTGGCGGTCCTTGCCTGCCCCGCCGCCGGCCGCCAGCAGAATGCCGAAGGTGAACGTCGTGAAGTTCTGGGTAATCATCGCAAACGACTGCAGCGAGCGGGCCTCGGCCGACAGCCCCGCCGGGCGAAACGCCAGCGCCTGCAGCGGCAGCCCGAAGTTGCCGGTATTGTGGAAGATGACCGTCATCAGCAGGGCGGATCGCAGGTCTGCAGGCACGCCACGCACGACGGCCGCGAGGTAGACCAGCACGCTGGAGACGGCCATCATCGCCAGGGTGAAGAGCACGACGGTTCCGACGTCGCCGGGGGTGACCCGCGAGGTGACCACCGACACGTAGATGATGCAGGGGATCACGAAGTAGAAGTTCAGGACGCGCAGGGTGGCCATGTCCAGCGTGAGCCTGCGCTGCAGCACGAAGCCCACCGCCGCCAGCAACAGCACGGGCAGGACGATGTAGTAGAACAGGTGCCCCAACTGGGACAACAGCTCAGAGACGGCCGGGTTTGCGAGAATGGTTGCGGTCATGTCAAAGCGTTCTCGGGTCAGCGGTTCGAAATGCCTTGGGGCGTATTGTGCGTCCTGGGAAAGGGTAGTGCAATGGTCGGGGCGATTCCGATGGTCGATGGCTTCCGGGGCGGTTGGTGAGAACGTCCTACAGGAAAACCCCAGCGAAAAACGACCTTTCCTCTGGTTAAATGTGAGTACGCTCGGTACGATTATGACAGAAGTTCTTCATTTTCATTAACGTACATCTCCTGTGAATGTTCCTGAGGCATTGGACAGCAGCACCGGAGGCGGGCATGACCGGGCTGGATAACTACCAGGGATCCGGCGGGCAGGAATCGGACAAGCCGTCCCCACGCGTCCTGCTGATGGACGACGAGGAGGCGATTCTTCGCGTTACCGGCAAACTCCTTGGCTATCTTGGCTACGACGTGGAACTCGCGCGAGAGGGGGCAGAGGCCGTCGAGGCCTACCACCAGGCGCGCGAGGCAGGCCGACCTTTCGATCTGGTGATCCTCGACTTGACCGTGCACGGCGGCATGGGCGGGCAGGAGGCGTTGCAGCGACTGCGGCAGATCGACCCCGGCGTGCGGGCGATTGTCTCCAGCGGGTACCGCACCGACCCCGTCGTCAGCGATTACGAATCGCACGGTTTCAGTGGGGCGGCCTCCAAGCCCTACCAGCTCGACGACCTGCGCCGGGCGATCGACGAAGCCATGGCCTGAGGTCCACGGTACGGGCGCGGGGAGGGTCATTCCTCCGGCATTGGCTCGTAGAAGGTCGCATCCAGGTCGGCCAACCGCTCCTGCAGGAAGGCTCGGGCGTCTTGGATCGCCTGGTTATAGACGGCCGGTCCCAGCGAACGCACGAAGTAGTTGAGCACCTGCTCTGCGCGGAATTCGCTGAGGTCCTCGTCGAAGCGGTCGAAGTACAGCTCTTGCAGACCGCTCAGGATGGCGGCCCGACGTTCGTCGGTCAGTCGGATTCGCATGGGGGCATTGTCTGGATCGGCGGACATGCAGGGGCCCTGGGTTCTGGCGTAATTGCCTGGGTTCGCAGCAGGCGGGAGATATGAAGCCTCTTCTCGCACTCGTCTGCGGGCGATCAGTGACGGTTATTGAAGCCGATCTCGCTGTATCCGCCTGACACAGATCGGGCGGGGGTCGGCCTCACCGCACTGTCTTTGATCTTTTCTCCGTGATGCTCGACGACCATCTCGATCCGCGCGCGGACCTCGGCGTCCCGCGATTGGCGGAAGTGCTCCCGCAGCAGAGGCAGGATCGTCTTGGGCATTGCCATGAGATCGGCCGTGGCCTGCTCACGCTGGGCGCGGTCTTCGTTGCCGAGCTTCTCCACGAGCTTGGCCACCTCTTGCCGTTGCTTC
>JBKHHV010000306.1:0-4175 GCA_046539005.1 Phycisphaerae bacterium
CACGCGCTGATCGCGGCCGAGCCGCTGCTGGAAGAGATTCCACCCGAGACCCGCCGCAACGTGCTGGCGGCCCACGAGCGCCTGCTGCTGGCGACCGCCCGCCCGGACGGCTGGAGCGTGGCGTGGGGGCGGTCGTCCGAGATGGCGATTACGTCGGTCATGGAACTGGGGGCGATTCTGCTCGCCCATGGCTGTAAGGGCAGCGCCCAACGCGTCGCCGGGCTGGTCGCCAACGCGTTCGACCGCTTCTGCGAGCATAGCTGGGCCGACGACGCCATCGCCCGCCACCGCCGCGGCATGACCCACTGGTATCGCGGGCCCGGACGCCTGCTGGAATACAGCGTCGACGCGCTGGAGAGCATCGCCGCGACCGCCCGGACACTGGCACAAGCAGAGACCGACATCGCGTGCACCTCGGACCCGGCCGAGCTGTTTCCTTTCCGGGATGAGTGGATCGAGTTCGACTCGCGGGGGATCGGCGCCTGGTGCTTCCGCAACGAGCACTGGGACCTGCAACTGCCGGTGGTGGACGGGTACACCTCCGATTACGCGGCGTTTCCCATCGCCCGGGACGTGCTGGAACAACCCGTCGACTGCCCCCTGGCCTGCGGCGTACCCAATCTGTTCCTGGGCAGGAAACGCTACCTGCCGCTGCGTCGCCCCGCCGACGTTACCGCCCGGGCCGGCGAGCTGACCTGGACAACGACGCAGTTCACCCACTACGAAGATTTCGACTGGTGGAAGCCGGTGGACGACGTGCCAGGCCGACGCAGCGTGACGCTGCGAATGGACGGCGATGCCCTTGTGGGCGAGGAGAGGTGGACCTTCGAGGAATTGCCCGATCGGCTGGGCTTCTGGATACCCGAGGTAAACGTTCCGCTGGAAGTAACCTACGAGTGCAACGTTGCCTGCCGGGAGGCGACGGTCGCCGTCGACGGCATGCCCGACTGGCGGAGCTACTGGGGGCCGATCCGGCGGCTGCACCAGATCGATATCGACCCGGCCGCCGAGGTGAAGCTTATCTGGCGCGTCCGAAAGAAGTCCTGAGAACGGCCGGGCGAATTTCATTACGGAGAAACAAAGCCCCCTTTCATGCGTCTGGTCTACTATGAGACCAATTCGGGGCTCGCTCAAAACGCCCCCCATGAGAAAGAAAGGTGGACTTCACATGCAACGCAGATCATCGGGACGCCGCAGCGGCTTTGTGCTGTTGACGGTTCTGGCTGGGATGACACTCTCGATGCCGGGGCTGATCTGGTATGCCTCGGACCGAGGCGCCGCGGAGGCCGTGCCTGCCCGGCAGCAGCAGGTTCGCGATGCACCCAAGAAACAGGCTGAAAAAGAGGATGCCGACGCTGACGACGCGGCGGCCGACAGGAAGCAGCAGAAGAAGAAACAGCAGCAGGCGCAGAACAGGAAAAAGCCCGCCCGACGACAGCCGATCCGCATCCGCGTCAAGGCCAATGCCGGCGGGAACGGCGGCGGACAGATCCTCGTCAAGAAGATCACCGTCACCACCTCCGCCGACGGCAACGCGGTGGTGATCGAACAGGACGCCCCAGAAGACGTAGCCGACGGAGATGGGCAATGAGTAAACCAAGGGGGAAACGCGCGGGGGTCATCGTCACCGTCGTACTGGTGAGCACGGCCGGTCTGCTGGGGACGGTTGTCTGGACGGTCCGGGCGGTCCACTCGACCGAAGTTATATTCCGGGAGATGAACCAAGCCCTGCAGGCGTACGCACAGGAAGAGGATGACCTGCCGCTGGTTCCGCTGGATGCCAACGACCCCAACGCCACGGTGCGACTTCTGCTCGCCGATGCCAACTCGGGGGAATTCATCTTCGCCCCGTCGGCGACTACCCAGCCGGCCGATCCGAACAAAAGCGAGGGCCGAAAGGCGACCATCGTCGTGGTTCCCGACGAGCCCACGACCCAGCCGGCGTCAGACCTGTCCGAGGAGATTCTCAAGGCGCTGGGCGAACAGGCGGGCAAGACTCCCGCCGGGGCAAAGCTGACGCCCGAGGAGGAGGCCAGGCTCCGTGAAGCCCTGGAAGAGGCCGCCAAGCAACTGGAAGACCTGGAGCGGGCTGTCGAGAAGTCGTCCGACAGCGCCGAGCAGCAGTTGGACACGTCCGGCAAAGACTCGGGAAACGACGGCTGACTCGGCCGTCTGATACATCTGGCCATAACGCCCCTCGTGGGGAGGCGAGCCGTAAAGCCCGGAATACGCTTCCGGGCTTCTTTTTAGACGGTCGGAAGACACCGCCGGGGCGGTCTGCACAGAAACTTCGTCAATTCACCCCTCCCCAGTCCGGGTTGTGGGGGGTATAATGTCGCAGTCGGGCAACCTGCCTTCGTGCGGGCCTGCCCAACCTCAACTGGAACGCAACACCATGCACAGCGCAGCGAACAGTTCGACGGAGGAACGCCGGGAGAGCCTCGGGACGCATGTCCGAGGGACCTCTCCCGTGGTCTTTGCCGCGCGCACGTGGTGGTGGTATTCCACCTCCCTGTATTCCTGGTGGCGGGCGTAACACCCCCTCGCCCTCCCGGGCGACGCCCCATTCCGGACCCCTGAACCCAAGCTCCCAAAGGAGAACTGTTCCATGATCGTTGTGATGAAACCCGGCGCCTCGAAGAAACACGTACAGCACGTGGTGGACCTCGTGCACGACTACGGCCTCAAGGACCACGTGATCTACGGCACCGACCGAACCGTCGTCGCCTGCCTGGGCGACAAACGCGCCGTCGACAAGGGCGCCATCGAAAACGCCCCCATGGTCGACCGCATCGTCCCCATCCTCGCCCCCTACAAGATGGCCTCCACCGAGGTCAAACAGGAGAAAAGCGAGATCGCCATCGGCCCCCAGAAGTTCCCCATCGGAGGCCGACCGGTGGGCGTGATCGCCGGGCCCTGCGCCGTGGAAGGACGGGACCAGTTGCTCCGGACCGCCGAAGCGGTCAAGGCGGCCGGGGCCATCGGACTTCGCGGCGGTGCCTACAAACCCCGCACAAGCCCCTACAGCTTCCAGGGCCTCCGCGAGGAAGGGCTCAAGATCCTCGCCGAGGCGCGCGACGCCACCGGGCTGGCGATCGTCACCGAGGTGGTCAGCACCGAAACCGTCGACCTGGTCGCCGAGTACAGCGACGTGATGCAGATCGGCGCCCGGAACATGCAGCACTATCCCCTGCTGGAGGCGATGGGCAAGGTCAACAAGCCCGTCCTGCTCAAGCGCGGGCTCTCCAGCCAGATCGACGAGTGGCTCCTGGCGGCCGAGTACATCATCAACGCCGGCAACAAGCAGGTGATCCTTTGCGAGCGGGGAATCCGCACCTACGAAGACTACGTCCGCAACACGCTGCCCCTGGCGGCCGTGCCGGAGCTTCGCAAACGCACGCACCTGCCGGTAATCGTGGACCCCTCCCACGGAACAGGGCACTCGCACCTGGTTGCGGCGATGTGCCGGGCCGCGATCGCCGCCGGAGCCGACGGGCTGATTGTCGAGGTGCACCACGACCCCGAGCATGCCCTGTCCGACGGGGCCCAGTCGATCACGCCCGCCGCCATGAGCGACCTGATGCCCGTACTCAAGCGCATCGGCGAAGCCATCGGCCGCGAGATGTGATTCTTCCGGCGAGGAGCCACGGCAGGGCGGGCAGCTTCAGCATTGCTGCCCGCCTCGGAGACGGTACCCGCCCTCACCCGACCCTTCGGGCCACCCTCTCCCCAGGGAGAAGGGTTGCCCTTCCTTTGCGCTGAGGGAAGTCTCTGCGCAGCCTCAAGAGCCAGTCGTTCTGGTGGCACGGGTGTCTGCGACACCCGTGCTGTAACGAACAGCGCTGAACGCCAAGGCGACCCGGTGGCGTTCGACTGAGTCTGGAACCGGTCTGGAATTGACTTGGCAGGCGGGGTAGTAACCCTTCCCCCCTTGGGGGAAGTGCCTGCGAAGCAGGCGATGGGGGCTGTCTGCGGAGAACCATCTACCGCAAATCCACCGGTGCCATGCTTCTCCGCAAGGCTTCAGGGTGCCATGTTTCTACGCGAAGCAGAGAAACATGCCGTCTCCCCGTTGTGACCTCGTGCCGCCCCGTCGGGGCTCGCTGTTTGGGGCGACCGTTTTCCGGGGGCTTACGCCCCCGGCCATTCGCCACCGCCCTTTCAGGGCGGGACAA
>JBKHHV010000057.1:0-15713 GCA_046539005.1 Phycisphaerae bacterium
GATGCTGATTCCGCGGTTGCTCCCGCGGATCACGCAGTTGCTGAAGGTCAGGTTGCGGAAATCGTCGATGCTTTCGGTGCCGATCTTGATGGCCGTGGAGGTGCTGATGAGCACGCAGTTGCTGACGGTGATGTTCTCGCTGGGTCCGCCGTCGGGGTGTTCTTCCCGGTTCTTGATGACGATGCAGTCGTCGCCGGCCTGGATGTAACAATCGCTGATGCGGACGTTGCGGCAATGGTCGGGGTCGATCCCGTCGCAGTTGGGCAGCCGGGTGTCGTTCATGATCCGGATGCCGCTGATCACCACGTCCTCGCACCCGCAGAGGTTCATGCACCAGTTGGCGCTGTCCTCCAGGGTCAGGTCGCGGAAGGTCACGTTCGTGCAGTCCACGAAGGCGAACATCTGCGGGCGTTGCTTCTTGCCCTTGTAGTGGTAGCGGTCCAGCTCTTCCATGAACTTCTTGCCCTGCCCGTCGATGACGCCCCCGCCGGTGACGGCGATGTTGCGGGCCCCGTCGGCGGTGATCAGCGCCCAGCCGCGGCGGTCGGGGTCCTTGGCGCGGGGGAACGCCTCGCCGGTGTACGGCGAGATGTCGTCGGAGCCCACCAGCCGGGCGCCTCGCTCCACGTGGAGGTCCACGTTGGTCTTGAGTACGATGCTGCCGATGAGGAATTCTCCACCGGCCGGTACGACAGCGCGGCCTCCGCCGGCGTCGTGGGCGGCGTCGATGGCGGCCTGGACCGCTTGGGTGCAGAGGGTCTGTCCGTCGCCGGTGGCGCCGTGGTCGGTAATCAGATAATCAGCCATGATCTCTCCGAATCCTGTTCTGCCTGGCGGGTGCGCGGTTCGTACGTGGAGGGCCCGCAGGGGGTTACCACTTCTTGCAGGCTTCGATGACCTCCCCGAGCCTGCCCATCGCCACGCACTGGACGGTGTCGGCCCCGCCGTAGTAGACCTTGACGGTTCCATCGGGCTCGACGATCTTCCCGCACGGGAAGCACACGTGCTCCACCAGCCCGGTCATCTCGTAGGGGGCGTCGGGGTAGAGGATCGGGTAATTGGTCACGTGCTTGACTTCCCATGGCCGATCGAGGTCCAGCAGGGCGGCGCCCACGCTGTATTCCCGCGTGGTGCAGTTGTTCATGATCGCGTGGAAGATGATCAGCCAGCCTTCGTCGGTCTTGTAGGGCACGGTGGACGGGCCCAGACCGCTGATGGCGTAGTTCCACACCTGCGAGGTTCGCAGGCAGCGGTAGCTGTCGCCCCAGTGGATCAGGTCGGGCGAGTGGCTCAGCCACACGTCGCCCTTGCCCCCGGCGGCTGGGAGGTTCGGGCGTTCCAGGCGCATGTATCGCCCGTCCTTGCTCTTCTCGGGGAAGATCGCCATGTTGCGGTTGTCGGGGGCGTTGATGTAATTGACGAACTCCAGCGTCTGCAGATCGTCCGAGCGGAACATCGCCACGCGGCACTCGCTGGTGGACTGCACGGCCAGGAGAACCTTGTACTCCCCGTCGATCCAGGTGACCCGGGGGTCGTAGTAGACGGTGGACGCCGCCTCGTTCCAGGTGGGGTTGTCCGGCATTTCGAACGGCTCGGAGCGCAGCTTCCAGTCGAGCCCGTCTTCGCTGTCGGCGCCCCACAGCAGTGTCTTGTGATTGAGCTGGTTGGTACGGCAGAGCATCACGTAGCGGCCGTCCTGTGTCTTGACGGCGGTGGAGTTGTAAACCGCCCGCATTTTGAACCCCAGTTGGTCCATGAAGTCCTCGGGCTTGAGGACGGGGTTGCCCTCGTATCGGGTCAGCACGTCGCGGTCGATCTTGGCGTAATCCATGAATCCTGTCTCCGTCGGGAAGGGGTTTGGGAAGCCTCGATGAGGTCCGGCGAAGAAGGGGATTATACTCCCGAGGACGGGAATGTCCACCGTTGCGGGGCCTCGAAGCGATCGAAAGGGGTCGATATTCGGTAACGGGTCCGTATGAAGATTCTGTAAATGCATGCAGATACAGGCTTGTATTCTTGCTGATGAGATCCGATAATCAGAATCGTTGATGCACCGTCGGGGGGTATGGGAAATTTGGTTTCCCTCCCGATGGGAGCTCCCGGTTGGCATCGGGGGTCTGTTTGCTGGGCTTGTTAGGCAGTTGGGTGACACATCTCCGGAAAGGGCGGCCGTGTTGTACGCATCTTCTGGGCGGACCGTCTGTCTGCACCTCAGGCCAAACGCATCCTGCCGAACGCTGAAGAAGGGATGTAACAATGACGAATGGCAAGGTGAAGTGGTTCAATGACACGAAGGGCTATGGTTTCATCGAGGCCGATGACGGCAACGATGTCTTCGTTCACCACAGCGACATTCTCGGCTCGGGCTTCAAGTCCCTCGCCGAGGGTGAAAGCGTGACCTTCGAAGTCACCCAGGGCCCCAAGGGCCTCAAGGCCGTCAACGTCGAAAAGGCGTAACCCAACGACCGAGACAAGTACTTCGTAGATTTGCCGGCGCCGTCGCGGACCTCCGCGGCGGCGCTTCTTTTATGTGCGCCGGGCATGGCGATCTTCCGTTCCCGCACAAACATTGATTGAAAACGCGGGCGAATACGCTTGTTCGCCCACCCGGGGAGGGTAGAATCCTAGCGGACGTCGGGTGGGCCCTTTCGCGCCTGGCGGGGATTACGGAATCCCCCATCGATGAGACCCCGAATGCGACGGTCTGGGTCCCGAAAACGCCTGATGGAGAGAACCATGGGCAAGAACATTTACGTAGGTAACCTGAACTTCGACATCTCCAGTGAAGACCTGGAGCAGTTGTTCGGGCAGTATGGTGACGTCAGTTCGGCCAACGTCATCATGGACAAGATGACCGGGCGCAGCCGCGGTTTCGGATTCGTCGAGATGAGCAGCGACTCCGAGGCCGAGGAAGCCATAGAGGACCTCAACGGCAAGGAGTACGCCGGACGGGTGCTGACCGTCAACGAAGCCAAGCCCCGCGAAGATCGCGGCGGCGGCGGTGGTGGTGGTCGTGGCGGACGCGGTGGCGGACGGGGCGGCTATGGTGGCGGCGGTGGCGGTGGCCGGGGCGGTCGCGGCGGCCGTGGTGGCGGCGGCGGAAGAGACCGCTACTGAGCCGAGCTTCCCCAGGAAGGACCAACAGCAAGGCCCGTCGGCGCAGAACGCCCGACGGGCCTTTTTGACGCGCAGAAAGAAAGCCCCAATCGCCACGCCCGGGAGTAGTCCTGCACTCTCCCGGGGCCCGACGACGGGGGCTCTGTGATTTCGGTTCCGCAGCCCGGCAGCCCGGACACATCGGCCGGCGTTACACTGCCGCCTGTTCCTCTTCAAGCATCCGCAGGATCTCGTCGCGCACGGTCTGTGCCTTGACGTTGATCTTCTCCAGGGCCCGGACGGCCACGCCGTCGGTCTCCTGCAGCAGGGCCAGCAGCAGGTGCTCGGTGCCCACGTCGGGGCTCTTGAGGGCGCGAGCTTCCTGGATGGCTACGCGAATGACGTGCTGGAAGTGCTGGGTGTGCGGCAGCCGATCGGGGATATCGGTCGACGGTCCCTTCTGGGCGAGCTTCCGGACCGCCTGGCGGACCAGCTTCAGGTCCACGTTGAGGTTCTGCAGTGCCCGGTGCCCGTGTCCTTCCGGTTCGCGAATGAGTCCCAGCAGCAGATGCTCGGTGCCCAGGTATGCGTGGTGCATGCGCTGGGCTTCGATGCCCTCCAGTTGCAGCACCGCCCGGGCATGATCCGTGAAATGTTCGAACATAACGACTCCTTGTGAAGGGTGCGGTTCAGGGTCTGTTTCCGCCGGGATTGTACCCCCCGAAGGCGGCCCCGGCAAGGCGTATCGACAACTGCGTCAAGCCACTTGAGTTGCAGGTCCTCATTGCCTCGATACGCGGCTTTACTCGCCCGGGTTCGCCCGCTTTATGGGAATCTGCACCTCAGCGTATTTGCTCCACCAGAAGTTGAACGGGCTGTTGTACGCCAGCCGCCTGAGAGGACCGGCCGCCTGCCATTGGTCGCTCCTGCCGGCAAGCCAGGTGGTCAGCCGGTCTGCGGCTTTCTGCAGGTTCTCTTGCGTGTAAGCCCCCTTAACGCCGACGCTTACCACCGTGACCGGCCCCACGTCCTCCACGCGCACCGCCTTGGCGACGCCGGGCTGTCCGCGGGTGGTGGACGGATAGAGAAACGCCATGCTCATTGGCTGAAGCGGGTGGCCGGCTGCTTTATAGGTCGTCACGACCGGGGCGGTCATCGGCACGTCGCGACGCTGGATGTGATCGAACAGCGGCCCGAACATGTCGTCATCGTCCTCGCCCGGGGCCGCCCGAACCACCGCGCGGCGGACGGGCGGATACTGCTTGACCACGATCCTGCCCGGGCGGCTGGGCGCAGGCCAACCTGCCGGAAGGGGGGCCTCCTTCCGCCAGTCCTCGAAGGCGGGTTCGCCGTCGCTGTGGGAGTACGCCGCGCCCCCGTCGGCCGGGCCGGACGGCCCACACCCCAGCCAGGTTCCCGTCAGCCACGCCGAGACGACGATGATCCAGATGGCTCTCATGATCCGTCTCCCGGGTCATTCTAGGCGGAAGGTTTTCGCCCGGTCGGCCGAACTCTTGGCGGGACCCACAGTGGTTTGTAGAATGGGGACATGGCCAAACGTGACTACTACGAAGTGCTGGGGGTTTCGCGGGATGCGACCCCCGATCAGATCAAATCCGCCTATCGCAAGCTGGCGCGGAAGTATCACCCGGACGTGAACAAGGAAGCCTCCGCCGACGAGAAGTTCAAGGAGGCGACCGAGGCGTACGAGGTGCTCTCCGACGCCAAGAAACGCCAAGCGTACGACCAGTTCGGACATGCCGGACCGTCGGCAGGCTTCGGCGGCGCGCCGGGGGCGGGGCAGTCCACCGGCTGGCCCGGCGGGGCCCAGACGGTTAACTTCGAGGACTTCTTCGGCTCGGCGGGTGCGGGCGCGCGCGGCGGCGGGCGGACCGGTTTCATGGGCATGAGCCTCGAAGAGATCATGGAGGCCCTTCGCGGCGGACGGGGGCGGGCGACCCGGGGTGGACGTCGCACCCGGCCCCAGCCGAAGGGGGCGGACGTGGAGCACGAGATGAGGCTCCAGTTCGTCGAGGCGATGCACGGCACGGTCAAGACGCTGAAGGTCTCCCGACCCGACGCCGGCGAGACGCAGACCATCAAGGTGAAGATTCCCGAGGGCGTCCGCGACGGGCAGAAAATCCGGGTTCGCGGAAAGGGCAACGTGGGCCCCGGGGGCGAGGGCGATCTGTACATCGTCTGCCGAGTGCAGCCCCATCCGTTCTTCCGCCGCGAGGGCAACGACATCTACCTCGACGTGCCGATCAGCATTGCCGAGTCGGTGCTGGGGGGCAAGGTGGACGTGCCGACCATCGACGGGCTCATGACCGTCACCATCCCGCCCGGCACCGGCGGCGGGCGGAAGCTGCGCCTTCGCGACAAGGGGGCCAAAACCCACGACGGCGGCCGCGGCGACCAGTACGTCGTGCTGCGGGTGGTTCCGCCGGGCGAGGTCAGCGAGGAAGGACGCGAGCTGATCCGCAAATTCCAGGAGCAGGAACCTTTCGATCCGCGAGCGACGGCACCATGGAAAAGCGGCCACTGAAATCCGGCAGGCTGCCCTACGCGATGGCAGCAATCGTACTGATCGCCGTGGCGATGCTGCTGGTGGCGGGCGTGTTTACCGCCCGGCGGCTGGCGACCGAGGGCGACCCCGCCCAACGGGAGGCGATGGCGAAGTTGGCGTGGGTCAGCGTGGCAGGTCTGGGCGTGGTCCTCATTCTGCTGGGGTGGTTGCTGGCGCGATGGCTGTCGAAGGGGCTGCGAAGTACCTCGCCCAAGCCGCGCCAGGCGCATCCCAGCGCGTGGGACCTCGCCGGCCAGCGCATGCAGGTTCCGCCCGAGGAGGACGACGAGTCGCCCGACCAGCAGCAGTAATGCCGGGCTGGGCGTCCGATCAGGGTTCGATCAGCAGCAGGCGGGGGCTTGGGGGCAGAAGGGTCAGTTCCGACTCGCCGCCGGGCCGTATGACGGCCTTGTCGGCCAGCATCGCATCCACCGACGGGTAAACCGGCTCCAGGTTGCTACGGGACACCAAGACGTCGGTTGTCCGCCGGGTCGTCAGCACCAGCACCCGCCGGGTCGAGGCGGCGGAGGTGCCGGCCTCGTCCGCCTGGAGGGGAAGTTCACGCTCGACCACCAGCGGTTCACGCATCACCATCACCGAAACCGCCCCGGTCGAGACGATCACCAGCAGCGCCACGCCGGCAAGACGAACCCAGGTCCGATGCAGCAGCGCCACGCCGCCCAACCCCAACACCGCAAGCCCCGCCACCATTGCCAGGTTCATGCGGAACTGGCGGTCCCACTGCGGCAGGTCATAACGGTAGCGGCCGTAGAGGTCCGCAGCCAGCAGCGCATCGGGGGCGACCCGCGACGCCGGCCACGCGACGGCCGCGGTCGCCGAGGCAACCGGCTGGTGCGTTTCATCCAGCGCGGTGACGGTGTACTGCTGGTCGACCCACAGGGCCGGCAGGAAAACGGTGCGGCTTGCACGGCCGCCGGGTCCGACGGCAAGGGGGTAGACGAAGTTGGGCCCGCCCCGGTCCCACCGCAACGAAACCGAGGCCACGGTGGCATCGGTGTTGTTTTCCAGCGTCAGCGCGGCCGGCTGAAGTCGCTGATTCGGATCGGCATCGTCGGCGGGCGTAAGTGTCACTTCAAGACCGGCCGAGGAAGCAACGCCACAGAACGCCAGCACCGCCAGCGCCATGGCGGTAAGCGCCTGACGGCGATGCACAGGTCGGGCCGTTTCCTCATGCCGAGCGGTCATTCACCGGCCTCCGCCCTGGCAACCAGCCGACGAGCCCGCAGCAGTTCGGCGACCGACCACGCCTGGGCGATGCACCCCCGTGGGGAGTGGGGTGGATCGCCGTCGAATATCTCGCTGACGGTTCCCAGTCCGGCCTCGCGCAGGTGGGGGGCGAAGTCGTCCAGCCACGTGCGCGCCTCGGCGATCGCCCTGCGGTCGTTCCCATGGGCCTTGAGGTGGGCTTCGACGAACGCGCCGATCAGCCACGCCCACACTGTACCCTGGTGGTAGGCGCGGTCGCGTGATTCCCAGCTCATGCCGTACTTCGCCCGGTAGCGCGGGTCGTTTGGGCTCAGGGTCCGCAGACCCCGGGGGGTGAACAACTGGTTGCGGACGGTCTTCACCACGGCCCGCTGCTGCTTCTCGTCCAGTGGGCTGTAGGGCAGGGAGACGGCGAATACCTGGTTGGGGCGGATCGACCCGTCCGGCTGTCCGTGGGTGATGCAATCGTACAGGCAGCCGGCGTCGGGGTTCCAGAAGGCTGCGACGAAGGAGGCGGCGATGCGATCGGCCTGGGATGCGTACTCGGTCGCCAGGTCGGGGCTGTTCTGCGCGGCGCGCTGGGCGAGAATGCGATTGGCGCAGTACCACAGGGCGTTGATCTCGACGGCTTTCCCGTGGCGGGGAGTGACGGCCTCGTCGCCGAGTTTGGCGTCCATCCAGGTCAACTGGGTGTCGGGCGACCCGCCGGTAATCAGCAGGTCGTCCTCGGCGTGGATGCCGAAGTCCGCGCCGTCGCGATAGGCGCTGAGCAGCGTGTGCATGGAGGGCTGGATGACCTTGCCCCAGAACTCGGCGTCCCCGGTGGCGGCCATGAACCGTTCGGCGGCGATGCAGAACCACAGCGAAGCATCAATGCTGTTGTAGTGGGCGGTCGGTTCGTAGTCGTCGAAGCGATTGGGGATCATGCCGTTGCGGATGTGGGAGGCGAAGGTCTGCAGTACGTGCCGGGCCTGTTCGTGTCGGCCGGTCTCCAGCAGCAGCCCTGGCAGGGCGATGAAGGCGTCGCGTCCCCAGTCGGCGAACCAGTGGTACCCGGCGAGGATGGTCTCGCTGCGTCCCTGCCGGGGGCCGGGGAAGTTCCGTTGCACCACGAAGGCATCGGAGGCGACGGCAAGTCGCCGGTCGAACTCGTCGGCGGTCTCGCCCATTGCCGAGGCGAGTTCCGCCAGTCTTTCGCGCCGCGCCGAGAGTTGCCGGTCGAAGTCCATCTGCGGGTCGGGGGTGAGGGCGGCGGTGAGTTGCCACGTGTCGCCGTCGGCGAGTTCGATGCAGAAGCCTCCCGGGGTGTAGAGGTCCTCGTGCCCGTCCTGGCCGCGGAGCAGATCGGTACGGTAGCGGAAGCGTTTCCACCAGTCGGGCTGGGCGCGGAACTCGGCCGACCCGCCGGCCAGGTGCAGTTCCGGCAGGTCGCCGTTGTGGGCGTCCCGCACCATTACGCCACTGTCGGTGTGGCGGAAGGTGAGGTCGGAGGGTTCGTCCATGGTCCGCAGGTGGTGGAAGCCTCGCATCGCCACGAACGGAAACGCCCACAGCACGGCCGAGGGCCCCTGCAACGTGTAGCGGACTGCGACGGTGTTTTCGCTCTCGTGGAGGAGGACTTCCTTGGTCAGCGTTCCGCCGGGCAGGTCGAAGACAAAGGTGGCGGCGACGTCGTTGCGGAACTCGCGCAGGTGGCCGACCCCGCGCGGAGAGAAGGTTCCGTTGAATTCGTTGGTTGCCAGCTCCAGTGTCTGGTCGCCGGCCTGCAGGCGTTCCATGACGGTCGACAGCGTCGCCAGGCGCCCCACCGGCGGATGGGTGGAGGCGATCAGCAGCCCGTGGTATCGCCGCGTCAGGCAGCCGGGGACCGAGGCGGACGCGTAAGAGCCGATGCGGTTGTTGACCAGCCATTCGCGCGAAAGCAGTTCGTCCAGATTTCCGTCTCCACCGGGCGTGACGATCGGCTCCGGCAGAGAATGTTGGGTCGGGTCGGTCATGGGTTTCCCTTCTTTTCTTGGATTATATCGACCGAACGGTGTCCGGAAACCCAGTATGCGTCCTCATAGTCCGGACTGAGCGCAAAAGAATCGGCCGCCGAAACAGCACTTCGACGGCCGAGCGGGTTTTGCCTGTGTTTCCCTTCAGGGATTCCAGAAGTCGTCGCGGGTATCCTTGACGATGGGGTCGATCTCGTCGGGGGAGTGCAGTTGCACGCTGCCGTCGGCGTAGAGGGTGTTGATCTGGCCCCAGTGGCGGGCGAACCTCAGCTTGCCGTGGTCATCTTCCCACTTCTCGTCCGACCAGTCGTCGATCGGCCTGGAAGCGTCGGTGTCGGTGCCGTAAACCAGCGTGCGTTCGTAATCGATCGCCAGGATCTTTCGGCCGCCGGCGCGAAGCTGGCCGGCGATGTGGTTCATGCCGTAACTGGCGGTCGAACCGCCGGGCACCTCGACGGTCGCCCCTTCGTTCTTCTTGACGTTGTGGACGATCATCTCGCGCTCGATGCCGCGCTTCAGGTTGAAGTTGTACCCCGCCGAGCCGTTCTTGACGTAGATGAGAGTCTTATCCGGCTCGTGGGTAATCCGGAAAACCACGTCCCAGAAATCCATGTCCCCACCGCCGTGGTGACCCTGGTCTTCCATGCACAGCCAATAGATGTGGTCCTCGGAGTCGGGCTGGTAGCCGTCGTAGTTGTCCCTCATCCACTGCTTGTGATTGCTTTTCTCGAAACTGCCGAACTGCTTCTGAGACAGCTTCCGGACGTACAGGGAGGGTTCCAGCGGCATGTCCCACGCGTGGTCATCCGGGTTGTCCAATTGTCCCTTGAACACCTCCAGGAAGTAATCCTCCAGCGCGGCGCCTTCGTCCCCGGCCTGCTCTTCGTCCTCGGGGCATTTGAAGACCTCAAGCTGATCGCCCACGTACGTCTGCAGCGAACCGGTCCAGCCGGGGGCCTGGAAGCTCGAGAGCGACTTGATCTTCTCGTCGGCAACGCGGGAGTTGTACGCCTGCCCGATGTGGTGGAGATTGGCGGCGCACTGCTGCTTGCGCGCGACCATCTTGGCCTGCTGCAACGAGGGCATAAGCATGGAGACAAGCAGAACGATCACGGCTACGACAATCAGAAGCTCCACCAGCGTGAAGCCCCGCGGGTGCCGGAGGCGGTTGAAGTTCGTCATTTTAGTTCTCCTTGTTCATCGTCCGCATATAGGCCTCGTGGGCGGGACGCTGGGCTTCCCAGTTTACCGCCCGCAGCCGTGCGATCACTCTATTTCGCTCGGACAGGGGGGCATTGGCCTTGAAGCCATAGTTCCTTCCGGTGATCTTCACCAGCGACGCATGGGCGCGTCCCCGCACCAGCGGGTTGGGGTCGCTGAGGGCGTCGATCAGCGTGGGGATGCTGTCCCAGTCCTGCAACTTGCCCAGGCTCGATGCGGCCGCGGCCCGGATCGTGGACTCTTCGCGGCGGTTCGTGATCATGTTGCGCAGCACCGGGCGGTCGGCCTTCTCCTTCAGGGAGGGCATCGCCGCAGCGGCCGCTTCCCGCACCTGGGGGCGCTGGTCGCGGGTGGCCTTGACGATGGCGTCGGAGTGCTCCCGCACCCGCTCGTGGCGGCGCAACGAGACGATCGACCGCACGGCGATCTGCGTGTTGCGGTCCTGAACCTGGTCGGCAAGCGTGCGGGCCGACTCGCGGCTGTCACGGTTGCCCAGTTCGCCCGCAGCGGCCAACCGCTGTTCTTCGCTGCCGGAGGTCGCCCGGTTGATGACGTCCTCGTCCCCGCCCAGGAAGGTGAAACCCAGCACTAGCAGGAGGATAACCCCTCCGCCAATGCCGGCCGAGATCGCCAGTTGCTGTTTGTTCAGTTGAATCATGGGCTAAGGCGTTTCACTCCGACAAGAACCTGCCCGTTCGGGAATTCGGACAGCCTGTACATTGTCTCGAAAAGAGGCGTTGATGTCAACGTGGATGCGCAAAACATGATGCTAATGCGCAGATTCCGACACGGCTCTTCATTGGCATTATACGCCGCAAAGGTGGGTTTTGTTCGCTACCGCGAGGCAGCCCGTGTGCGGCTGCGGATGTTGTCCAGGATGTTCATGTAGTTGATGTACGCGTCGTAGGGCGATTCGTAGGGGTTGAAGTACTTGTGCACGTCGCCGTCGGCGAACCACTTGGTGCACATGTAGTAGAAATGGTCGCTGGTGAGCAGCTTGCGCCAGTCTTCGATCAGCATCTCATCGTCGGTCTGCAGGACTTCCTCGGCGGCCGCGTATACATCGTGTAAGGCGTTGGCCTGCATGCTGTTACCCAGCCATGCCGAAAGGTCACGCTCGGTGTCGGCCCAGGAGATCATGTGGGGAATGTCCACCTCGCCGACGGTGGGGTACCGCTCGGCCGCCTCCGAGACGGTGAGGAAGTCGTTTTTGCCGGTTTCCATGATGCGTCCAGGCAGGGCGCGGAGGAACTCGAAGATGCCGGTGTCGGCCCACTGGTGTTCGCCGAAGGTTTCGTAGTCCATGAAAAGGTTGCAGACGTACCCGTTTCCGTTGATCTGGTCGACCCAGCCGGCGAACTTTTCGGTGGTCAGGGGCCATTCCGCCCAGCCGCGGTTGGAGAACCGGAATGCCACGTCGTCGGAGAGGCGGTAGTTCTTCAGCAGCATGCGCAGGTTCGCGCAGTTGGGCGGGTTGTAGATGAAATTCGGACTGCGGTAGCCCAGTACGAAGTCGGCGCCCTCGGTGAGGATCGCCTCGAAGTCCATGTCTTCGATCACCTTCGCCACGTCGTTGTTGTAGGTCAGCTCGGTGTTGCGGAACACCTTGGGACGTTGGCCGAACAATTCCTCCATCAGGTGGCAGTGCTTGAGGATCTGGGCTACGAACTCGTCGCGGTTGTAGAGGAACGCCAGCGAGTGGTAGTAGGTCTCGGCGATGAACTCGACGGCGCCGGTCTTTGCCAGTTCGATCAGCAGGTCCAGCACTTCCGGCGCCCATCGGCGGAACTGCTCGATGACCGTCCCGGTCACAGCATAGCTGATGCGGAACCGCCCCTGGTGCTCGCGCACGAGGTCGAGCATGAGTTGCGTAGCGGGGAGGTAGCACTTCTCGGTGACCTTACGGCAGATCTGCTCGTTGCGGTGCTCGTCGAAGTAGCTGGTGTCGCTGTCGAAGATGCTGTACCGACGCAGCCGGAAGGGCTGGTGAACCTGGAAGTAGAAGACGACGGATGCCATGTCTGTAACAGAACCAATTCCTGCCGGCAGTTCAAGCAGAATCCGTTCGAGCCGGACGCCTCGACGGTTCCTCGCCCGGCGCCTCAGGCGACGCCGGACACCTTGCGATAGGTCGTGTAGAGTTTCAATGCGCTGTCGCGCCACGAGAGCTTCCGCAACTCGATGCTTCCGTGCTGGGACAGCGTCTTCTGCAGCGGAGGATGCCGCAGGACCGCGAGAATCTTGTTGGCCATCTCGTCGATGTCCCAGAAGTCCACCTTCAGCGCGTGGGTGAGCACTTCCGATACGCCCGACTGCTTGGAGATGATCACCGGCACGTTGTGGCTGATCGCCTCCAGCGGGGCAATGCCGAACGGTTCGGACACGCTGGGCATCACGTACAGGTCGGCCATCTGGAACACGCGGTCCACGTCGGGCCCGCGAAGGAAGCCGGTAAACGTGACGTTCGAGCCGAGCTTCAGATCGGCCGCCATCTCGATGCACCGGGTGATCATGTCTCCGCTGCCGGCGACGATGAACCGCACCTTGGGGAACTTCTCGACCACCCGCTTGGCTGCACGCAGGAAGTACTCCGGACCCTTCTGCATGGTCAGTCGGCCAAGGAAGAGGACGATCTTCTCGTCGCTGCGGATCGGCTGGAGATCCCAGCCGTTGTTGGAGGGCAGGTCCACCGCGTTGTAGATGACCTCCACCCGGCGGGGCTCCAGCCCGTAATGCTTCTCCACCAGGCTCGCCGTCAGGTGGCTCACGCAGACGATCCGGTCGGCCGCGTGCATGCCCATGCGCTCGATCTCGTAGACCTGCTGGTTGACGTTTTCGCCGGAGCGGTCGAACTCGGTACTGTGCACGTGGATGACCAGCGGCTTGCGGCAGGCGGCCGCGACGGCCGCCCCGGCCGGGTAGGTCATCCAGTCGTGGGCGTGGACCACGTCGAACTCCTCGGCCCGCGCCAACTGCACCGCCAGGCGTGCGTAACGGTACACCTGCCCCATCAGGTCTCCGCCGTAGTGGGCCCCGGGGCTCTTGACCAGCGTGTTTTCCGGCATCTGCACGCCGGAAAACTCCGACGGGTCCAGCCGATCCAGTTCCTCCGGCTCGGGGAGCCCCATCATCCGCCGCTGATCGGCGCTGAGGTGCTCCAGGACTTCGCGAAGGTTCTCGTGGAAAGTCGCCGGGGGGGCATACGCCTGCAGGACGGCCGGGAGTTGGTGGATCTCCACCCGGCGGGTAAGCGTGGTCTCCGAAGGCTCGGGAGACACCTCGCCCGGGCGGGCGGCTCCGTTGGTGGACGCAGTTGCTTTCTGCTCCGAAAGATGCGCCGGTGTCCGGAACTGCACGTGACTGGTGGCGCCCAGCGGTATCGACGTGGGCAGCACGAAGCTCACGTCCACGCCGATCTCGCTGAGACCCTTCGTTAATCCATGGCAGGCAGTTCCCAGTCCGCCGCTGATGTGCGGTGGGAACTCCCATCCCAGCATGAAGACTCTCATTCCCGCTTGCCCTTTCATTGACCCACAGGTCGATGTCAGGTCATCTTATGCACCCACCTTCACGCCGTAAAGCGGCAATTCCGCCCAAACTGCGGGGAAGGCAGGATTTCCACACGAATACCCACCCAGGCAAGTAGGGGCATTACCTTAATCGGGCTCGCAAGGTGCGATTAGCGTTTTTCTGCAGGCCTGGTTGCGATAGGCCTCGGGTCTGCTCGAAACTGTGCGACCTCAGGTGCCGATCTTCTCGTGCAGGAAGCTCTCGACCTTGTCCAGGGCGATGCGGTCCTGCTGTTGGGTATCGCGATGGCGGACGGTGACCGTCTGGTCCTCCAGGGTCTGCCCGTCGACGGTGAAGCAGTAGGGGGTACCCACCTCGTCCATGCGGGCGTAGCGTTTCCCGATGCTCTGCTTGACGTCCATCTGGCAGGTGAACTTCTCCCGCAGGTCCAGGTAGAGCTTCTCGGCAATGTCGGGCATGCCTTCCTTCGCCACCAGCGGGAAGATACCCGCCTTGATGGGCGCCATCCGCGGGTGGAACTTCATGAAGACCTTGCTGGGGCGGGTTTCGTCCGGCGTGTAGGCCTCGCACAGCAGCACCAGCGCCCCGCGCGTCAGGCCGCTGGCCGGCTCGATGACGTGCGGCAGGTACCGTTCGTTGCGGTCCTGGTCGAAATACTCCAGTTTGACCTTGGCGTGCTCCTGGTGCTGGGTCAGGTCGAAGTTGCCGCGATGGGCAATGCCTTCCAACTCCCCGAACCCCGGGGCCGTGAACGGATAGCGGTATTCCACGTCCACGCACGCCTGGGAGTAGTGCGCCAGTTCGTCCTGGTCGTGATCGCGGTACTGCAGGTTGCTCTCGGCGACGCCCAGCGACTTCCACCACCGCATCCGCTCGGACTTCCAGAACTCGTACCAGGTGCGGGCGTCGTCGGGATGGCAGAAAAACTCCATCTCCATCTGCTCGAACTCGCGCGAGCGGAACACGAAGTTCCGCGGGGTGACCTCGTTGCGGAACGCCTTGCCCACTTGGGCGATGCCGAAGGGCACCTTCACCCGCATGGTGTCCAGGCAGTTGGCGTAGTTCAGGAAGATGCCCTGCGCCGTCTCCGGGCGCAGGTACGCCTTGTTTTCTTCGCTGCGGACGGCCCCCACGAAGGTCTCGAACATCAGGTTGAACATCCGCGGCTCGGTGAGGCTGTCTTCCTGACCGCAGGAAGGGCACACGGTCTGCACGCCGGCCGGCTTTTCTTGCATGAACGCCACCTTGATCGCCAGGTCGTCCCCGGCGTTGTCGATCTTGCGGCGCGTCTTGCTGTTGGCTGCGTTGCGGGCGGCCTCGATGGCCGTCTCGTCGTTATCGGCCTCGACGCCGACAGTGTGCAGCGGCGTTTCGCCCTTGAAAAACGACACGATCGCCACCTTGTCGGCGCGGAAGCGCGCCTTGCACGCCCGGCAGTCGATCATCGGGTCGTTGAAGCCCTGCACGTGTCCGGAGGCCTCCCAGGTGCGCGGGTTCTGAATGATGGCGCTGTCGAGCCCCACGATCTGCAGGGGGTGCCCGTCGGGGCCGATCGGCGGGCACTCCACGAGGTTGTGCCACCAGTCGTCGCGGATGTTGTTCTTGAGTTGCACGCCCAGCGGGCCGTAGTCCCAGAAACCGTTGAGGCCGCCGTAGATCTCCGAAGCCTGGAAGACGAATCCGCGCCGCTTGCACAACGCCACCAACTGTTCCATCTGCTCGCTGTTCTCTGCCGCCATGGTTGCTCTGCCTGTTCGTTCGTAAAAGGGACGGGAAAGAGCGTCATGGTAGGCCTAAACGCCCGATTTGACAAGCGCCAGGGAACCCGGATTCGCGCTCGCCCGACCCGACCCCCACCGCGAAGATACAATGACCCGGTGACCGATCCAGCCGAAACGACATTCTTCTGCGACGCGATGCTGGGCGGGGTGGCTCGTTGGTTGCGGGCGGCCGGGTACGACGCGGCCTTCCAGGAAGGCATCGACGACGGCGACCTCGTTGCCCTGGCCCGGCGCGAGGGCCGAATGATCCTCTCCAGCGACGGCCCGCTGTTCGAGCGGGCGCTGCTGCGCGAC
>JBKHHV010000058.1:0-15681 GCA_046539005.1 Phycisphaerae bacterium
GTCAGTTGCTTGCAGAGTTTCACGTCCACCGTGAATACCGTTCCCTCGCCCACCTGGAAAGTCAGGGGCTTCTCGGCAAGCACGCCGCGATGGGTCTTGCCCTCCCAGGTCTCGACCACCGACGGGCTGTTGGGGTCGGCGGCGAATTCGACCTTCCGGATCACGCCCATGTCGATCGTTTCGGTCTTCCCGTCGGCCGAGAGGGTCAGGCTGGTGTCTTTGACGCTGCCGGTCAGTGTTCCCTGGTCTTCGCCCCAGCCGTCCTTGTCGGTGCGGATCACCAGCGAAGCCAGCGGGTTGCTTTCCACCGGTTCGTTCCTGTGCACGACCTTCGTGATGCTGTTGGGGTCGATGGACGAGTTTGCGTCCAGCGACAGATCGCAGCGGATGGGCTTGTCGATCAGTTTCCCGCGGATGGTGGAGTTGTTGAGGAACGTCACCACGCAGGTCCGCTCGCCTTCCTTGGGCAACTCGGCATGCAGAAGGTCGGCCGCACGGATGTTCACGGGCCCCAGGGGGGTCTCCAGCGGCAGGACAAAGCGGTTGGCGTCGATCGGTAGCCGGTCGCCACGGCGAAGAAGGATGTGCGGCGAGAGCGTGTCCACGAAGTCGGGCCGTTGCCTGGAAATACGGTAGGAGCACTGGTGGATGTGCCCGACGGGAATGTCCAGCACGGTCCCGTCGATGTCCATCCGCACTTTCTGCCCGGGCAGCTTGCCGAACAGCAGATGCCCGCCGCGGAGAAGAACTTTCATTCCGCCGTCGGTGACGGGGCGATCCTTCTTGTCGGTCTGGATCGCCATGCCGATCACGTCGTCGGCCGGCAGGGTCACCTCTCCGTAGTCGGTGACCATTCGGAACTCGGCATTGGCTATCTTCCCGAAGATCGGGTCGCCGTTGGACATGATCGCCGAGTCATGGTCGTCGGAGCGTTCGAGATCGATGTCGGCGTATCCGCTGACGCGACCGAAGTTGACGATCTTCTTGCGGACGTCAGTATTGAGGTCCTTCAGCTCCCGCCACGCCTTGAACTGCTTGAGCCGCTTGAGAAGCTTGTCGTGGGAGTGCCCCTGCGACTGGAAGTAGACCAGAATTCGCGTCTTCTTGGCCGGGATCGTGACGTTGTAGTGGACGTTGAGGTAGCTGCTGCCCTTCTGGACCTTGGGCTTCACCTTGGCCTTGTTGTCGCAGTAGACGTGCATGACGGCCGGGGCGTTGTTGCGGTGTTTCTGGCTTGTGACCAGCCCGGTGTCTCCGTCGCTGAATCGCTCGTCCCCGTTGTTGGTGGTGAAATGCCCAAAGGTGCTGTAGTAGTTGGAGTAGATGGTGACCTTGACGGTGATGTCCTTGTCGGTGGGGTTCTCGAGGATGTCCATCCACCGGGCGAGGGGGCGGTCCTTGTAGACCTTGATGCGCCGGAAGATCTGCAGCCCTTTGCGGTAGCGGTTGTTGTAGCGGGAGTGGGAGTAGCGGTCGTAGATTTCCACTTCGTCGCCGGAAGCGTTGCGCCACCCGTAGTTGTGGGCGTGGACGTTATTGCCGTTGATCTGGCAGTACATCGCCCCGCCGTAGGCCTGGTTGGTTCCGTTGTAAACGGTTCCATATATCTGCAGGTCCCAGCGGAAGTTGCCTCCGTCTGTCATCACGTGGGGGTTGAAGCTGACCTTGGGTCCCACCGGAATGTGCAGCCCGCCTTCGACGGTCTTGGTGGCCGGCAACGTCGGGTTGTTATTGTTGTTCCTGCCGAATAAGGCGATGTCCGACCAGGCCAGGGCGAACACGCCCATCAAGGTCAGGGCGGTCAGGAAACACAATGTCGTGCGAGCGCGGGTCATGATCGGTTCCTTTGCTGGTTCCCCGGCGGCGTCCCCCGGGACTGCAAGTGTACACAAAAGCAGCCCCCCGGTGCCAGCCGGCGCGCAAAACCACTCTTCCTCTCATGGATAGACGCCCGGGAGGTCCGCTCGTTCGCGCAAAGCGGTTCTCGGCAGCGTTGTCAGGACGTGCTGAGGTTCGCCAGGCGTTTGCGGAGGATTTCCGCCCGGGCGGCCGCCCGCTCCTTGGGATGCATGCGAGTCTTGCGGGCTTCCTGCAGGTGGGCAGGCTGGGTCAGCAGGAACAGCTCGTTGACCGTCTGGGTGTCCACGCCGGTGAGGCGACCCATGTTCACGCCAAGCCGAACAAGAGAAAGGAGATACATCGTCTCTTCGGAGCTGATCATCCGCGTGGACTGCAGAATCGCCAGCGCCCGGTAGATCTTGTCGTCCACGGCGAGGGTGCGGTGGTTGACCAGGCTGTCCCGGGCCCGCTGCTCGTACTCGATGAAGCCGGGAATCGTCTGGCCGAGGAATTCCTCGACGATCTGCTGCTCGGTCTTGCCCAGCGTCGTCTGGTTGGACACCTGGAAGAAATCGCCCGTCGCTTCGGTGCCCTCGCCGTAGAGCCCGCGGATCGCCAGGCGCATGTCCCTGGCGGCGCGGAAGACCTTCTCGATCTCGCCGGTCATCTTCAGGGCCGGCAGATGCAGCATGACGCTCACCCGCAGCCCGGTGCCGACGTTGGTCGGGCAGGCGGTGAGGTACCCGTAACGGCGGTGGAAGGCGAACTCGAGGCGGTTTTCGAGGATGTCGTCGATCTTGTTGATCTCTTCGAAGGCGTCCTCGAGCTGCAGTCCGCTACGGAGCACCTGCACGCGGAGGTGGTCTTCCTCGTTGACCATGATCGCCATGGTCTCGTTGCTCCGCACTACGACGCCTCGGGGGTGGTCGGCCTCGGCGTGCTGGCGGGAGATCAGGTGACGCTCGACCAGCAGTTCGCGGTCGACTTCGTCGGCCTCGTGCATGGGCACGTAGAAAACGTCGCGTGCGACGCCGGAATTGAGAATTTCGCCGCGGATCCGGGATTCCAGTTCGGCCCGCTGCTCATCGGTGCAGCGGTTGAGGAAGGGCATGCCCGCCAGGTTTCGCGCCAGGCGCACCCGCGAGGAGATGACCACCTCGTGCATGGGCCCGACGCCCCGGAGCCATTCGCCTCCGGTCTGAATCAGGTCCGAGACCTCCATCAGCTCTCCAATTCCTTGATACGGTCACGCAACTGGGCGGCCTGTTCGTAATTCTCTTCTTCGATGGCGGCCTTGAGATCCGACCGGAGTCGCAGAATCTCGTGCTGTCGCTGCTGGTCGGTGCTGGCTCCGCGGGGCACCTTGCCCACATGCTGGGTGGCACCCTCGTGGGCGCGTTCCAGCAGGGGGGTCAGGGGCTCTTCGAAGGCATCATAGTCGGCCGGGCAGCCGAACAACGCCTCGTTCCCGAACTCACTGAAGGTAATCCCGCAGACATCGCACTTCAGCTCGTCCTTCTTGCTCCCGCCGGAACTCTGGAGAATAAACTCCTCGAGCAACTGGCTGATGGGCACGTCGGTCTTCACGGTAATCCCCTCCGAGGCGGCGCAGTCCTCGCAGAGGTGTTTCTCCAGCTTCTGCCCGTCGATGATCTCGGTCAGGTGGACCGTGGCGGGCTTCTCGCATTTGTCGCATTTGAACTTCATCCGTGAACCTCTATCCCAATAGTAGAACGGCCCCTATCGTGCGTCAAGCGGCATGGAAATGCCCCCGGCTTGCCCCGGCGCCGCCCGGCGAGCCGAAATCCCGCTTCAGGCGGTTGCCACGGGCACCCCGCACCCTTATCATTCGGCGATCCGGGCGGCCGGATTGGGCGGTTTCTTTCCGTCGGCATGCTCGGCATTCGCCCCGGATCGGCGGAATTTTCCGGAATCGCCGGTTTTCCAGAACCGCTGCTGAATGCAGAGCGTACCAGCCATATCGGGCGGAGAAGGTGCGCTTCTGTCCGCGAAGTAATGGCACCCTTGAGGCATCGCAGGAGCATTTCATGGCTCATGATATTCTGAAGGACTCGGTCGAAGCCCAGACGGGGCGGACGAGTCTGCTGATCATCGGTATTCTTCTCGGTGGCGTTTTGGTCATCTGTTCCTATATCGCCGACTGGACCTTCGCCGACCGGGCGTTTTCCGACGCGGGCAAGGACTTCAACTTCCATTCCGACCTGCTGGCGCTGATCGGCGGGGTGCTGCTGGCGATTCCCATCATCGGGCATGCCATCAAACACCTCGGGCACGGCGAGATGCACATGGATGAGTTGGTTGCCCTGGCCGTCATCGCCGCCTTCGCCTCCAAGGACTACAAGGCCGCCGGGGCGGTGGCGTTCTTCCTGCTGCTGGCGAACCTGATCGAAACGCGCACCGCGCTGGGGGCACGAGCCAGCATCGAAAGCCTCGTCCGCCTGGCGCCCACCAAGGCCCACCGCCTGCTGGAGAACAGCCAGGAAGAACTGGTGGACCCCCGCGACCTGACCCCCGGCGACATCGTTCGCGTGCGCCCCGGCGACAACATCCCCGCCGACGGCGAGATCATCCGCGGCGAGAGTTCCATCAACGAAGCCAACGTCACCGGCGAGTCGCTCCCGGTGGACAAGACCATCGGGGCCGAGGTGTTCTCGGGTACCAGCAACGTCGCCGGCGCCATCGACGTGAAGGTGACCCGCGCCGGGGCCGACACCACCCTCGGGCAGGTCCAGAAGCTCATTCTCGAAGCCGAGAAAACCCGCATTCCCATCATGCGGATGATCGACCGCTACGCCGGCTGGTATACCCCCACCATCCTCATGCTCGCGGCGACGGTGCTGTTCTTCACCCGCGACATGGACCGCACCGTGGCGATGCTGGTGGTCGCCTGTCCGTGTGCCCTGGTGCTGGCGGTTCCCACCGCCATGGTCGCGGCCCTGTCGGCTGCGGCTCGCCTGGGCATCTACATCAAGGATGTCGCCAACATCGAGCAGGCCCAGGGCATTACTGCCTTCGTATTCGACAAGACCGGCACGCTGACCACCGGCGAACTGTCGGTGACCCGCATGATGCCCGCTCCGGAGGTGGACGGGGCCGAACTGCTCACCGCCGCCGCGACGGCCGAGCAGATGTCCAAGCACCCGGTCGCCCGGGCGGTGATGGCCATCGCCACCAAGGCGAAGGTCCACATGCCCCATCCGGAGAATTTCGAGGAAGTGTCCGGGCGCGGGGTGCGAGCGTCGGCCGACGGGCAGGAGATCCTGGTCGGGCGCCGGACCTGGATGGAAGAGCAGGGGATGGACCTCTCCTCGATGGGGCACCCCAGGTACGCCGAGCCGGAAGGGCTCAGTACGCTCTACGTCGTGAAAGCCGGCCGCCTGCTGGGGTGGATCGGTCTGGAAGACCGCACCCGCGAAGAGGCCCGCAACGCGATGGACGGGCTGCGGGACGAAGGCATTCGCGAGTTGGTGATGGTGACCGGCGACCGCTGGTCGGTCGCCCGCCGCGTGGCGAAGGAAATGGGTTGCACGGAAGTCCAGGCCGAGGTGCTGCCGTCGGACAAGCTGGACCTGGTGGCCGCCCTCCGCGACCAGGGACACCGCGTGGCGGTAGTGGGCGACGGCGTGAACGACGCCCCGGCCCTGGCGGCCGGCGACCTGTCGATCGCCATGGGAGCGGCCGGCAGCGACGTGGCGATCAACTCCGCCAGCATCGCGCTGCTCAACAACGACCTTCGCCGCCTGCCGTTCCTCATCCGCCTGAGCAAGAAGGCGATGAGCGTGGTTCACCAGAACCTGATCTTCGGGGCGATCTTCATCACCGCGTTCGTGATCATGGCCGGTCTGGGCGTGATCCTGCCGGTGTGGGGTGCGGCGCTGCACATGGTCGGGGCGACGTTCGTGATCTTCAACAGTGCCCGCCTGGTGCGGTTCGGCGAGCACCTCCACGAGGAAGAACCCACCGACCAGCCCCGCCGCAAGCTGCAGGTGGAACACGTTCCGGCGTCGTAGCGTCGCCGGGGAAGGCAGGCCCGCCCGGCGGACCCGGGCGGGAAATCGAAAGAACTCAGCGAGTGTTGGACTGGAAATGATTCCGCGTCTTGGGCAACAGCAACAGAACGACCAGCAGTCCGGCCACCGCCACCTGGGCGGCCGTCAGGATCGGCTGATCGATGCGCTCGATTCGCAGCCAGTCGCCGGCGCCGGGGGGCAACAGCAGCAAAGCCGCCCCGCGGATCGCCTTCAATGCCGCAAGCAACAGCACCGCCCAGTAGGCCCACTTTCGGCCTCGGCCGAACGAACGCCAGAGGATCCAGCCGATCGTGCCGCCCACCAGCAGCAGGAGGCTGAAGAGAATTCCTCCCGGCGTGTGCATTGCCGGAGCCGTCATCAGCACCGCCCCCAGGATAGCCGCGAAGACGGCCATCGCCTGCCCGACACCCGCAAGCAGGCCCACCAGCCCCGGAAGGGTGGAGGAACTGGTTCGCGATTCGAGCGGCCGGGTCTGGAACATCGCCATGCCGACCCCCAGCACCGCGGCGATGTAGCACCCGGCATAGGCGATCGCCAGCAGAACGTAGGCGCCACTGATGGGGCGAGCCTCGGTCAGCGGGTCCTGCGGGTCGAACAGGCGGAGGTCGGGCACCAGCCAGCCGACGTACCTCAAAACCGGCACGTCGGCAGCCCATTTGTCGAAAATCAGCGGGTGGATCCAGCCCAGTACCAGCACGGCCGTGCAGATCAGCAGAATCATCACCTGCTGCAGGCGTGTGGACACCGCGATCGCCACGGCCACCAGGATCAGCACCGCCAGGAAGGTCAGCACCATGCCGATCACCAGTTGTCCGCGGATGCCCTGCCCGAACGGCACGACCACCCAGCCCTTGCCGACGATGCTGATGATGCCCATCGCCACCGTCAGCAGCACCGCCCCGAGCGTGACGGCCGAGGATGTGAACGTCCAGTTGAACAGGTAGTTGCCCACCAGGGCGACCAGCAGCGTGGCGCCCATTGCCGAGAGTCCCAGGATGATCACCGGCCAGTCGAACGGGTCGGCCGCGGCGGGCATGACCTTGTGGCGGACGGTCATCAGGAAGCCCAGGCTGCAGATGTAGTATGCCACGGTCACCGCCAGGGCGACCCCGGCGAACTTGCCGGCCACGAACACCGCCCGGCCGACGGGCTTGGAGACGACGGTCAGTACGGTCTTCTGCTCGATTTCGCGCGACAGGGCGCTGGAAGCACTGAACGCGGCGATTGCCAGGCCCGTAATGAGCAGCGTGCTGAGACCCAGGTTCTCCAGCATGAGCTGGTCGGACTTGTGGTAGTTGGTTTCCATCGTCCAGCCGGTCAGCGGCACCGAGAGCACGAACATGCCCAGGGCGGTCAGGATCAGCACCCCATACACGGGCTGACGGATGGTCTGCAGGAACGTGTTTTTGCAGATGGCAAGAAACTTGGTCATGGCAATGGTTTCCGTTTCGTTTCCACGGGCGGCTCGCCTCGGTGGGGTTGGTACGACCGCCCCACGGGGAAGGTTGCCGGGAAAGAGCGGAATTGTAGAGTCCCCCACCGGCCGGGGGCAAGGATCAGGCTGCCTCTGATGTATCCGATTTCGGTCCCGAAGCAATATACCCGACGCACCCTTGCAGATTTCTCTCGCCCGCGGGCGGTCGGCGACGGCCTGGTGTTGACGCCGCCGCGCCTGCACGGATTGCGAGCCAAGGAGACGCTGCCGAGATGAAAGAACAGAATCGCGGCAAAAACGTAGCCCTCACGGGGGCGGTACTGCAGACGGCGTTCACGGCCACGCTGGTGGTGGTTTATCTCCTCAGCGGGTCGCGCGCGGCGCTGGCGACCGCCTGGATGATCGGCGGGGGGATCCCCCTGTGGCTGATGGTCGCCAATCTCTTCTACTGCCGCAAACTCGCGGCCCAAGAGGAGATCGAACTGGAAGAAATCGCCCAGCGCGGCGGGCAGGGCGGCGGAATCTTCGAAGAGGGCGTGGATTCCGAACTGCGACCGGCCGCGGCTCGCGTGCAGTTCATGGAACGCTGGGTCGTGCCGATTTTCACGCTCGCCTTTGCCGCCTACAACGCCGGCATCGGGCTGTGGCTGGTGACCTTCGGCGGGCTCCCGGCCGAGGCGGTCGAATTGCGGAACGTCGCCCAGGGCATCTTGGGAGCGATTGTCCCCGGCTTCGTGGCGTTCCTGTTCAGTTACTACGCGATGGGAATGTCCAAGGAAGAATGCTGGCGCCCGTTGCGGGCGGCAGGGAGTTTCCTGTTCGTCTGCGTGCTGCCGATGGCGGCGGTGGCGGCCGGTCTGCTGGCATCCAGCCAGGGCTACCACCAGGTCGATCTCGTAATCGCCTACGTGATCCCGTTCCTCCAACTCGTGCTGGCGGCCGAGGTGCTCATCAACCTGCTGCTGGATCTTTACCGCCCGCGCGTGCCGGGACAGGAACGGCGCTTCGCCTTCGACAGCCGCCTGTTCCACCTGGTGGCCGCCCCCGGTCGGGTGGGGCATTCCATCGCCGAAACGCTCAATTACCAGTTCGGTTTCGAGGTCTCGCGCACCTGGTTCTACCAGTTGCTGGGCAAGGCGATGGTGCCCATGATCGCCTTCGGCATCCTGACGATGCTGGTGATCAGCAGCTTCGTGATCGTCGACGAGGGCGAGCAGGCGGTAGTCAAGCACTGGGGACGTATCGACCCCGATCGGCCGGTGCTCGGGCCCGGGCTGCACCTGAAGTGGCCCTGGCCGATCGACCGCGTGGACCACTTCCGCGTCGGTGGGATCCACCAGGTCCGCCTTGGCGTGGGCGAGCGACGCGGCGAAGAGGAACGGGAAAGCGAGATCGTTCGCGCCGGCACCTTCGCCGGGCGCGAGCTGTACCTCTGGAGCAAGACCCACGGCCGACGCCAGGAACTGGACTTCCTGATCGCCGTGGCGCCCGATACCCGCCGGGAAGGCACGCAGGACCGCCAGCCCCCACCGGTGAGCGTGATCAAGCTGGTGGTCGTCGTGCAATACAGAATCGACGACGTGATGAAGTTCGCTTACCGCTTCGTGGAAGCGCCCAAACTGCTGGAGCAGGTGGCGTATCGCGAGATGATCCGCTACTGCGCGACGGCCACGCTCGACAGGAAGGTCTCCGAGGACGCGGATATCCGCCCCGAGGCGATCATGACCTTCGGGCGGGGGTCGGCTGGTCGCGAACTGCACAAACGCATCGCCCGCGCCGTGGGCCCCAAGGGGCTGGACATGGGCGTGGACATCGTCTACGTCGGCGTCGAGTCGGCCCATCCGCCGGCCGAGGCGGCCGAGGCGTTCGAGGAGGTCATTCAGGCCGAGCGGCAGCGGGACGGCACGGTCTACCTGGCCGAGGCGTGGGCCAACCGTACGCTGGCGAACGTGGCCGGCGAGCCGGACTTCGCCCTGGAGCTGTCCCAGATGATCCGCCGCCTGCGGGAGATCGAGGACCTCTATCAACTTCGCGACAACCCCGAAGGCTTCCGGCGCGAGTTGGAAAGCTATATCCGCTTGGCGGAGAAGGACGTTGCGACGCTGGAGGAGGAGATCGAGCGGGAACGTCTGGGAGGCGAGGAGGACCGCGAACGATTCAAGAAGCACCTGCGGACGATGGTTCGGGAACAGCATCTCAACCAGACGCTGCTGAAGATCAAGGCCGACCCCGACGGGTATCCCTACGAGAAGGAAATCGTCGCTGCCCGCCTTGCGACCGACGCGAAACTGGCCGACGCCTCCGGCTCGGCAGCGACGCTTCTGGCCCGCGCCAAGGCGTACCGCTGGCAAAATGAGATGGGCGAGCGAGGCCGATCGGGCGCCTTCGAGCGTCAACTGCTTGCCTACAACGCCAGCCCCAACGTGTTCAAGCTGTTCAGCTACCTCGACGTGCTGGACGAGGTGCTTCCCGGTATTCCCAAGTACATCCTCGCGGTCCCGCGGGAGAAGGTGGAGGTCCGCCTGGACTTCCGCTCCACCGGCGGCGGGCTCAGCGAGGTGCCCTTCACCAGCGAAGGGGAGGGCGGATAACGAGATCATCGGAATCCATTCGATCATCCCATAGAACCAGAAGGATCGAGATCATGAAGAATCAGTTCGGAAAGATCGCCCTGGCGGTGCTCATCGTGGTGGTGCTGCTGGGCTCGACGGTCGCCTACACCGTCGACTCCACCGAGATGGCGCTGGTCAAGACGTTCGGCAAGGCCGGCGAGCCCATCAACGGTGCCACCGAGGCCGGCCTGCGGCTGAAGTGGCCTTGGCCGTTCCAGAAGCTCGTGAAGTACGACGGGCGGACGTTCATCTTCGAGAGTATCACGCGGCAGTTCGGCACCCGCGACAACAAGCAGATGATCGTTACGATGTACTGCGCGTGGCGCATCCACGATGTGCTGAAGTTCCAGAAGACCGTCACCACCGTCGAGAACGCCGAGAACCGCCTGCGCGACCTGCTCAACAGTGCCGAGAAGGTCCTCGGCTCCCACGAGATCTCGGAGTATGTCAATACCAACCCCGAGCGAATGCGACTGGCGCAGATCGAAGGGGAACTCAGCAAGTTCGTGGCCGAGGAGGCCGAGCCCAAGTACGGCGTGGACATCGTGATGGTCGGCATCAAGAGCCTCACCCTCCCCGAGAACGTCACCGCCGAGGTCATCGAGGCGATGAAGAAGGAGCGGCAGAAGTTCATCAACCGCTACCGGGGCTCCGGGAACGCACAGGCCCAGGCGATCGAGGAACGCGCCAAGAGTGCCCGCGAGAAGATTCTCGCCTTCGCCAAACGCCGGGCCGACCAGATCCGCGCCGAGGGCGACCGCGCCGCGGCCGAGGAGTTCGCCAAGTTCGCCAAGAACGAGGAACTGGCGATGTACATCCGCTGGCTGGAGTCGCTGAAGACAGAGCTGAAGGGCAAGGCCGTGATCCTGCTGGACAGCAGCACGCTGAGCCCGCTGCAGAACTTCATGGCCAAGCCCATGCTGCCTTCGGCGCCCGACCCGGACGGCAAGACGACCGCCGCCGACCGACCCGCCACCGAGACCGACGATTCCGACACCCCCGGCCCCGATCAGCCGTAACTGGAGCCCGTTCCATGGCCGATACGCATCATCACCACCATCACCCGCCCCATCACGACGAGCCCAGAGGTCCCGAGCCGCCGATGGACCCGGCCAACCAGAGCCTCTCGGAGGCTTTGCGGGTCAGCTTTCGGCTGCTGACGGTCATCATGGTGTTCGTGCTGGTGTTCTTCGCGCTGTCCGGATTCAAGAGCATCGAGCCGACCGAGCGCGGCGTGGTCCGCATCTTCGGACGCATCGACCGCGTGGCCGAGTCGGGCCTGGCGTACACCTGGCCGTACCCGGTGGGCGACATCCAGCGGGTGCAGGTCAACGAGCAGAAGCTCAACATCGATGATTTCTGGATGCATGTCCGTTCCACCGACCAAGGCAAGGACATCAGCGACATCAAGCCCCTGTCCCGCGGGCTGCGCCCCGGCTGGGACGGGGCGCTGCTCAGCGGCGACCGCTACTTCTTTCACGTTCGCATCAAGGTCACCTACGTGGTCCGCGACCCCGAGCGTTACCTGCTGCGGGTCGCCGGTACCGAGGAAACCGTGCGGTCGGTCGTCTGCCAGGCGGCCATTCGTGCCGCGGCCGTCCGTACAGCCGACCGGGTGAAGAACAACCGCGACGAGTTCGTTACCGAGATCCGCCGCGAGTCGCAGAACCGCCTGCAGGCCCTGCAGACCGGCATCACCGTCACCTCGGTGGAAGTGCCGAACTTCACCTGGCCGCTGCGGGCCCTGAATTCGTTCGAGGCCGAGACGGCCGCCATTACCGAAAAGAGCAAGCAGATCGACGAAGCCCGAGGCGGGGCCGAGCAACTCCTGGCGGCCACCGCCGGACAGGTCGGCTACCAGAAGCTCGTGGGCATGCCCTGGAGCGAGGTGATCGCCGAGATTCGCCCCGAGGAGACGGTGACCCCCGAGGTGGACCTCGACGAGTACGACCTGATCGGCCGATACGAGCAGGCCCGCACCGAGGGCGACGCCAACGCCGCTCGGCAATTGCTGGAGCGGATCGACCGCATCCTCTTCAGCGACATCACCGAGGGCGAGGCCAGCGCCATCATCGAGTCGGCCCGCCGCTACAAGATGTCGGTCCGCGAGCGCATCGCCGCCCAGGCCAAGCAGTTCGAGGAACTTCTTCCCAAGTATGAGGAGACCCCCGAGTTGTTCATCCGCAAGCGATGGCTGGCGACGCGCGAGGAGATCCTCCGCTCGCCGACGATGTACCGCCAGTACCTGCCCGTGCTGGGCGGGGGACGAACCGTGCTGTACCTGGGCATGGAAGGCGACATCCTGCGGGGAATCAAACGCCAGGAACTCACCGAGAGCCAGAAGCAGAAGGAACAGGAACTCAAGGAAGCCACTCTCCGTCCGGAGCGGGAGTAGCGCCGCCCGGGCCTACAGCGGCCCGGAAGAACCGGCGCCCGGACCCGGACGTAGAAACCGGTAAGCCGAATTCGGGGCCGAGCCCTATGCGATCTTTGCTGCCGGGGCGAGGCAGCCATTGTTGAGTTTCGGAAAGGACCCGTTGGATGGTCGAACGAACCGAACGAGTCGTGGAGACGCGAAAGCTGACCAAGGTCTTCCGCGACTTCTGGTTGCGGGACAAGGTCGTCGCCGTCTCCGACCTGGACATGGACATCTTCGGCGGCGAGGTGTTCGGGCTGCTGGGGCCCAACGGCTCGGGCAAGAGCACCACGCTGAAGATGGTCCTGGGGCTCATGTACCCCACCCGTGGACGCATCGGCGTGTTCGGGCATCGGCCGACCAACGTCGCCGTCAAGAGTCGCATCGGTTTCCTTCCGGAAGAGTCGTATCTCTACCCGTTCCTCGACGCCCGCGAGACGCTGGAATTCTACGGCCGTCTGTTCCATCAGCCCCGACGCGAGCGGCAGCGGCGTATCGACATGCTGCTGGACATGGTCGGGCTCTCGGCCGCGGCGTTCCGGCGGGTGGGCGAGTACTCCAAGGGCATGCAGCGGCGCATCGGGCTGGCACAGGCGTTGATCAACGACCCCGACCTGCTGATCCTCGATGAGCCCACCAGCGGCATGGACCCCATTGGCACCAAGCAGTTCAAGGACCTCATCCGCACCCTCGCCGCCCGCGGCAAGACGGTGATCCTCTCCAGCCACCTGCTGGCGGACGTGGAAGACGTGTGCGACCGCGTGTGCGTGCTGTACGGGGGGAAGAAGCGGGCCGAGGGCGACGTGTTCGACCTGCTCGCCCACGACACGCGGACGCAGATCATCACCGACCGCATCGACGAGCAGACCGTCGAGGCGATCCGCGAGCTGATCCGCCAGCGCGGCGGCGACGTGAAGGAAGTCAGCGCCCCGCGCCAGAAACTGGAAGACCTTTTCCTGCAGATCGTCGACGAAGCCCAGCAGCAGCGGATGTCCACCGGCGGCGCCGTGGCCGGTGGGAAGGTCGCCGAGTTCCTCAAGGGCGAGGAATCCGAAGGCGGCCGAGCGGTAATCGAGCAGTTGCTGCGTCCCCGGCGGGAAGAGGAGGCCGAGCCCGAGACCGAGCCTGCCCCCCAGCCCGAGCCGCCGCAGCCCGCCCGGGAGGTCGTGGAAGGGCTGGTCGCGCCCGAGCCGGAGCCCGAACCCATTGAGCCCCCCGCCGAGGCCGCCCATCGCGACTCCAACAAAGACCACGAGTCCAAGGTCGACCGCGGCGTCATTGACGACCTGCTGGACGACAGCGAGGAGGACCGTCGCGGATGACCGGTGTGCTTGCCATCGCGCGACAGACCTTCTCGCAGTGCCTGCGGATGAAGCTGGCGGCCGTGTTCATCATGCTGCTGGCGGCGTCGCTGCTGGTGCTCCCGTTCACCATGGAAGGCGATGGAACGCTCAGCGGGCGGGTGAAGACCTTCCTGAACTACTCCACGTCGGTCACGGCCGGTCTGATGATCGTGGCGACGGTGTTCTTGTCAGTGGCGGTCATTGCCGACGACGTCCGCACCCATCGCATCTACTCCATCGCGGTCAAGCCGGTCTCCCGGCCCAGCTACGTCGCGGGGCGCTGGCTGGGGGTGGTGATGCTCAACACCCTGGTTCTGCTGGTGGCGTGGGTCGTCATTTACGGGATGGTGATGTACCTTCGCGGCGGGCAGGAACTGAACCCCGACGACCGCCGTGCCTTGGAGACCGAGGTACTCACCGCCCGGCGCGAGGTGCTGCCCCAGCCCATCGACGTGACCGAGGACGTCCGCAAGCGAATCCAGGAAATGCAGGAATTGGGCGACTACCAGGCGGCCATTCAGAACATGCTGGAGAAGGCCGGTGGCGAGCCATCCGTCGCCGAGGAGATGCTGCTGGAGGAGTTGCACAAGCAGGCGATGGAAGCCAGGCAGTCCACCGGTCCGGGCGGCACGCTGAGCTGGACCTTCGACGACATCCACGTGCAGGGCAGCGAGACGTCGGCCGACGGAAAGATCACCCGCGCCGGGGCGGACATGGAAAACAAGTTCCGCCTGGTGCGCGTGGAGGTGCCTCGCTACCTGTTGGGACGGCTGGTATACGAGGGCCCGGTGGAGGTCGACGGGCTCTCCGGACGGGTCTGGAACATCGGCGAAGACTTCTTCGACGCCGCGATCGACAAGGAAGAGGTCCCCTCCGTCGGTGACCCGCTGGGGGTGGGCAAGAGCGTGGGGGTAACTGCCCTGCCCACGATCCAGTTCAGTTTCAAGGCCAACGCCTCCACGCTGCCGGAAGACAAGATGCTCTACGCCCTCTGGGAGATAGGACCGGCCGGCGGGCTCAAGCGGGGCATGTTCAGCAAGGATCCCTTCGACACGAAGGTCACCACGACCCTGTCGGCCGACGTGGTGGACCCCAACGGGCAGACGGTGATCCGCTTCCGCAACCTGCGCAATCCCCGTACCGGGGTGGCTCCCAGCGTGCTGATTCTGCGGGAGGACATCTCCGTGCTGTACCGTATCGGCGTTTTCGAACCGAACCTCTTCCGGGGGATGTTGCTGACACTGCTGCAGGTGATGTACGTGGCGGCGCTGGGCGTGCTGGCGGGCAGCGCCCTGTCGTTCCCGGTGGGAACGCTGCTGGTATTCTTCGTGCTTCCGTTCGGGCTGGCGAGGGGGTGGATTTCCAAGAGCGTCGTGCCCGTGGCCGGAACCGAACTGGACGACATCTTCACACAGCTCGGGCGGTACATCTTCTACGTGATGCGCGTGCTCCTGCCCGACCTGGAGAACGCCTCGGCCGCCGAGGTGCTCACCGATGGGATGTACATTCCCTGGGGCATGGGTGTCGAGGGCGAGGTGGGCGTGCTGGGGGCGGCGCTGCCGACGCTGCTGCGCATCGCCGTGTGCCTGGCGGCCGGGTTTGTGATCTTCCAGAGACGAGAACTCGCGAAGGTGCAGGTCTGAGATGAAGTGGACACGCGAGAAATGGTTGCAGGTCGCCTTTGCCGCCGGGGCCGTGGTCCTGCTGGTGGTGGCGGGGCTGCTGCGGGGTTCGCTCGACGAGCGCAGCCGCCGGATGGGGAGCCTGCGCCGGGACGTGGTCACCCGCGAGCATCCGGAGATTGCGCTGCTGACCCTCGCCCCCGGCGGGCTGCGGGCACCGGTGGTCAACTACCTCTGGATCCGCATCCAGGACCTCAAGGAGGCCGGGCGGTACTACGAGGCGATGCAGCTCTCGGAGTGGATCTGTTCGCTGCAGCCGCGGTTTGCCGGCGTGTGGTCCTTCCATGCCTGGAACATGGCGT
>JBKHHV010000307.1:0-4137 GCA_046539005.1 Phycisphaerae bacterium
CTGCGACCTCTTCACCCCCAGTGAAGCGCGCTACCAAGCTGCGCTACGCCCCGCGAGCGACGCATTCTACGGGGCAGGTCAGGGGCGAGCAAACGACTCGAATCCTGCTGCTGGACGATGGGTGCGTGACGCCTCACGCGGGTTGGTGCGCCTACAACATGTTGATGGGCCGTGACGGATCGCGGTTCGGATCGAGCGGTATTTGACATGGAGGTCATGATGGCGGCACGAACGACACGCGAGGCGGCGCGGCAGCGGGTGATGGCGGCGGTGGAGGCTGCGCTGGACCGGGTGATTCCGGCCGATGAGAGCCAGCCTTTGCGAGGCCGGACGTTTCTGGAGTGGGAGGATCAGGCTGACGCCTTCGATCAGGCGGTGACGACGACGCTGCTGGAAGAGCGTGCGGCGCTCGAGGACACGGCGGCGGTGGAGGCCCGGGATCTGGGGCGGTGTCCGCACTGCGGATCGGACCGGCTTTATCTGCAGTGTTCGGAGCCGACGGACCGGACGATGCGGACGCTCCATGGAGAAGTGGAAGTCGGTCATCAGAGCGTGCGTTGCCGAGCCTGTGGCCGGTCTTTTTCCCCCTCAGCGTCGTGACTGGGCGTTGCCGGAGTCGGCGGGTCTTTCGCCCCGGGCTCAGCGTCGGGTGGTGCGCGAGGCGGTGACCCAGCCCTACGGCAAGGCGGCGGAGGCGATCAACGAGGACTGGGGCACGTCCTATCACGGCAAGCAGATCCAGCGGGTGGCTCAGCAGGCCGGCGAGCACCTGCTCGAGCAGCAGCGTCAGGAGCGCGAGGCGTACCAGCAGGGCCAGCGTCCGCGTGGCCCGGAGAACGACCCGGCGTTGCTGGTGATCGGGATGGACGGCGGACGCGTGCAGGGCCGGGAGAAACGCGAATCCGCCTCCGGGGGCGAAGGCAGCCGATGGCGTGAGGACAAGGTGCTGACGATCAGCAGCTATCTTCCGGGCGTGCCCGAGCAGCAGAAGGATCCCCAGCCGCTGGTGACCACCTACCTGGCGACGATGCACGCCAGCGACGACTTCGGCACGCTCGCCCGGCTGGAGGCCGAGCGCCGGGGCATCCGCCAGGCGAAGGAAGTGGTCGTGCTGGGTGACGGGGCCGCGTGGATCGATACGCTCCACCAGAAGCACTTCCCCCGGCATGTGCGGATCGTGGACTGGTACCACGCCAAGGAGCGCCTGTACGCGGTGGCCCGGGCCGCGGAGCCCGACGACCAGATGAAGCAGTCCCAACTCGCCCAGCGCCTGACCACGGCGCTATGGGACGGCCAGGCGCTCAGCGTCGCCGAGGCCATTGCCAGACTGTCCAGGCAGGCCGGCCCGCCACGCGGCGCCGATCCGCAGGAGCATCCCCGCCGGGTGCTCCAGCGCAGCGCTGGGTACTTTCAGCGGCACGCCAAGCACATGAACTACCCCGCCTACCGCAAGCGCGGCTGGCCGATCGGCACCGGCATGACCGAGGCCGGCGTCAAGCAGTTCAACAAGCGCGTCAAGGGCACCGAGCAGTTCTGGAACGACCAGGGCGTTGAGCCCATCCTCGCCCTCCGCTCGCTACGACTCAGCGACGATGGCCGATGGGACCACTACTGGTTGTGCCGATCAACCCTCCGCCAAGCCGCGTGAGACGTCATGCACCCGTCTGGGAGGGTCTGCCCATTTTCCGGGGCGGGCTGTGGCGCTATTGTGTTGTAGCTGTCCGCATGGACGCGGTCGGCATTTGGATGATCTGTTGAGCAGGAGGCTCACGATGACGGGATCGAACGGATCGGTGGATGCTCAGGCGCTGCAGGCGGCCTTGGCGGAGGATTTTCAGAAGCTGTCGGCGGAGGTGGCTGAGGCGGTCTGCCAGGCGGGGCAGGACGATGTGATCGGCCACAGCGAGCACCGTGTTCGCGAGGCGGTGGGGGCGTTCCGGACCAGGCTGTATCAGCAGGCGGTGCAGATGCGGATTGATGCGGCGGAAGCCGCTTTTTCCCCCTCCGGCGAACCTGAAGGGGCCGGGGTATCGCCTGCGTCGCAAGGGCCGGCGCAGCCGGGAGGTGCTGACGGTCAACGGTGCGATTCGACCGCAGCGTCAGCGGTACGTGGTGCGTCACACGGGCGATCCCCACGCGGGGGCCCATCCGGGGGTGGAACTGGCGGCCTTGCCGATGGTCGGCGATGACCCGGCCTGCCAGTCGAAGGTGACCCGTGGGGTGCGGGAGATGATGTGCCGGGCGAACCTGGACGCCGGCAGTTTCGCCAACGCGGCGTCGCTGCTGGAAGAGATGGCGCAGATCAGCAGTTCGACCGAGCGGCTGCGGCAGGTGGTCGAGCACGAAGGCCGGCAGGTCCAGCGTCTGCAGCAGACCCGGCCGCTGGCCCCGGCGTGGACCGCGGAGGACTGCCGGGTGGACGCGGTGGACGCCAACCAGTTGCTGCTGCCGTTTTGCCCGACGCGGGTGTACACCGGCTGCGACGGGGTGATGGTGCCGCGGGTGACCGAAGCGGAGAAGCACAAGCGGCGTGAAGCGGTCAAGGCCCGGCGTCGTCGGCGTCGCCGCAAGCAGCCTGACGCGAAGCGTCCCAAGTCGCTGCCGTCGCGTCGTCAGGGCGCGGATCATCCGTGGAAAGAGCTGAAACTGGTGCACCACTATGACCAGCACGCCGAGCGCTCGCATGTCTCGACCACCAGCGCTGACCATCGCGTCGCCGGGGCGGTGATCGCCCGGGACGCCCGCAAGCTGAAGACGGCCAAGGCCGATGAACACGTGGCGCTGGTCGACGGAGCGCCGTGGATCCGCGCCCGGCTGGCCGACGCCGGGCTGGACCTCGACGCGGTGGGGCTGGACTTCTATCACCTCGCCGAGCACGTCCATGAAGCCCGCCGGCGGGTCTTCGGCGAAGACGATCCGGACGGCCACGCCTGGGCCAGGGACCTGTTGCGCCAGGTCCGCGACGAGGGCTACGACGCCTTCCGCGACCGGATCATCCAGACCCGCCAATCCCGCCGCGGCGGCAAACGCAAAGCCCTGGGCCGCCTGCTGGACTACGCCGCCGCCCGCGCCGACATGATCGACTACCCCCGCTTCCAAGCCCATGGCTGGCACATCGGCTCAGGCCCCACCGAAGCCGCCTGCAAGCACATCCCAAGACGCCTCAAAGGCTCAGGCATGCGCTGGGACCAGCCCGGCGTCGACGCCATCACCCACCTCGCCGCCCTCCACCACAGCGGCCAGTGGCAAAGCTACTGGAGCCAAGCCGCCTGAAGACCCGCCCCGGAAAATGGGCAGACCCGCGCTGGGACCGGTAGTCGCGGCGGTTTGCGTTGCCCCTGGAGGCGGCGTATCATGCTCGGCTCGACCTGATGCCACAGCGGCGCAGGCGCTACGCAATCTTCCAGCTCAGGCCCACCGCCATGAAGCCCGACATCCACCCGAAGTACCGGCCCGTGGTCTTCCAGGACGTCTCGTCCGACTTCCGCTTCCTGACCCGCTCGACGGCTGAAACCAGCCAGAAGATCAAGTGGGAGGACGGCAAGGAGTATCCGCTGATCAAGGTGGACATCTCCTCGCACAGCCACCCGTTCTTCACCGGCAAGCAGAAGTTCTTGGACACGGCCGGCCGGGTCGAGAAGTTCCAGCGCAAGTTCGCTGGCGACTACTTCAAGGCTCGCGGCAAGTCCAAGTAGCTTCGCAATCCGGACATTCAACAAAGCCCAGGCATGACCATGCCTGGGCTTTCTCATAGGATCAGCCCGGTCATGGATGCTAACCCACGCCTCCTCGCCAAGCTGGACGAGCTCGAGCAGCAGTTCGCGGAACTGGACAGCCAGTTGGCGGACCCGGCGGCGATGAGCGACCACGAGCGGGCGCGCGACCTGAGCATCAAGCGTGCCGCCCTGGAGCCCACGGTCGAGCAGTACCGGCGGTGGAAGCGGGCGCAGGCCCAGATCGCTGAGCACCGCCAGATCATTGCCGAGCAGGCGGACGCCGAGCTTGTGGAGCTTGCCCGGGCTGAGCTGCCCGAGCTGGAGCAGACGTCCGAGGCGCTGCTGGAGCAGGTGACCAGCGAGTTGGTGACGGCCGACGACCGCGCAGTGGGGTCGGTGATCTTGGAAGTGCGCGCCGGCA
>JBKHHV010000308.1:0-4128 GCA_046539005.1 Phycisphaerae bacterium
CCAGCGTCTGCCGCAGGGCTTGGCTGCGACCCACGATATGGTACAGCGTCCGCGAGCCTTCCTCGTCGGCCGCGGCGGTGCTGACCTCGTGGGTGGGCAGCAGCTTTTCCAGCAGTTCGTCCAGTTCGTCGCGGTCGATCGGGCGGACCAGCAGTTCGTCGGCCCCGGCCCGCAGAGAGGCCATCGCCCGGCGGATGGAGCTGTCGTCGGCCATCACCAGCACGGGCAGTTCCGGGCAGTCGTCGCGGATGGTCGCGATAAAGCACGCCGCCGAACTGCCCAGCGTGGGCAGGTCCACCAAGACCATCTCCCACTTCTGGGCGGCGATGCGGTCCTCGGCGCCGGCGAGGTCCTCGACGACCGCCCCGCGGATACCCCGCGCGGCCACCGCTTCCAGGACCCGGTGCGTCGTCGCCTCGTCGGCGCTGACCACCAGCACGTTGGGATAGACCTTCTCGACCATGCCTGTTACCTCTGCTCCCCTTTGCCGGCGTTGCGTTCGTCGGCCGCCTGCCTGCGGTTGTCCTTCACCATCGCCTCGGGCTTCGCCGAAAGCTTCCACGTCACCAGTCGCTGCTGCACCTGCCCGCTCTCGACCCACGGGGAAGAGGCAAACTCGCTGACCAGGCGCTTGTAGGTCGCCTTCGACTCGGAGGGGTCGTAGCGACGCTGGCAGTTGGCGATCTGGTACAGCGCCCACGCCCGGTCGGTCGCCTCGAACTTCTTCTTGTTGTCCACCACCTCGCGGTAGAAAGACGCCGCCGCCTTCCAGTGACCGCCGAGGTAGAGGGCATCGGCCAGCAGGATCGGGTTGCCGATCGTGTCGGCCGGGAGGGTCTGCAGGTCCACGCCGCGGGCGGCAGCGGGTTTCGTCTCCTTCACCGGATCGACGTCGATGGGAATACGGACCTGATTGGCATCTTCCTGCGCCGGGCGGGTAGTGGCGGTCTTGTCCAGCACCTCGGAGGGCTTGAGGACCTCGCGCCCGGTGTCCTGGGGCGGCTTGGGCAGGGGCTTGACCTCGGGGATGGGGTTCCCGCCGGATGCCGCCTCCAGCCGCCTGATCATCTCCTGGATGCTCTCCCCGCTGTCGCCGGAGCCCGGGGCCGGGGCCGGGGCATTGGCGTCGTCGGCGGGAGCCGGAGCCCCCACGGCCGACAGAACCGCAAGGCAAAGCAGGACGGGCAGCATTTCCCACGCGCGTTTCATCAGTTGCCTCCTCCCTGTTCGGTGCCCTGACCGCTGAGGACCGCGGCGGCCTTGTTGAACTCGCGCCGCATCGCGTAGGCGTTGCCGAGGATTTCCCTCGCCCGGTCGCGGATTTCTTCGGTCTCCGCCGACGGCAGGACATCTTCGACGGCCGAGACGGCCTGGTCGGCTTTGCCCATCTGCACGCAGACCTCGCCGAGGTCGCAGGCGGCACTCTGGGCCACCTTCCCCGACGGCAGCTTGCCCGAGCCGACCACCTCGGTCAGCACGCGGAGGGCGGCTTCCCGTTCGCCGGCCTGCACGTACACCTTGCCCACCTGCACGCCCAAGCGGGACCGCAGGGAGGTGTCCTCGGTCCCTTCGATGCCGTCCCGCAGGATCGACAGTGCCCGGTTGAACAGGCCCATTCCGGCGTACACGTTGGAGCGGACGCGGAAGTACTCGTACTGCAGGTCCTTGGGGACCGACCGCTGGGGCACGCGCTCCACGGCACCGACCGCCCGGACGAGGTTGTCCTTGCGGGTCTCCACGTCGGCGAGCAGGAGCGTCGCCCGGATGTTCTCGCGAACCGACCCCTCCAGCGAGATCGCCGGGTAGAGGTACTGGATTGCCTTGTCATAGTCTTCCTTGGCCGCGTGGGACTGAGCCAGCAGCGCCATTCCGTCGATCAGGTCGTCACCGGACTTGTCGGGGGTGCGCTCGATGTAGCGACCCAGCCAGCGGATCGCCTCGTCCCAGTTCTTCTGCCGCACCATGCAGCGCCCCACACCCAGGCATGCGGCGGCCTCGGTCTCGGGAGAAAGGTTCAGATAGTACAGCTTGCGGTAGACCCCGGAGGCCTCGTCGTAGAGACCGGCCTCGTAGGTGGCGTTGCCCAGCGAGAGGTACAGCTTGTCGGTCGCCCGGAAGTCGGGGTACGAGTCCAGCAGGTTCAGCAGGTCCCTGCGGGCGCCGTCGTAGTCCAGCAGCTCGATCTTGAGCTGGGCGCTTCGCATCATCGCCTCCGGGGCCGCATCGTTCTCGCGGAACCGCTCGGCGATGAGCTGATACTCCTGCACCGCCGAGACCGAGTCGCCCTCGGCCTCGCACAGCCGTGCCAGCGCCAGATGCCCGCGAGCCACGCGCGGGTCGTCGGGACGGCGGAGGAAGAACTGCCTCCACGCCAAGACCGCCTGCCGCGTGAGCACCCCGCGTACCTGCGCCACCGAGTTCATCGATCGAATATCGTAGACCGACACCGACGAGCCGCTGAAGTCCGACACCAGTTCCACCACGCCGCAGGCGACCTCGCTGATCCGCTGGGCGGAGACGCCCTGCAGCGTCATGGTGACCGGGCGGCGACGCACCGGCCCGCTGACGCCGACCCATTCGACGTCCAGCCCGGTCTGGGTCTCGAAGCGGTGCAAGACCTCCTGTACCGGCGAACGCCAGCAGACCGCGTCCAGCCCCGGCGTCCCGCGGGTGGGGTTGATCTCCGGGCCCAGCACGGTGCGGCGCATCTGCTCCTGGCCTTCCTGGAGCATCCGTATCAGGGCGCTCTCGTTGACGCCCATGAACGGGTCGCCGCCCTCGATCCGCGTCCACTCGACCTTCTGGTCGGGGTTGTAGAAGCTCAGCACCTGCCGCGAGAGACAACTGGCGATCAGGTAATCGCAGTCCCCTTCCAGCGTGGAGGGGTTCTCCATCATCCCCAGGGCGGCGATGGCCATGTAGGCCCGCGTTCGGCCACGCATGTAGAGGCCCTGCTCGGCCCGCAGCAGCCCGAGGCGATAGTTGGCGTACGCCCGCACGATGGGCGAGGAACTCTGGGCGGCGTCCACGAAGTTCTGGCGGGCCCGCTCGGCCTGCCCCAGCGCCAGCAGACACTGCCCCTCGCGAAGCTTGAGCAGGTCGACCAGCCGCTGATTGTCCCATCGCGACTCGGCCATCTCCATCAGCTTGCGGTAGCGGGCCAGCGCCACGTCGTACCGCTTGCTGAGCAGGGCTTCCTCGGCCTCGGCCCAGGTGGTGGGCCCCACGTCGGGAATGTCCAGCCGCGGGATGCGCACCTTCTCGCCGATCGCCGGGGCCAACTCGTCCCGTTCGGTGGGAGACGCCGTCGCCTGGCGCGGGCCTTCCTCGCGGGCGAACATGAACGTCAAGCCCAGCAGCAACGCCAGGCCCAGCAACCCGTTACTGACAAACAACCAATGCATCAGCGACCAGCGACCCAGTATCACCTTGCCCTTGGCGAGCGCACCGCTGGCGGCGGGTTTGGCGTCCGACCCGGCCGAGGCCTTGGATGGCGCGGCGGCCGCGGGGGCTTCCTCGACCGACGGAGCCGACTTCTGCTGTGCCCGGGTGGCCATCATGGCATCGATGGTGTCCTGGTCGACCTCTTCGGAGGCGGCCGGGGCGGCGGGCTCCTCGGCGGGTTTGGGCGCAGACGCCGACCGCGCCGCCATCATCGCGTCGATCGCGTCCTGGTCGAGTTCGGCACCTCCGGCCGCCGGAGCTTCCTCCTCGGCGGCGGGTTCCGCTTCCTTCTTCTGGGAGCGGGCGGCCATCATGGCATCGATGGCGTCCTGGTCCATCTCGGCATTGGGGTCGGCAGGGGCTTCCTCGGCGGCGGGTTCCGCTTCCTTCTCTTGGGAGCGGGCGGCCATCATGGCGTCGATGGCGTCCTGGTCCAGCTCGCCGTCTTCTTCCTGCGGCTGGGAGTTTTCCTCGGCCTGCTTCTTCTGAGCCCGGGCGGCCATCATGGCGTCGATCGCCGACTGGTCCAACTCTGAGGCGTCGGGCTGGGCGTCTGTTTCGGAGGGTTCCTCGGCGGCCGGCTCGGGGGTGGCTTCGGCCTGTTTGTTCGCCTGTCGGGCGGCCATCATGGCATCGATGGCGTCCTGGTCCATTTCGGCGTTGGGGTCGGCGGGCGCGTCGGGC
>JBKHHV010000059.1:0-15569 GCA_046539005.1 Phycisphaerae bacterium
CAGCGCTGTTCGGGACAGCCCCCATCGCCTGCTTCGCAGGCACTTCCCCCAAGACCGGGGGAAGAGTTCCCGCCCCCGTCGCCTACCGGGGGGATTGAGGCCCCCGCCGCCGGTCTCACCACTCGTCTTCGCCGCGGTAGGAGTCCAGTCCGGTGCGATGCGGCTCGCCGCTGGGGTTGATGTCATTCTTCAGGCGGATCAGGTAGGCCGTCCCCCATTTCTGCGAGCCGATCCGGGCGCTCTGTCGGATCACCTCGCCCAGTTGGCCGGGGTAAGTGGTGTATCGTCGACCCGATCCGAGCTTGTACTTCCCTCCCTCCCGCTGTTGGGCGGCCCCGAGGTCCACCAGCCCGCGGTCGCAGGTCACGAGCAGTTCGCCGGCGTGGTCCTCGAGTCGGCCCAGGACGCGCCGGGCGGCCTCGCCGTGCGTTTCGTCCTTCGGGCGGTGATACACCGAGTAGTAGGTGCCGAACCGCCCGAGATACGGCTCGATGCACAGTTTCTCGGCCCGGAAGAGAATCAGCGGCTCGCCGGGCTGCAGTTCTTCCCGCACGGACAGGGCGAAGTCCCGCATTTTCAGCCCGTCCCCGCTGCGGGCGTGCGGCGAGACGAAGTGCGTGTCCAGGAAGTGGATTCCCAGCATGGCCGTGACGATCAATCCCGCCAGCAGGCGAGGACGCCACGTGAGGCTCGCCCAGATGCTCACCACCAACAGCACCCCTGCCAGCGGCAGCAGTGCCTTGAGGAGCGTCCGGGTTTCCGGGGCGGCGTACCAGGGGGCCGGGAGGTTCTTGTCGATCGCCTCGGGGAACCCCGAGCGGAACAGGTACAGCCCACAGCCCAGCAGCACCGCACCGAAGAGGATCGCCGCCGCCGCCCGGTAGATCTCGTAGCCCACCCGGGGCATGGGGCCCTTCACGGCGGCCTGTCGCATCAGGCGGTCCAGCCCCCACCCGGCCAGCAGGGCGGTGGCACCGTAGCAAGGCCAGAGGTAATCCGGCCGAAAGCCGTGCGAGATGGTGTAGGGCAGGAGGACCGCCAGCACCCAGTACAGCGGCAGGGCGGTGGGGCTCTTGCGCGAGAGCCATCGCTTGGGCGAGATCAGCAGCAGCGCCGAGATCGCCAGCACCGACACCGGCAGGTCGTAGTACAGCAGGTAGACCGGCGTGGGCAGCGAACCGGCCCGCGGGGCACCCTCGCCCGAGCCGGTGATGCGCTGGAATATCTCGAACTCGATGATCCACCGATACTCCGGGCCGCCGTAGGTCCACAGGTACCACAGGTAGGGCACGATGACCGCGGCGACCGCCAGCAGACCCCAGCCGAGCTTGACCTTCCGGGCGGACGACCAGACCCGCCGCCAGACCAGGCGAATCGCCAGCGTCGCCTTGGTGACGCCACGCACCTTCCTCAGCAGGCCAAAGCCCGGCCCGAGGGTGACCGCCAGCAGCGCAAACAGGGCGATCAGGGGAATGTTGGCGATCCCCCAGCCCTTGGACATCGCCCCGCCGATGATGGTGATCCAGAACGCCACCACCCATTTCCAGCGGTCCCTGGAGGGGGCAGGGTGGAACAGGACCCGGTCCAGCGTGAAGACCGAGCCGGTCATCCACGCCGTCAGCAGGGGGTCGGTAAGGGCAACAAACAGCAGTTTGCTCATGTGCATCGCCGTCACCCAGAAACAGCCGGCCAGCAGACCCGCCCGGCGGCTGTACCAGCGCTTGCCCAGCAGGTAGACCAGCGTGACGGTGACCATCGAAGCCAGGATGCCCGGGATGCGGAAGATAACTTCGTCGTATCGTCCGGTAAGCTTGAACACCCCCGCCAGCAGCCAGGCGTACTGCGGCGGTTTGCGGAACAGGTGCCCGTTGTGGTACTCGGGCATCAGCCAGTTGCCCCCGTGGACCAGGTCGATGGCGGCGTTGATCTGGAACATCTGGGCGTAACTGTAGGTGTGGCTGGGGGCGTGGGCGGCAAAGACGACCGCCACGGCGACCAGCAGGTAGATCAGTGTCAGGTCCAGCAGCGTTCGGCCGGGGCTCGGGCAGTCATGCAGCGCATACGCCTCACGGTGAAATGCCGGAAGGGTCATCGGATGGCCTCCTTTTGCTGGGTATCGCGACGGACGAAGTGGAGGTTTCGCAGGTAGATAATCATGTTCAGGCTGAAGCCGGCGATGAACACCGGGTCTCGTTGGTAGATCGAATACGCCAGCAGCACCACCGTGCCGACCAGGGACAGGTACCAGAATGCTACCGGGACGACCGAGCGTTTCCGCAGTTCGGTGGCGATCCACTGCACGACGAACCGCAGTCCGAAGATAAACTGACCCACGAAGCCGATGACCATCCACGTCACCGGGAGCGTCGGTTCCCGGCGGTTCCGCAGTTGCTCCAGCTCGCCGCGGAGGCGGGCATTCTCGGCGCGCAGATCTTCGAGCGCGTCGGACGGCCGGGTCCGGGGGGTGCCTTCGGCGGATTCGCCGTGGGCCCACCCGGTTACGACGACGGCCAGCAGCAGTACAAGCACGGGCTTCCTTTGCATCGTGCCTCCCTGAAAAGACATGACAAACCGCCTGCGCTCGCGTTGGTCGCCGGCGGGTCTATCTCCGTATGTCGCAACAAGGTATAATCCCGGCGCCCGATATGGAAGCCTCCACAGCAAAACGCGTCATCATCAATGCCGACGACCTCGGGTTCTCCCCGGCGGTTACACAGGGCATCTTCCGCGCGCACCGCGAGGGGGTGGTGACGTCCACGACGATCATGACCAACATGCCTGCGGCCCCCGATGCAGCGACCCGCTTGCCGGACTTCCCCGACCTCGGGGTGGGGGTGCATCTCAATGCCTCCCAGGGCGAGCCGCTCAGCGAGGCAGGGCGCCGCCGCCTGACCGGGCTCGACGGACGGATGCGCTTCAGCGCCACCGGGTTGATCATGGCGTGCGTTCGTCGGCCGAGCTTGGTGGAGGCGGTGTCGGCCGAGTGGGAAGCCCAACTGCACCGGGCACTGGATTGGGGCATCGAGGTGACGCACCTGGACTCTCACCGGCATGCTCACGGGTTTCCGCCGCTTTTCACCCGTGTTTTGGCGTTGGCAAAACGGTATCATATTCCCTTTGTGAGGCGGCATCGGGAGATTCTTCCCGGCGACGGCTGGCGCGGGGTCGCCAAGGCCGACGGCTGGGGAGTTTCGTGGGTCCTGACGCTGCTGGGGCGCGTCAACGACGTGGTGCGTGCGGGGCAGGATCCGTTCGTCACGCGGGGTACCTTGGGCGTCGCCCACACCGGGAGCATTTCGGCAGAGTGGTTGATTCGGGTCGCCCGTCGCCTGCGCCGGGGGGTTACCGAGATCATGACCCATCCGGGGCTGGCCGGGGAATCGGCGGACCCGTCCCGGCTTACCGTACAGCGGCAGGAAGAGCTGGAGGCGCTTTGTGATGATCGAGTCAGGGATGAATTCGAGCGGCAGCGCGTGGAGAGAGTCCACTACGGGCATCTGCGACGATCCGGCGGACGCTGAGATGGATGTCCTGCGCCCCCGCTACAGCGTGGTGGTGCCCTTTTACAACGAGCAGGATATCGTCGAGAAGCTCACCCGCCGCATCGTGAAGGTGATGGAATCGCTGGACCACAGCTACGAGTTAATACTCGTCAACGACGGCTCCCGCGACGGCACGGCCGAGGTGCTTACCGACCTGGCGCTGGAGGACGGGCACATCACCTTCGTCGACCTGCGGCGGAACTTCGGGCAGACCACAGCCCTGCAGGCGGGTTTCGACCACGCTGTGGGCGAGATCATCATCGCCATGGACGGCGACCTGCAGCACGACCCGTTCGAGATTCCGCTGTTTCTCAGCAAGATTGACGAAGGCTACGACATCGCCAGCGGGTGGCGCGTGCGGCGAGGCGACAGCTTCCTGCTGCGGCGGCTGCCCTCGCGGATCGCCAACTGGCTGCTGGCGAAAGTTTCCGGCGTGCGGCTGCACGATTTCGGTACGACATTCAAGGCCTATCGCCGCGAGGTGCTGGAGGACGTGCGGCTCTATGGCGACATGCACCGGTTCGTCCCGGCCGTCTGCGCGAGGCTGGGGGCGAAGATCTGCGAGGTGCCCATCAAGAACGTCCGCCGACCGGCTGGTCGGAGCAACTACGGGCTGGCGCGGACATTTCGGGTGGCGTTGGACATCATCACGCTGCGATTCATCACCGCTTACCTCACGCGGCCGCTGCATTTCTTCGGCAAGTGGGGGCTGGTGACCGGGCTGGGCGGGCTGGGCATTCTGGCGTACGGACTGGTGCGGAAGCTGACCTCCTGGGAATTCGATCTGTTTCAGCAGCATGGCCCGTTGATGGCGCTGGGGTTCATGCTGGTGATCATGGCGATGTTCTTCCTGGCAACGGGGGTGATGGGCGAGTTGATGATGCGGATCTACTTCGAGGCGACCCCCGCCCGGACCTACGCCGTCAAGCGGGTGGTTTGCCAGGAAGACGACCCGGAGGGGCAGGACGAAGAGGACTGACCGGCTTCTCGTCGCATTCCCACGGCCCGGCAGGCGGGAAACCGCCCCCGATCGCGCCGGCGGCACGCTTTGGACTACCAACCGAGCCGAGAATCTGCGATAATGCCGGTTTCCATTGCGGCGGTCCCGAAGCGGACCCCCGAACGACGTGATTCAGGCGGACTATCCGCACGGAAGCACATGGATAGATTCGGAGCATAACCTTGGCAGAAGACAGCACCAACGACAACGGCCAGTTCGAGCCCACCGACGACCCCCACGGCGAACCCGCCGGCGATTCGACCCCCACCCAGCCGGACGACTCCGGCGGCGGGGACGGCGGCCCGACCCTTCCCGGGAAGGGCCCGAAGCTCATGTTCCGCAATGAGCGGATCATGGAACAGCCCATCGTCGCCGAGATGCGCGAGAGCTACCTGACCTACGCCATGAGCACCATCATGGACCGGGCATTGCCCGACGTCCGTGACGGGCTCAAGCCCTCTCAGCGGCGCGTACTGGTCGCCATGAACGACCTCAACCTCGGGCCTCGCAGCAAGCACCGTAAGTGCGCCAAGATCGCCGGCGACACCAGCGGTAACTATCATCCCCACGGCGAGGGCGTGGTGTACCCCACCCTGGTTCGCCTCGGGCAGCACTGGAACATGCGATCCCCGCTGGTCGACCCGCAGGGCAACTTCGGCTCCATCGACGGCGACCCCCCGGCCGCTATGCGGTACACCGAGGCCCGCATGACCGCCGCGGCCGTCGACATGATGGCCGACATGAACCTCGACACCGTCGACAAGCAGCCCAACTACGACGATACCCGCACCGAGCCGGTCGTGTTGCCCAGCAAGTTTCCCAACCTTCTGGTCAACGGTTCCCAGGGCATCGCGGTGGGCATGGCCACCAGCATCCCGCCGCACAACCCCACCGAGGTCTGCGAGGCGCTGGTGCACCTGCTGGACAACCCCGAGGCGGACATCAACGAACTGATGCAGTTCATCAAGGGGCCCGACTTCCCCACCGGCGGGCTGATCTGCGGCCGTAAGGGCATCGTGGACGGCTACCGCACCGGGCGCGGGAAGGTGACCGTGCGGGCCCGGGTGCACACCGAGACCACCCGCGGCGGCAAGGCGCAGGTGGTGATTACCGAGATTCCCTACCAGGTGCTGAAGACCACGATCATCGAGCGGATCGCCAACGTGGTCAAGAACGGCAAGATCCCCGACATCGTCGACGTGCAGGATCACTCCGACCGAACGGGCATGCGGATCGTGGTGGAGTTGAAGCGTGGCGCCGAGCCGGAGGTGGTCATCAACCAGCTCTACAGCTATACGCCGCTGCAGAGCACCTTCAGCATCATCAACATCGCCCTGGTCAACCGCGCCCCGCGGACGCTCACGCTGAAGGAGATGCTGCACTTCTTCATCGAGCACCGCAAAGAGGTCACCCGCCGCAAGACGGCGTTCCTGCTGCGGCGGGCCCGCCAGCGGGCACACATCCTGGAAGGGCTGATCCTCGCGGTCGCCGACATCGACCGGATCATCGAGACCATCAAGACCAGCCCCGACGTGCCCACCGCACGCCAGCGCCTGATGGAACTCAAACTCCGCCTGACCGAGCAGGCCACCGTGCGGGCGATGCTGCCCGAGCGGTTCATCGTCAAGGCCTCCACGGAAGACCAGACCCTCACCAAGGTCCAGGCCGACGCGATCCTCTCCATGCAGTTGCAGCGCCTCACCGGGCTGGAGATCGAAAAGCTCGCCGGCGACTACAGCAAGCTGGTGGAGGAAATCGAGGGACACGAGGCGATCTTGACCCACGAGAACCTGCTGGTCGACGTGGTCCGCGAGGACATCCACGAGATGAAGGAGAAGTTCGGCCACCAGCGACTCACACAGATCGTCGGCGACGTGAGCGACTTCGACATCGAGGACCTCATCGCCGAAGAAGACGTGGTGGTCACCCTCAGCCACGAGGGATACATCAAGCGCATGCCGCTGACCACCTACCGCCGCCAGGGCCGGGGCGGAATGGGCATCATCGGTTCCGACGCCAAGGAAGGCGACTTCGTGGAGGATCTGTTCATCGCTTCCACGCACGATTACCTGCTGTTCTTCCTGGACAATGGGCGAATGCACTGGCTGAAGGTCTACGACATCCCCTCGATGGCACGCCAGTCCAAGGGCCGGTCGATCGTGAACCTGCTGCAGATGCAGCGCGACGAACGGATCTGCGCCGTCGTGGCCGTGCGGGACTTCGACGAAGACCGCTTCCTGGTCACCGCCACGCTCAAGGGGCAGATCAAGAAGACCTCCCTGGAAGCATACGGCAACGTCCGCAGCGGCGGGATCATCGCCACCGGGCTGCAGGAGGGCGACCGCGTGATCGGCGTGGCGATTACCCGCGGCGACGACGAGATCATCCTCGGCACCCGCGAAGGCCAGGCCATCCGCTTCAGCGAGGCCGACGTCCGCCCGATGGGCCGGACCGCCAGCGGCGTGCGGGGTATCAACCTCCGCGACGAGGACGTGGTGGTGGACATGGCGATCGTGGACCCGATGGCCACGCTGCTGACTGTCTGCGAGAACGGCTTCGGCAAGCGGACCAACTTCGACGAGTACCGCCTGCAGGGCCGTGGCGGGTACGGAATCATCAACATCCGCGCCACCGAGCGGAACGGCGAGGTCGTGGCGATGAAGTGCATCCGCGATTCCGACGAGTTGATGCTGATCACCGAGCGCGGCATGATCGTCCGCACCGGCGTCGACGAGCTTCGCACCATCGGCCGGGCGACCCAGGGGGTGAAGATCATCGCCCTCAAGCCGGACGACAAGCTGATCGCCTGTGCCCGCGTGGTCACCGAGGAGAACGACCAGGCCCAGGCCCAGCTCCCGCTGACCCGCGGCAACGGCAAGAACGCCGCAGACGGGCCCAACGGCAAGTAACCCCCGGCCGGACGACGCACCGAGGCAGAACGACAGCAACCCGCCGCCGTCGGCGTGGCCATGGAGGCGTCATGGTGACGGCCAGATGGCTCATCGAATTCACCTGGCGGCACTGCGGGGAGGGCCGGGGCTGCCATCGGCGCGTCTGCCTGTCCTGCGGCGTGGTGTTCTACTCGTCGCGCCCCGAGGCCAAGTACTGCCGGGCGACGTGCCGCCAGCGGGCCTACCAACTGCGGCGGCGCAGGGCGCGCGAGGTTGGTCCACGCTGGCAAGAGAGAGACCAAGCCCTTGGCCAGCGCCGCCTCGCAGATGGCCTTGACGTTCATGGGCTCGCCTGCCTCGGCGAGTACCTTGGCGGCGGCGTCCAGACCGCTCATCTTCTTCGTCGTGGCCTTGGCGGTCTTCTTGCCGCTGGCCTTGCGGGTCGCAGCCTTCTTCGTCGTCTTCTTCGTGGTGGTCTTCTTCGCGGTCATGGTCACCTCCTTCGGGTTGGGCCCGGCCACCCGCGGGAGGCGTCGTTTGCTCAGCGGGAGCGCATCGACGGACATGGCGAGGGGCGGTACGTCTCCAATCTGGGCTCGTAGCGGGGCGCCCTGCGGCGAACGCGGAGGCAAATGGCGTTTGGAAGGCGAGTCCGGGCATGTTCGAGCGGAGGCCGTAAGCGTCGCGGGCCGTGTCGCCGGTGACAAGAAACCTGTTGACTGGCTTTACACCGTGGCCTCAGTACAAGCATGAACTCGTCGGACGCCTTCGGTGCCCCACGATGTGCCGTGTTGCCGCCAAGCGTGCTGAAACGAGCCGTAACGGCCTTCCTGACCACAGCGAAGCAGCCTTTCGCCATTTCCTGCAACCTCTTATCCGAAAGACCCTTGCTGCATTCATCCTTTTCGTTCGGGGGACACTGATTATCCATGTGCGTGGTGCATGGCATAGAATTCCCTGATGCCACGGACTGCTTGAGTCGTTGTGCCGGAGATGCCTTGCGCTTCGTCGCCCTGAGCGAATAGGCTGGCCGCTGGATAAAGTCCTGTTCGTGCAGCAGATCGGGCATCTGCTGGGCCAATATCTCGCTGAAAAGAAACTCGGCCCGAAACGACAGAAGGACAACCAGGTACGGTCTCCCGGAATTCGCTACGGCCACGTGCGGTATGGAGTTTTCCATCGGTGACGGTAATCGGCGGCATACCATAGGGGGGAACCCTGACCAGAAGGAGACACGGCAATGAAGAACGACGACCGCAGGCCCACCACAAACGATGCCGGCAATCCCGTATCCAGCGACGAGTTCTCGCTCACCGTCGGCCCGGATGGCCCGATCCTGCTTCAGGACCATTACCTCATGGAGCAGATGGCCAATTTCAACCGGGAAATGATCCCGGACCGTCAGCCTCACGCCAAGGGGTCCGGGGCTTTCGGCCACTTCGAGGTCACTCAGGATGTGACCGCCTATACGAAGGCGGTCTTGTTTCAGCCGGGTACCAAAACCGAAGTGCTGGCCCGCTTCTCCACGGTGGCTGGGGAGTCCGGCAGCCCGGACACCTGGCGGGACGTGCGCGGCTTTGCCCTGAAGTTCTATACGAGCCTGGGCAACTACGACATGGTCGGAAACAACACGCCGGTCTTTTTCGTCCGCGACCCGATGAAATTCCAGCACTTCATCCATTCCCAGAAGCGCCGGGCGGATACCGGCCTGCGGGATCACGACATGCAGTGGGACTTCTGGACGCTTTCCCCGGAGAGCGCCCACCAGGTCACGATCCTGATGAGCGATCGCGGCGTGCCGAAGTCGTACCGAAACATGAACGGCTACTCGAGTCACACCTTCATGTGGGTCAACGCCGACGGGAAACGCTTCTTCGTCAAGTATCACTTCAAGACCGACCAGGGCATCGACTTCCTCACCCAGGAGGAGGCCGACCGGGTCGCCGGCCAGGATGCGGACTTCCATCGTCGCGATCTCGCCAACGCCATCCGGCAGGGCGACTACCCCAGTTGGACGCTGAAGGTGCAGATCATGCCCTTCGAGGAAGCCGAAGGTTACCGCTTCAACCCCTTCGACCTGACAAAGGTCTGGCCGCACGGCGACTATCCGCTGCACGAGGTGGGCCGGCTGACACTGGATCGCAATCCCACCGACTTCCACACCGAGATCGAGCAGGCGGCCTTCGAGCCGAACAGCTTCATCCCTGGGATCGGCCCCAGTCCAGACAAGATGCTCCTGGCCCGGCTGGTTTCCTACGCGGATGCCCACCGGGCCCGGCTGGGGGTCAACTACAAGCAGATTCCCGTAAACCGGCCGAAGAGTCCGGTCCACAGCTACAGCAAGGGCGGCACCATGCGGATCGACAATGTGACCGATCCTGTGTACACACCGAACTCCAAGGGCGGCCCCGAACCCGACGCGCAACGCTACCCCGAAGATGCGGTCTGGAAGGCCGACGGCGAGTTCATCCGGGCTGCCTACACCAAGCACAAGGAGGATGATGATTTCGGCCAGGCCGGTACGCTGGTGCGGGAGGTCATGGACGATGCCCAGCGGGATCGGCTGGTGTCGAACGTCGTCGGACACCTCAAGGATGGCGTCAGCGAACCCGTATTGCAGCGGGCCTTCGAGTACTGGCGGAACATCGATCAGGAGACCGGCGACCGTATTGCGAAAGGCGTGACCGAGGGCTGATCGGTTCGAGATACTTGAGTGCAAAAGGGCTGCGGCTTGCCGTGGTCCTTTTGCCGGGTTCGTCCGTCTTCACCTTGCGGTTACGACGTGGCGAGCCGACGTCCTTGGCCAGGTCTTCGAGGCCCCTCGACGAGCAGGACCAGCCTGGACTGCCCTGGGACGTCGGCGCCCAACCAAAATCGAGTTCATGACACCCGTTTCGCCTTGACCGAGGCGAAACGGGGTGTTATAATTTCTTCGCATGTTCCGGCGGACGGCCTCCAAACAAACAGTCGGTTCCAGCAGCCCAAGACGGGAGGTTTCGATGGTGAACGGGGCGGATCACATGTCGACTTGCACGCTGGCCAAACCTCGCAGTTTCCCCCTCACCCCCCAAGCCCATGACCCCGGCCCGCCTGGGATCAAATTTCCCGTCAGTTTCTTTGGAGGGTATGTCATGAGGGCGTGTCGCGTACGGTGCGTGGAGATTCTCTGTCTGTCCGTGATTCTGGTCGGGTTAGGGCCGAGCGGGGCGAACGCTGCCGTCATGGCGTATGACGACCTGTGGGACGTCAGCCGGGGCACCACGATCAGAGACCACAGCCTCACCAAGTACTTCATCTACGCGGGCCAGACGTACAGTGACGCGGCGGATATGTTCGGTGCCTCGAACAGCGCCGTGGAGGCCGGCAACACGCTATGGACCGACTATTACGGCGCGGGCACGATCCATTGGGTCGAGTGGGAGACGCCGGATCCGCTGAGGATCGAGCGGTTCAATCTGGTTGCCAGTCATGAAGACCCGTACATTCGCCGCAGCTTCGACCATTTCAAACTAGAGGCGTATTCGGGCGGCGAGTGGGTGACGCTATACGACGCGGACATCCCCATTCCGTACGGCGGGGGGACGAACTACACGGGGATCACGTCGCTCGAACTCAACCAGCCGGTGGCTTCGATTGTCACCGCCGGCACGTTTCGCGCCGAGTTCACCCAGTACGGCGACACCAGCACCGATGCCCGAGGCCCCCGGATTCGGGAGTTGGACGGGTACGGCACCGTCGTTCCCGAGCCGGCCACCCTGGCCCTGCTGGCCGCGGGCGGGCTGGCGCTGATCCGGCGTCATCGCGCAGCCTGACACAGGATTCAACAACCCGACAAACTCAACGGGCGGTCCTCGAACCGCCCGTTTTTCTTGCGCGGGGCGAAGCGGAAGCCAGCAGCGGGGAGTTTCCTAACCACCCTCTGCTCATCCCACCTCACCGGCAGGTTCTTCCGCAGCTTCTCCAGGCTCAGGCCGTCGAGGCTGGTGTACTCGCCCGATTCCAACTGGATATGCCAAGCGGTGTCCAGCAGGCCGTGTCTTCGCCTCTGAGGGCGTTTCTCGCTTCAGACGGCTCGACAACGCCCGAAGATGGCGATAATCTGGCCGTCGACGGTCCGGCCAAAGCAGATTTCCGTAGAAACAACAAGTTCGACAGGAGGAAACAATGGAACCGAGAACGATTCAGATAGACGGGATCCCGACCGTGATCCGGGCTATGGGAGAGGACTATGTCGTTGGCGAGGACCCCAGTGAAGCCGGTGTGGAATATGCGATCAAGTGCTGGTACCCGGGCAAAGCGGACAGGCCTACTGCAGCGATGGCCGCCTATTTCCGAAAGATCATGAAAGCCTATGGCACCAGCGCTATCACCGCCTGGCAAGACAAGGCCCTTGTTGGATTCCTGCCGTTCATGCCTTTGAATTGCGGAATGCCTGAAATGGTCTTCTGTTTGTATACTTCAGATCAGACACCATTGGAGCGCGTCAAGGCGGCAACACCTATCCCATTTGATCAACTCAGCCCAAAGGTACTCAAAGTCCAGTGTGCCAGCATCGCACACAACAGGAACATGTACAGAAAAGGTCTTGGCTCAACTATGGCCAACTATCTTATCGATTGGGCCAGAGAAAGCGGTTGGGAGAGAATTGAGGGATGGACCTTTTCAGACTCACAGTTCTTTGACGCATACAAGTGGCTTCCGAGCATCCATTTCTGGGAGAAAGCTGGTTTTGCAGAGAAGCAAAGGAGGATAGAAGACATGGACGAGCTCGGGAAGAATATTCTGATGAGTGATTTTGAGGTGAAGCTGACATGAAGGAGTCGAACGAGTTGATATAGTGGATGCTCTGCTCCGCGCCGCACCACTGATCATGACACCTCCACGCCTCCCTCTGCTCATCCCACCTCACCGGCAGGTTCTTCCGCAGTTTCCGGTCTGTCCCGCCTGCGACTGTCTTCCCTTCAGATGGACCTCACCGTACTGTGGGGCCCGTACACGGATAGTCTGCCGGTCAGACAGGAACCTTTCTGGAGAAATCGAACATGACGCATGAAACGGGACCATGGAAAGAAGGCCGCTGCGGTGCTGCCAGTCTCTGCTACATCGGATTAGACCCTGAGACTCTGTCGTGGGTGTTGCAGCATCATGCCGGCGTCGGAATTCGGGCAACGGTGGCCGGCAGAGCCCTTCGGGAGCAGCGTCGTTGCGCCGCCGACCGCAACTGGGACCTGGCCTGTCTCGACGCTGAGGATGTCAGCGAGTTGCAGGCAATGCGGAAACGGGTGGATCGCCGGGCAGTGACTGGCGGGCGGACGGTCCCCGCGCGGGCGGGTTTGACTTGGTCTCTCTCCGGGGGTACAACAGCGGCCGACGTCGGCATGGACGGATGCTCTTGTGGAGACCATGGATGTTCCGAAAGATACTGAATTGGTTGCGTGGCAGCGGCTCGGCTGGGGGGCAGTTGCGGTCGCTGGCGCAGGTGCGCGGCGAGAGCCCGCAGCAGACGGCCGAGGCGATTCTGCGGTTTCTGTTCGAGGCCCGCAAGGGCAGCGGAGGCAGCGGCGACCAGGAGAAGGACCTGCAACTGATCCGCGGCGTGTTCGGCCTGTCCGATCGGCTCGTCGAGCGGGTGAAACTGCTGGCCGAGATGCGCCGCGAGCCGGTCGCCACCGCCGCCTGGCGGGTGATCCGCAACGCGTCGTTTTCGCTGATCCCCCAGTCCTTCCGCGAGTGGGACATCCCGCGCGACCTCAAGGTAACCTCGGCCGAGCGGATCGGGAATCATCATGCCCGCGTCGCCGTCGAAGACGGGCGGGCGTTTACCGGCTACATTTCCACCTCGCGGTACCAGCGGCTGCACCAGCTCTGTCGCGACCTGGCCGACTCGCACCTAACCCCGGAGACATGGGAAGTCGCCGTGGATATCGTCCGCCGCTATTACGGCATGCGCCTGCCGAAATTCCTGGAGCACCTGCCCCACGCGCCCAACATCATCGAGGCCGGTGCATACCTGGGTTACAAGGCCGTTCGATTTGCGGACCTCGCCGGTGAGGAGAGCAAGGTCATCGCCATCGAGATGGACAGCGGCAACGCATCGCTGCTGAAGGAGAACATCGCTCAGAACGGGCTTGGGCATCGGATAACCGGCATCTGGGCGGGCGTCTGGAAAGAGAACGGCAGCATGAGAAGCCGCACCGTGCACCGCGCCCAGCACTGGCTGGTCGGCACCGAGGAAACCGCCGACAGCGCCCGCCAGACCGACGAGGTGCCCACCCGCACGCTGGACAGCATCATCGAGGAAGCCGGCTGGGATCGCGTGGATTTCCTCAACATCCAGACCAACGGTGCCGAGCCCGAGGCCCTGATGGGCCTGCAGGACCACCTCGACCGCGTCCGCTTGATCAAGCCCGCCACGCCGTACCACCGCCAAGGGCGGTCCTGCCGGGAGATCATCGTGGAGCATCTCGAAGACCGCGGGTGCAAAGTAATCGCCCACGGGTCGGGGATCCTCGCTGTCCCGGCGCCGTTCCGGGAGGAATTCGCCGAAGCGTATCCGGAGTTTCGTTGAGCCTCAGCGGCCGACCGTCGGGCGTGCCGGTGCGGTGGTCGACTGCTCCGGGGGGCGGCAGGCCTCGTTGATCAGCGTCTGCCAGGTGGGGAATCGCTTCGCCTTGTTGCCGGTGAGATGCCGTACCACCTTCAGCAGGCCGGGATCGAAGTAGCTGGCCTCTTCCATGAGTTCCAGGGCCTGGCTGGGCTCGTAGAGCTTGCCGGGTTTGTACTTGTCCAGCCCCGCCTCGGCGCGGCGGCGATCGAGACCGACCTTGGTGTTCTTCCATTCGCGGCGGGTCTTCTTGCCCAGCGCGTAGGGCACCACGTAATCGACCGACTTCTTCAGCGAACCGCCGCGCGGAGACTCCCAAGTGTACAGTTCGCGCCCCTTCGCTCCAGACAGCATTGCCAGTTCGATCGGCGGCCGCAGGGCGCTGGCATGGTAGGTCAGCGTGTCGCGGCGTTGCAGGTCTTCGCTGGTGCCGTCTTTGTGGAGGCTCTTGCGGACGAAACGCTTGACTCCTTCCCGGGCAACGGCGAGCCATTCGTCGCGCCCGAGGATCATCCCCGCCAGTGTCGCCAGGCGCACGTGTTTGCCGTAGCGGTTGGTGAAATGGCGGGACTTCTTCACCGCTTCGGCGTGGAGCTTCCCCAGTTCCTCCACCCAGGGGTCCACTCTGCGCCGGTCGCGGGGGTCGAACTCAGGCCGCAGGGCATGGTAAGCAACCAGCAGCGGGCGGAACTTGTTCTCGTTGACGTCGTTGCCGGTGAGCCGGTAGGTGCCGGTCCACGCGAGGATAAAACGCTGCAGCGTTTCTGCGGCGTTCGGGTCGGCCGACACCTGCCAGTAGCGCACCAGGCGGGCGACGTCGCCCATTTCCCGCAGCTTCCTGACGGTGGCGATCCGCCTGGGATCGGTATTCACGAGCCCTTCGTAGTGGATCACCTTCAGTGGGTGAGGCTTGGCATCCAGCAGCTCGGCGGCGTTCTTCCGGGCCTGCTCGGCCAATGCCTTGGCCTCCGGGTCGGTCGCTGCAAGGTGCCGCAGCTTCTCAAGCTGCTCGCTGCCAAGGGGGTTGACCGAGGGGATGTCGAACTCTCCCGGCGTCTGGCCGGCACGGACGGGGCTGGTCATGGCGGCTCCGGTCAGGATCGTGAAAACCGCAACGGTGATGGTTTGCTGCTTCATGCAGGGCTCCGAACATAGGCGCGATGGCGCCAGTGTAGGCTCCTGCGCATCCTTGGGCAACGGGGTTTGACGAAACCGTCGGGCGATTGCGGTACGCGAGATTCAGGCGAAACAGGTGCGATTCCGCCCTTGAAATATCCGGAAATGAGGATACGCTTCGAATAGAGCAGCCATCGCAGCGGCCGGGGAGAGGGCCCGATTGTCCGCCGGCTGCCCCATGGCCGGTTGAGCCGCCGGCACTGCACAGGAGGAAAGGGCGGGGTTCGCTCGCCCGCAATCCCCTTTCCAGGTTCGCCCCGGGGCGGGCTTGCGTTCTGCGTTCCCTTCCGCGTGGGGTCGATTCGTCGGCCGACCTGCCCGGGGTCCGTGCGCCATTTCTCCGTCCTGGTCGATTG
>JBKHHV010000060.1:0-15507 GCA_046539005.1 Phycisphaerae bacterium
TAGATGACGCGGTAGGTGCGGATCTCCACGCCCGAGGCCTCGGCGGCCTTGCGGGCGCCGGCGTCGGCAACGACGTTGAAGCCGATGATGATCGCGTCGGACGCCTCGGCGAGCGTGACGTCGCCGGTGGTTATTCCGCCCACGCCGGAATGCAGCACCTGCACGCGGACCTCGTCGGTCCCCAGTTTTTCAAGCTGTCCGGTGATCGCCTCGGTCGTGCCCTGCACGTCGGTCTTGATGATGACCCGGACCTCGTTGATCTGCCCTTCCTCGAAACGGTTGAGCAGGCTTTCGAGTCCGCGGTTGGGCGCGGCCTTGAGACTCTTCTGGCGGAACTTCTCCTGGCGGTCCTCGGCGATCGAGCGTGCCTGGTCGATGTCCTGTGTGACGTAGAACCGGTCGCCTGCCTGGGGAACGTCATCCAGCCCGGAGACTTCCACGGGCGTGGCCGGTCCGGCTTCTTCCAGTTGCTTGCCCAGGTGGTCGACCATGGCCCGCACGCGGCCGGGGCTGTTTCCGGCCAACAGCGTGTCGCCCACTTTCAGCGTGCCGTTGAGCACGAGTATGCGTGCCAGCACGCCGCGAGCGGGGTTCATCTCCGCCTCGATCACGTACCCGCTGGCGGGTGCGTCGACCTCGGCCTTGAGTTCCAGCAACTCCGCTTCCAGCGCGAGGGTTTCCACCAGGGCGTCCATACCGTCGCCGTTGATGGCGGATGTATGGATGACCTCGGTGTCCCCACCCCATTCCTGGGGCTGGAGGCCGTGCTCGGCGAGCTGGCCCAGCGCCCGGTTGACGTTGGCGTTGGGGACGTCGATCTTGTTCAGCGCCACCACGATGGGTACCTCGGCGGCCTTGGCGTGGCTGATGGCTTCGACGGTCTGGGGCATGACGCCGTCGTCGGCCGCCACTACCAACACCACGATGTCGGTCATGTTGGCCCCGCGGGCCCGCATGGCGGTGAACGCCTCGTGACCCGGGGTGTCCAGGAAGACCACGTGCGAGTCGCCGCGATCGTAGCGGTAGGCACCGATGTGCTGGGTGATCCCACCGGCCTCGCCTTCGGCGACGGAGGTCTTGCGGATGTAGTCCAGCAGCGAGGTCTTGCCGTGATCGACGTGACCCAGGAAGGTCACCACCGGGGGACGGGACTGCATTTCGCCGGGCTCTCGATTCTTGAACTCTTCCAGAAGTTCCTCCTCGGCGGATTTCTGCTTCTTGACCACCAGATCGATGTCGTATTCCAGCATGATTTCCTCGGCCAACGGGGTCTCGATGACCTGGTTGACCGTCGCCAGCATGCCCTGCTGCATCAGACGTCGAATGATATCGGCACTCTTAACGCCGGTCGCGGCCGAGAGGTCCTTGATGGCGATGGGCTCCTCGATCTCGACCTTGCCGGTCCGGATCTGGGGCCCGCCACCGCCTCGACCCCGCGAGACGTTCGCCCGGTGGCGGCGCAGGCCGCTGCCGGCCGCCGCCAGACGCTGCGAGCGTTCCTGCAGGTCCTTCTCGCGCCATTCCTTGACGCGGTCTCCGCCGCCGCTGTCTCCGCTGCGACCCTTGCGGCGCGGCGAGCGCTTGCCGCCTCCTCGACGACGGCGCTCTTCTTCCTCGCTGCCACCTCCGGCGCCCTTGGATCGCCCACGACGCGGGCCGGCGGATACGACTTCCGGACTGCTCGGACCGGCGGCGGGCCTGGGGCGGGGGCGCGGACGGGGGGGACGGATATAGTCGGCACGTTCCACGCGGACCACGCGGGGTCCCTGCAACTGAGCGGGCTTGGGAACCACCTGCGGGCCGGCGGGGGAGACGTCCTCGTCTTCCTCGGGCTGTTCTTCCTCGCTGCCTTCGGCTTCCGTCTCGGGCTCTTCGGCAGCCGGTTCCGGTTGCTTCTCTTCTTCGGCGGCCTCGGGGGCCGGGCTTTCGGCCTCGGCGGTCGGCTCTGTCGGCGCCTCGGGCGAGGCGGCTTCGGCGAGTCGCTCGGTCGCGACGGTCGGGATTCTCTCGATGTCCGCCTGGGGCTTCTCGACCGGCTCGGGGGCCTTCTCGGCAGCCTCTTGCTTCGCCTCGGCGACAGTTTCGGCAGGGGTCTGTTCGCCGGCAGGCTCCTGTTGTTCGGCCGCGGGGGCGGTTTCCTCGGCCTCGGTTTCAGCGGCCGGGGCTTCGGTGTCGGCTTCTGCCTCGACCTCGGCTGGGGCTTGTTCTGTCGTCTTGGCCTCGGCCTCTGCCTGCTCGGCGGCCTTCTTTTCGGCTTCGGCGGCTTCTTCGGCGCGTTTCTTGCGGCGCTTACGCCGTGCCTTGGCGCGCATCTCTTCCAGGTCCACGTGCTCGGTGGTCTCGACGGCCGTCGAGGCGGAACCTTCGCTGAACCACTCTCGGATGGTCGCTTCCAGCCCGGCCGACAGGGCCGTCATGTGATTCTTGATGTCGAGCCCTTCGGCGCGGCACTTGGAGAGGACGTCCTTGCTGGTGACGCCAAGCTCTCGGGCCAACTCAAATACGCGTGTTGCCAAATGAACCTCCCCGGCACCTGGAGGATCCCGCCGGAAGGCGGGACCGCAATGGCCCCCGCGTGAGGGCCTGCATGCCGTGTTTCCTACGTCCGTCGCTGCAGGGCAGCGAAGGCGGGCTTACGCGCCCGCCGTGGTTTCGTCGGGTCCGGTGTCGCCCTGGACCTCGCCGGGCGTTTCGGTCGCCTCGGTGGTTTCGGTTTCCGTCTCGGCGGTGGCCGTCTCCCCGGAGGGGGTGGCGACGGTTTCCTCGCTCGTGGAGGCACCGCCTTCCTCTGCGGGAGGAGCCTCGGCCTCGGCGGGCTTCTCGGCGGGGGCCTGTTCCTTGGCGGCCTTGGCGGCGGCCTGCTCTTCGGCGGCCCGCCGGGCCTCCTCGGCACACTGGACCACGATATTTTGTGCCAGGCCCCGTTCCATGCCCAGTTCGTTCACGAGCGGGTCGGGGCCTACTTCCTCTACGTCCAGGACATTGACCATGCCCATCGCCACGACCTGGTCGATGGTGGTCGAGTCCATGCCTTCGACCCGTCGCAGGGCCTTTTCCAGGCGGTCGAGCCCGGCGTTGAACTCGGTGGGCGTGAGGATGTCGATGTCCCATCCGGTCAGGCGGGCGGCCAGGCGGACATTCTGCCCGCGCTTGCCGATCGCCAGGGAAAGCTGGTCTTCGGTCACCACCACCGTCGCCCGCCCCAGTTCGAAGCACAGGGCGATCTCCGCCACCTCGGCGGGTTTCAGGGCGTTGGCGATGAGGATCTTCGACGAGTCGTTCCAGCGGACGATGTCGATCTTCTCGCCGCCCAGCTCGTCGACAATGTTCTTGATCCGGCTGCCGCGGATGCCCACGCAGGCGCCGACGGCGTCGACCTTGGCATCCAGCGAGTGCACCGCGACCTTCGTGCGGTAGCCTGCCTCGCGGGCCAGGGCCTTGATCTCGATGATCCGCTCGCCGACCTCGGGCACCTCCAGCTCGAACAGGGCCCGGATGAAGTCCGGGTGCGAGCGGGAGAGGATGATCTTAACCTGGGCGGGGCTTTCGCGAACGTCCAGCACCATTGCCCGCAGGCGCTCCTCGGGACGGTGGGAGTCGCCGGGGATCTGCTCGCTCTTGGGCAGAAACGCCTCGGCCCGGGCCAGGTCCACCACCAGCGAGCCGCCTTCCCAGCGGGCGACGCGCCCGGTGACGATCTGCCCCTTGCGGTCCAGGAACTCTTCGTAAATGCTGCCGCGCTCGGCCTCCCGGATCCGCTGGATCATGACCTGCTTGGCCGTCTGGGCGGCGATGCGCCCCAGGGCGCGCATGCTCATGGGCTCGCCGTCCACCTCCGCCGAGATATCGCCGCTGGAGCGGTCGATGCGGACCACGACGTCTTCGGTGTGGGCGTTGGCCTTGCGAATGGCGGAATACATCGCCGCCTCGAGGTCCTCAAAGAGCACCTCTTTGTCGATGTTCTTGTCTCTGGCAAGTCCGTCAACAATCCGCAGCAGTTCCTGGTTCATGCCTTGTATCCTGTTCTGTTCGGGGCGGGTCGGTTTCCCGTCCCGTCGGCAACGTTGGTCCAACAAAAAAAGTGGGTCGCTTCGCCCACTTTTGCACGCCGGTCAGGTTTGACCCGGACGATCCCGCCTCAATGCAGCGAGACCCCGCCGGGGGGATGCAATCTCCCCGGAGACGGGCCTGGTACCCGTACGTCGTGCAGTTCCACGCCGGACCGCCTCCGCGACCCGACGGGCGAAGCCAACTTGGGCCCACGCCTACACACCGGCCTGGCCCCGCATCAGGCTCACTTCGCAGCTCCCAGCCTGATTGAATGACGATTCATAACGATCTCACAATGACCCATCTTCCAGCCATGAAAGAGGGTCAGGCCCTCGTCACCAATACACGGCGACCCTTACCGACGGGGTCGCCTCCGCGGCGACACCATGCGTCGGGACCACCCGATAAGGCGCAGCAAAACCGCCCCAAGGTGGTCTCTCGGGTCGCTTGCGATTGTGAAGAATACCCAACCCCAACCCCCGCGGTCAACGAAAAAGCAAAAACGCCGCCGGGTTCCTTCGTTGGCGCAAATTCTTACGGCCGCATGAAGCCCCGAGGACAAACGAAGAAGATATGCCCGATCAAAGATCAACGGCGAGGTCTGGCCCCCCAGCCTCGGCTGCGGGTTGTTACCCCATACCGGTCCCCGTCCTGCCCAAAGCGGCCGCGATGGCGGCAAACTGCTGCGGCGTCACGCCGTCGGGGCGGACGTCGGGGTTCACGCCGGCCTGCTCCAGGGCTGCACTCATCGCATCGCGGGCGACCGGGCTGCCTTTCCGCCGGGCGGCCGACGAGACCTTCTTGCGGCGCTGGCTCATGACCAGACCCACCACCGTCAGCAGGCGGTCTACGTTCTCCACGGCCGGGTCGGGCCGGAAGTCGATCCGCACGATACGGCTGTCCACCTGCGGGCGAGGCCAGAAGGCCGTGGGGGGTACCACCGGTCCGAGCGTTACCTTCCCCAGCAGAGAGGCGACCACGCTGACGGTTCCGTAGTCGGAGGTTTCGGGAGCGGCGGCGAACCGGTCGGCCACCTCGCGCTGCACCGTGAAGGTCAGGCGCGGGAACGCCCGCAGGTCCACGTTGGCCGATCCGTCATGGACGCGCCAGGTATCCACCAGACATTGGGTTACCAGCGGGGTGGCGACATTGTAGGGCAGGTTGGACACCAGGTGGGTCTCGGAGGTCAGGGCCGCCAGCATCCGCCGCGAGAGGGCGTGCTTGGAGTCCAGCGCGTCGCCTTCGACCAGCGTGAAATCGGCTCGCCCGCCCAGTCGCAGTCGCAGAGCGGCCGAGAGTCCCCGGTCGATCTCGGCGGCCACCACGTGCGCCGCCCGCTCCAGCAGTTCCTCGGTGAGCGAGCCGGTTCCGGGGCCCACTTCCAGCACGGTCGCCCCGGGGGGCACCTCGGCCAGGTCCAGCAGGGCCTGCATGAAGTGGTGATCGTGCAGGAAGCACTGCCCGAAGCGTTTCTGCGGGCTCAGGCCGGCGGAGTCCAGGATGTCGCGTATTTCGCGGATGGTCTGCATGGCGGGGACTTTCGAGACGGGGGCGGCGCATGAAAACGCCCGGGCTGGCCGGGCGCTTGTCGATGGCAACTCGTGCCTACAGGGAGGATTCCACCTCCTGGATCAGCATGTCCAGGTCCAGCGGCTTGGTCATGCACACCCGGGCGCCGCATTCGAGGATCCGCCGCTCGTTCTCGGGCGAAGGATAGGCGGTCATCGCCAGTACCTCGGCATGCCGCGTGGCCTGCTGGGACTTGATGAGTTTGCAGACCTCGTACCCGTCCATGCCGGGCATGCGCAGGTCGAGGATGACGACGTCGGGCTTGAGGGTGGCGACCATGCTTCCGGCACGGAAGCCGTCGTGGGCCTCGACGACCTCGAAGTTCGGGCGAGCGGCCGACAGCGCTTTGGCGACCATGTGGGCGACGGCTTCCTCGTCATCGACGACGAGAATGCGCGTAGGCCCGTCCTGCAGGTCGTCGGGCATGGGCATACGGTGTTCGCGCAGGAAGACCAGCAGGTCCTCCTTGGCGACGCGCCGGTGTCCGCCTGGCGTCCGGTGCGCCTTGAGAAGCCCCTGGTCGATCCAATTCGCCACCGAGCCGGGGTCTACGTGCAGCATCTCGGCGATGGCAAACGTTGAAAGATTCTTAGCCATTCATTCGGTCCCACATATTTACCTGTGCGCGAGCGAGAAAACGTCCCTCTAAAGTATCGGACTGATTATGTCAAAAACATAGGCAAAAGAACAAGGCAATTGTTGTTCTTGACAGTTTTTGAATAATTCCTGTTTCCGCCCCGGCATCACACAAAAAAGCCGGGCATTTGAGAAACGCCATACAATACCGATGCCTCCCCGAAAAGGGAAGGGGCAATTGACAGCTTTCCGTTCCATGTCCATAATCACCCTCTGTTTCCACGGGAACGACCTGTCGGGCGATCGGAAGCGTCGTCCTGGCGCACCGCCTGGCCGGTCCCTGACGTCATTCGGAAGGACCAACCATGAATCAGAAACCTGTTGCCCTGGTTACCGGGGCTGCCCGCGGTATCGGCGCCGCCATTGCCCTCAAGCTTGCCCAAAGCGGGTATGACGTGGCCATTTTCGACCTCGCCGACGGCGCCGAGAGCGTCGCCGCCATCGAGAAGGCGGGCGCACGAGCCCTGGCGGTATCCGGCGATGTCACCAGTGCCGACGACCGCAACGCCGCCCTGTCGGCCATCGAGGAAACCTTCGGCCGACTGGACCTGCTGGTCAACAACGCCGGGGTCGCCCCCAGGGTGCGGGCCGACATCCTCGAAGCCAGCGAGGACAGCTACGACTTCGTCATGACCATCAACCTCAAGGGTCCCTACTTCCTGACCCAGGCGGTCGCCAACTGGATGATCCGCCAGAAAAAGCAGCGCAGCGGCGATTTCATGGCGATCGTGAATATCTCCTCCATCAGTGCCTACACCGCCAGCCCCTCCCGCGGAGAGTACTGCCTCTCCAAGGCCGGGGTGAGCATGGCGACCAAGCTGTGGGCGGCACGGCTGGCCGAAGAGGGGATCAACGTCTACGAGGTCCAGCCGGGCATCATCGCCACCGACATGACGGCCGGCGTCAAGGACAAGTACGACAAGCTCATCGGTGAGGGACTTACGCCCATCCGCCGTTGGGGCGAGCCGGAGGACATCGGCAACGCCGTGGCGGCCGTGGCGAGCGGAACGCTTGCCTTCTCGACCGGCGAGGTCATCAACGTCGACGGTGGCTTCCACCTGAGAACGCTTTAGGTGACGCCTGAGGTCTGACGCCTGAGGTCTGAGGTCCAGGGCTTACCGCTTGTTGCTTACCGCTTATCGCTTACCAACACGAGGAATCATCTGATGCAGAAGTCTGAGATGTCTGTCAACGGGGTTTCGGTTCCGGTCACGTGCGTGAACACGGTGATTGTCGGGGCCGGGGCGGCCGCCATGAACTGTGCCGAGCAACTGGTGCGGTTCTGGCGTCAGAAGGGCGTGGACGATCCGGCCGAGCGGCTGCTGGTGGTCACCGGCGGCAAGAAGCTGGGCGCCTCCCGCATGAGCGGCTCCGACAAGCAGACCTACTACAAGATGGGCACATCCCCGCGGGTGCCGGACACCGCCGAGGACTTCGCCAGGACCCTCACCGCCTTCGGCTGCTGCCACGGCGACAACGTGATGGTCGAAGGCGTCCAGTCGTTGCGGGGGTTTTACAACCTCGTCGAGGCGGGCGTGCCCTTCCCCCACGATCCGTGGGGTTCGTTCATCGGCTACAAGACCGACCACGACCCCTACGAGCGCGCCACCTCGGCCGGTCCCAAGACCAGCAGGTTCATGAGCGAGTGTCTCGAAACCGAGATCGCCCGCATGGGCGTGCGGATCGTCGACCGGCATCCGGTGGTGCAGTTCCTCACGGCCGGCGAGGGCAAGGAGAGGCGCATCGTCGGCATGTTGTGCTTCGACCTGTCGCGCGTCAGCGACGAGGACCCCGGCGTGGCGCTGTTCGTCGCCGAGAACTGGGTACTGGCGGCCGGCGGACCCGGTGAGGTGTACAAGACGACCGTCTACCCCCAGGGCCAGTACGGCATTCATGGCCCGGCGTTCCTGGCGGGGCTGGAGGCGTGCAATTTCACCGAAAGCCAGTACGGGCTGGCGAGTGTTTCCCACGACAGGCCGGTTTCCGCGGCCGGCGCCAGAAAGGGCGAGCCCTACAAGGGGTTCCGCTGGAACGTCTCGGGCACGTACATGCAGGTGGTGCCTCGCATCTACAGCACCGACGTCGACGGTGGCGACGAGCGCGAGTTCCTTACCGAGTACTTCGACGACATGTCGTCGATGTGCACCAACATCTTCCTGAAGGGGTACCAGTGGCCTTTCGACGCCCAGCGGATTACCGACCACCAGTCGTCGCTGGTGGACATGGCGGTCCACGTGGAGACCGTCGTTCGAGGTCGGCGGGTGTGGATGGACTTCCTGCGGAATCCCCTGCCGGCCGAGGGGTGGAAGGAGTTCGACATCGACGACCTCGGCGACGAGGCGCGAGAGTACCTCGACGCCACCGGTGCCCGGCAGAGGCTGCCCATTGAGCGGCTGCAGCACATGAACCCCCCGGCGATCGAGCTGTATGCCGAGAACGGGATCGACCTCACCGTCGAGCCGCTGGAGATCGGCGTCTGCGCCCAGCACATGAACGGCGGGTTCGCGGTCAACAAGTGGTGGGAGAGCAACATCCCCCACACGTTCGTGATCGGCGAGATGGCCGGCACACACGGGGTGAAGCGCCCCGGCGGGTCGGCACTGAACGCCGGGCAGGTCGGGGCTGCCCGGGCGGCCGAGTACATCACCAGCGTGTACGAAGCCGACACCCCCAGCCTCAGCGGAGCCGAGGCCGTCGTTGCCGAGGCCGTCGCCAACACGCTGCAGTGGTTCGACGCCCTGGCAAGCAACGCCGACGCCGCCAAGACGCCCGATGAGGTGATGGCCGACATCGGCGAGCGGATGACCCGCTACGGCGCCCACCTGCGGGCCAAAGACGGTGCCCGCGAGGCGCTCGACGCCGCTCTCGCCCTGGACCTGGAACTGGGGCAGAACGGCATGAAGGTCGCCGGAGGCACCGAACTGCCCAAGGCCGTCCGTACCGCACAGCAGTGCATGACCCACGTGGCGCTGCTGAAGGCGATCTGCGCGATGTTCGACCGCGGGGCCGGCTCCCGCGGCTCGTACTGCATTCTCGACCCCGGCGGGGTGGAAATGCACCCGAAACTGACCGACCCCCAGACCGGCCAGCCGTTCCGCTTCCGCCCCGAGAACGAGCTTCTCCGCAACGAGATCGTCACTCTCTGGTACGACCCGGACGCCGAGGACAACTTCACCGTTCGCATCGACACCCCGCGGCCGATCCCGGACCGCCAGATTGCCTTCGAGCCGGCATGGACGGAGTACCGCGAGGGGACGATCTACGACGTGTAAACCTCGACGGACGCAGGCACCAACGAAACGAGGCGGGTCGGTTTGCTCGGCCCGCCGCTTCATTTTTGGGTGCCTCCCGGCTGATTTGCGGATATGGCGCGAGCCGATGCGGTTCAGGAGCGATGTTGCCCCAACGGTCGATGGAAAGGCCTCGGCACGGGGCGCAAAAGAAACGCCGCCTTTCGGGGCGGCGTTGGCCCGGAGATGCTATCTCCGGGGGGGTCACGTATCGGGTATATACATCACAGAGGCGGCTCTGTCAGCCGTCAACGCCGAGAGACTCCCGAAATCAGCGGCCGTGATTTCTCCCGGGGTCCGGGTGTTGTCACCCGGCGGTTTCGGCTTCTTCCAGCTCGGCCGCCAGGACGTCCCGGAAGCTGATCATGCCCACCAGGGCGTCTTCCTCGATGATCGCCAGGTGGCGTATGTGGTGTTCCTGCATCAGGCGGGCGCACTGGCGGACCGGCGTCTGGAGCCCGACGCTGCGAAGGCTGGCGGTCATCACTTCCTTCACCGGCAGCGTTGCAGGGTCTTTGCCGACCGCGACTACCCGCGTCAGCAGGTCGCGCTCCGAGAAGATTCCCACCGGCCGATGCCCGTCCAGGATGACCAGGCAGCCGCATTTCGCCTCCACCATCATCTTGACCGCCTCGGTGATGGTGGTATCGGGCGTGGCGACCATCACGTCCGGTCCCTTGGACATCAGGATGTCTTCGACGGTCTTCATGCTTACCTCCCTGCTCGCAGCCCACGGTTCGCGGCTGTCTGTCTGCGCCCAACGCCCCACAGGAAATGTACGATCCCCCGGGCGGCTTCGGCCGTCACAACCAGCCGCGGCGTTTGAAGTAGTATAGCATCGCCCCCGTAATCGCCAGCAGAACACACCACACGGCCGGGTATCCGAAGTACCAGCTCAACTCGGGCATGTTCCAGGGGGAGACTTCGGGGTCGAAGTTCATCCCGTACAGCCCCACCACGAAGCTCAGGGGGATGAAGATCGTGGCGATGATGGTGAGTACCTTCATCACCTCGTTCATGCGGTTGGAGACGCACGAGAGGTACAGGTCCAGCATGCCGGAGATCATGTCGCGGAAGGTCTCGATAGTGTCGATCACCTGCACGCAGTGCTCGTAGAGGTCCCGCAGATACGGGCGAACGTCCTGGGAGACCTGGGGGTGCTCGTCCCGCATCATCGTGCCGATCTCCTCGCGCAGCGGCCAGGCCGCCCGGCGGAGATTGATCATCTCGCGCTTGTAGTGGTAGATCGTCCGCACCGTCTCCGGTGCCGGGTCGTTGATGACCTCTTCCTCCAGTTTCTCCACCCGGTCGCCGATGCGCTCGAGGATCAGGTAGTAGTTGTCCACGATCGCGTCCATCAGGGCATACGCCAGGTAGTCGGTGCCCGCCTGGCGTACCCGGCCTCGCCCGCTGCGGATGCGCTCCCGCACGCCCTCGAACACGTCGCCCTCGCGTTCCTGGAAGCTCAGCAGGTAGTTGGGCCCGAACACCAGCGAGACCTGCTCGACTTCCACCTGCTCTTCGGCCTCGTTGAAGTCCAGCATCTTCAGAACAATGAACACCTGCTGCTCGCCGTAGTTCACCTTCGCCCGCTGAGAGGTGTTCACGATGTCCTCCAGCAGCAGCGGGTGGATGCCGAACTCCCGGCCGATGGTTCCCACAATGTTCACGTCGTGGATGCCGTCGATATTGATCCAGGAGACGGTGTCGGTGGTCTTGTAGGGGTACACGTCGCCAGGAACCGGCACCTCGTGCTGCCGGCAACTGTCGGTACCGTAGTCCAGCACGGTGATCTTCGTCTTCTCGGTACGCTTCTCGCCCACGTGCACCAGCGTTCCCGGCGGGAGCCCGGCCTTGCCCCGGAGACTCTTCATCCAGCGTGCCATGCGTTCTCCTTTCGCCCCGAATTCTATCCGAAATGCCACCGGCATTATGAGCATACCGGCGACGGTGGGCAGTCGGCAATCTGTCCCGCCGCCCGACGCGACAGGCACTTGGTCGGTAGCGTGCCCGCAACTGAAAAACCCCAAGCATGCGGGAAATGGCAACACCCGGAAACAGCCCCGACACCGAAGGCTTCGGCAGATTACAGCGGTACGCTCCCTGCCTGCTGGGTCAGTTGAAGCGGGTCACCGCCTCGCTGGCGACGCCGTTCTGCCCGTTGGCCTTGCGGTTGGGGCCCCAGTTCCGCCGCCGTTTGGGAGGATCGAGACGTCGCGGGGTCAGCGTGAAATGCTGCTGGTCGCCCAGGACCTCCTGCAGGCGATCCATCAACTCCCGCGTGGGCTGAACAAACCATTCCCGGTCGGCCAACACCGTCGCCCGCACGTCCATGCGGTGCGTCGGGCTCATCTCCAGGTAGACCGGCACATTCCCGCGGCTGGTCGCCAGCGCCTCGCGGATATCGCCCAGCTTCTCCTGGAAGCCCGGGGGCAGGCTCAGCTTGAGGCTTCCGGCGAATTTCGCCACGGCCATGTCCACCGGGATCATCTCATCGACGAGAATACTCGGGCGTTCGCGCTTGCGGTCGATGGTGCCCTTGAGGAACACAATTGCCTCGGGGCGGATCAGGTCGGCGACCTGCTCGTAGGTGCGGGGGAAGACCACCGCGTCGCACTTACCCGACACGTCCTCCACCGTCAGCATCGCCATCTTCCTGTTGTCCTTCTTGGTGAAGGTCGGGCGGACCTGCTGGATCATACAGCCGACCACTACCTGCGTCTGGTCGGGGTGATCCTCGGCTCGGGCCAACTCGAATCCGGGCGGCTGGGCGAGTCCGGCCATCTCCCGGGCGTACTTCACCAGCGGGTGGGACGTGATGTAGAAGCCCAGGGTTTCCTTCTCGGCCGCCAGCAGTTGCGACTCCGACCACGGCGGCACGTCCGGGAAACGGGGCCGTTCGGGCGTGGCGGAGAAGTCGCCCAGCCCCCCACCGCCAAAGAAGCTCATCTGCCCGCTGCGGCGGTCCTCGGCGGCGCTTTGCCCCAGCGAAATGGCGTTCTCGAGCCCGGCGATCATCGCCGCACGCGAGGCGCCCATGCTGTCGAAGGCCCCGCATTTGATCAGCGTCTCGATCGTCGAGCGGTTGACCGACCTGAGGTCCACGAATTCGCAGAAGTGATAGAGATCGGTGAACTTGCCCACTTCCTGGCGGGCCTCGACGATGGCTTCCACCGCCCGGTGGCCCACGCCCTTGACCGCCGAGAGACCGAACCGCACGGCCTCCCCGTCGATGGCGAAGTCCGGACCGCAGGTGTTGACGTCCGGCGGGAGAATCTTCACGCCCATCCGGTCGGCCTCGGACATGTACTGCACGACCTTGTCGGTGTCGGAACATTCGTAGGTCAGCGTTGCGGCGAGGAACTCCCGTGGGTAGTGCACCTTCATGTAGGCGGTCTTGTAGGCGAGGATCGCGTACTGGGTGGAGTGGGACTTGTTGAAGCCGTACCCGGCGAACCTCTGGATCAGGGCGAAGAGTTCCTCGGCCTCGTCCCGGTCGATCCCGTTCTCGACGCACCCGTCGATGAAGTTGGGCTTCTCGGCGGCGATCACCTTCTCCTTCTTCTTGGAGATCGCCTTAATGAGTGTCAGCGCGCGGGCCAGCGGCAGCTTGCCCAAGCGGTTGAGCACCTGCATGACCTGCTCCTGGTAGGTCATGATCCCGTAGGTCTCGGCCAGCAGGTCATCCACCAGCGCGTGGACCGAGGGCACTTCCTCCCTGCCGAACTTGCGGTTGCAGTAAGTGGGAATCAGTTCCATGGGCCCGGGGCGGTACATCGCGTTGGCGGCGATGAGGTCCTCGATCCGGCCGGGCTGCATCTGCATCAGAACGCCCTTCATCCCGTCGGACTCGAACTGGAACACTCCGTCGGTGTGCCCCTTGCAGAACAACTCGAAAACGGCCGGGTCGTCCAGCGGAAGCTTCTCGGCGTCGATCTTCTCGCCGGAGCTTTCAGTCGCCAGGTCGCAGGCCCGCTGCAGAATCGTCAGCGTCCGTAGCCCGAGGAAGTCCATCTTCATCAGCCCGGCCGCATCGCAGGTGGGCCCGTCCCACTGGGTGACGGCGTCTTCGCTGTCGGAAGCCCTGCAGAGAGGCACGAAGTTCTCCAGCGGCTCATCGCAGATGATCACGCCGGCCGCGTGGATCCCGCTGTGGCGGGCCAGGCCTTCCAACCGGGCGGCGTTGTCGATGACTTCGCGCACCTCCCCGTCGGCGTTGTAGAGCTTCTTGAGGTCGGGCTCCGACTCCATCGCCCTGGCCAGCGTGACCTTGGGCCCTTCCGGTACGAGCTTGGCAATCTCGTCCACCTTCGGAAGAGGCACGTCCAGCACGCGCCCCACGTCGCGAATCGCCGCCCGCGCCTTGAGCGTCCCATAGGTGATGATCTGCGCCACGTGCCCGTACTTCTCCCGGACATAGCGGATCACCTTCCCGCGGCCGTCCTGGCAGATGTCGATGTCCAGGTCGGGCGCTTCCTTTCGCGCCGGGTCGGTGAACCGCTCAAACAGCAGCCCGTAGCGGATCGGGTCCACCTCCTGCAGCCGCAGGCAGTACCCCAGCAGAGTGCCCACCCCGCTGCCACGCGGACTGGACGGAATGTGATTGCTGCGGGCGTATTTTACGAAGTCATTGACGATCAGGAAGTAGCTGCTGTAGCCCTTGTCCCGGATGACCTCCAGCTCGCGGTCCAGCCGTTGGCGGTACTCCTCGGGAATCTCCTCGCCGCGCTCTTCGAACCGCTCCCGGAGCCCGCCCCAGGCGATCTCGGCAAGATGGTCGTCGTCGGTCTGCCCCTGGGGGACGGGAAACACCGGCAGGTGCTCCTCGGAGAAGTCGATGCTCACGTCGCACATCTCGGCGATCCGCCGTGTGTTGGCGATGGCCTCGGGCCAGTCCTTCAGCGCCTCAGCCATTTCTTGCCCGCTCTTGAGGTAGAGTTCCGGCGGGTAGGCCATCTTGCTGTCGTCGCCGAGGGTCTTGCCGGTGGAGATGCAGGTGAGCACCTCGTGGGCGGGCTTGTCGTCGCGGGTGAGGAAGTGCACGTCGTTGGTGCCCACCAGCCCGACGCCCAGGTCCTTCGCGATGGCGACCAGCCCGGGGTTTGCCCGGTCCTGGTCCTCGATGCCCTGCTTCTGGATCTCGATGAAGAACCGGTCGGGCCCGAAGATGTCTCGGTACTCCCCGGCGATGCGCCGGGCGTCGGCCTCGCGCCCTTCCAGAAGGGCACTGGGTACCTCGCCGCCCAAACAGGCGGTCGTGCAGATGACCCCCTCGCTGCACTCGCTGAGCAACTCGCGGTCGATCCGCGGCTTGTAGTAGAAGCCCTCCAGGAACGCACGGCTGGAGAGCTTCATGATGTTCTGCCAGCCGGTGGGGTTCATCGCCAGCAGCAGCAGGTGGTAGCAGGCGGTTCGCTGGTTGGACATGCTGCGATCGTCGCGGGTGGTGGGCGAGATGTACGCCTCCAGCCCCAGGATCGGCTTGATGCCGGCCGCGACGGCGGCATTGTGAAAGTCGACGGCGCCGAAAAGATTCCCGTGATCGGTGATCGCCAGGTGGCTCATGCCCAGCTTGGCCGCCTGGGACACGAGGTCGTTGATGCGGTTCCCGCCGTCCAGCAGCGAGTAGTGCGAATGAACGTGCAGGTGCGTGAAGTCGCTCATGGTGCTTCCGTGCAGGAGTCGCGTGGTCCGAATGATCGACCATCTTACCAACCCCGATCGGCCGTACCAAGAGACTGTTGTAAGTGGCTGCTGCACAAACCCTTCCCCCAAAACGGGGGAAGGTAACCCCTCTCTCTTGGGAAAGGGTGGCCCGAAGGGCCGGGTGAGGGGCGGCCGCCGTTCCTCCGGCGGGCAGCAAAGCTGCCCGCCCTACCGAAGCACTGCACGGGTTCAAGGCAGATACTGCGCCAATTCCCTCCACGCTCCTATGCCTGCAAACGCCAGCGGGTCGCCTTGG
>JBKHHV010000309.1:0-4077 GCA_046539005.1 Phycisphaerae bacterium
TTTGTCCCGCCCCGGAGGGGCGGTGGCGAATAGCCGGGCGGCGTAAGCCCCCGGAAAAGGCGCCCCAAAACGGCGAGCCCCGGAGGGGCGGCACGAGTTTACCTCAGCGAGGCAGCATGTTTCTCTGCTGTGCCGAGAAGCATGGCACCCGCCACACGAGGGGCCCACCCCGATGCTTGGGTCAATTCCAGCCCCTTGTGGATTCCGTCAAACGCCACCGGGTCGCCTTGGCGTTCAGCGCTGTTCGAGACAGCCCCCATCGCCTGCTTCGCAGGCACTTCCCCCAGTGGGGGAAGCGTTTCGCCGGTCGCTTCGCAGGCTCTTCCCCCCAAGACGGGGGAAGAGTTTCTGCCCGCCTGCCATCGTCAATTTCACATCCGCTGCACCCTGCTCAAACGCCGCCGGAATGCCTTGGCGTTCAGCGCTGTTCGGTTTGTCCCGCCCCGGAGGGGCGGTGGCGAATAGCCGGGCGGCGTAAGCCCCCGGAAAAGGCGCCCCAAAACGGCGAGCCCCGGAGGGGCGGCACGAGTTTACCTCAGCGAGGCAGCATGTTTCTCTGCTGTGCCGAGAAGCATGGCACCCGCCACACGAGGGGCCCACCCCGATGCTTGGGTCAATTCCAGCCCCTTGTGGATTCCGTCAAACGCCACCGGGTCGCCTTGGCGTTCAGCGCTGTTGGAAGCAGCACGGGTGTCGGAGACAGTCGTGGCACCTGATTGCCCCCATCGCCTGCTTCGCAGGCACTTCCCCCAAGACGGGGGAAGAGTTTCTGCCCGCCTGCCATCGTCAATTCCACATCCGCTGCACCCCCCTCAAACGCCACCGGGTTGCCTTGGCGTTCAGCGCTGTTCGGTTTGTCCCGCCCCCCAAGGGGCGGTGGCGAATAGCCGGGCGGCGTAAGCCCCCGGGAAAAGGCGTCCCAAAACGGCGAGCCCCGGAGGGGCGGCACAAGGTTACGGCCACGAGACAGCATGCTTCTCTGCTGCGCCGAGAAGCATGGCACCCGCCACACGAGGGGCCCACCCCGATGCTTGGGTCAATTCCAGCCCCTTGTGGATTCCGTCAAACGCCACCGGGTCGCCTTGGCGTTCAGCGCTGTTCGAGACAGCCCCCATCGCCTGCTTCGCAGGCACTTCCCTCAGTGGGGGAAGGGTTACCGGAGGTCCCATCGCCTGCCGCGCAGGAGTTGCCGAAGGAAGAATCGCCCTGTCGGATTTGCCTTCGTTTCCGTTGACACCGCCTTCCCGGGCGGTTAGCTTCTGTGGGTTCCCGCGGCGGGTTGCGCTGCGGAAAGTGGTACGATATCGGGAGTCTACACATGAAGTGGAACCTCTGTGCACTCGTGCTGGCGGCGATCGCGTTCGGTCTGTGGACGGTTCCTGCCACCACGGCGCCGAAGCCGGCCGAAGCCCCCACCAGTTGGGAACTGGACTTCACCTACCAGAAACCCACGCCGATCATGGTCCGCGTCCCCGGCGAGGACACCACCCGGCGGTTCTGGTTCCTCCGCTACAAGGTCGTCAACCGCACCGGCGAAGACGTGGGCTTCACCCCCGAGTTCGTCCTGTACACCGACACCGGCGAGCTTCTCAAGGCCGGGCGGAACGTGCCCTCCGTCGTGTTCGACAAGATCAAGAAGGTCTACAACGACCCCCTGCTGCGGACGCAGACGGGCATGATCGGCAAGCTCCTGCAGGGAGCCGACAACGCCAAGCGCGGCGTGGCGATCTTCCCCGACTTCGACCCCAACGCCGGATACTTCGACCTGATGATCTCCGGGCTCAGCGGCGAGTCGACCATCGTGGACCTGCCGGTCCCCATCAAGGCGACCATCGGCGGCCAAGAAGTCATGAAAAAGCAGATTTTGCTCTCCAAGACGCTCCGCCTGCGGTACGACGTGTCGGGCTCGGCGGGCAATCGCACCGCCGACTCCATCAAGCTGGACAGCAAGAAGTGGGTCATGCGGTAACCGGGCATACCGCACGTTGAAATACCTGACGGAACACCACCCCCGCCGGCCCACGCCTGCGGGGGTTTCTTTTGACAGAAAGATCCGCATGGCCGACGCGCTCCAGCAACTGCACGGCAAACTCGCCATCACCCGCACCCAACAGGTCGGCCGCGAGCAGTACGTGGAGCACATGACCTTCGACCGCAACCACTCGCCGATGCTGACCGAGTTGTTCGGACCGCTGGTAGGTCTGCCCGAAGAGTGGCGCCGCCAGGGCGCTACCGAGGGCGAACTGGACTTCTCGGCGTTCCGCTACCGCCAGCCGATCTACGGCTGGCTACCGTGCTGGTGCGGGCCCATCGACCTGCCTGCCACCGAAATCCTGCGGGAAGACGAGGAGGAGATCCTCGCCCGCGACGGGCTGGGGCGGACCATGCGGGTCTGTAAAGCCACCGCGTCACTGCCCTTGCCGCTGGATTTCCCCGTCAGGACGCGCGACGACTGGGAACGCCTCAAGCCGCACTTCGGCTTCTCCCCCCGCCGCTTCGCCGACGGCTGGGCCGAAACCGCCCGGCACCTCGCCGGACAGGGGCAGGTGGTCACCCTGAGCATCCCGGGCGGTTACGACATGCCCCGCCAACTCATGGGCGACGCCGAGGTGTGCATGGCCTACTACGACCAGCCCGAACTGATGCGGAACATGCTGGCGACCTTTACCGAGACGGCCTGTGGGGTCATCGAACGCGTCACCGACGAGGTCACGGTGGACCGGATATTCGTGCACGAAGACATGGCCGGCAAGAGCGGTCCGCTGGCGGGCCCGTCGCAGGTGCGGGAGTTCATCGCCCCCTACTACCGGCAGGTGTGGCAGGCGGCGAAGGCGGGCGGGGTGAAACTCTTCGAGCAGGACTCCGACGGGGACATGAACGCGGTCATCGAGCCGTTTGTCGAGGCCGGCGTGAACGTGATGTACCCCAACGAGCCGGCCGCGGGGATGGACCTCGTGGAAATCCGCGAGCGGTTCGGCGATCGGCTGGCGTTGCTGGGCGGCATCGACAAGCACGTGCTGCGCAAAGGCAAGGCGGCGATCGACGCCGAACTGGAGTACAAGATCCCTCCCATGCTCGCCACGGGCGGCTGTGTGCTGGGGCTGGACCACCGCATTCCCAACGGCACGCCCCTGGAGGCCTACCGCTACTACCTGGACAAGGCGTGGGAAATCTTCGCTCGCGAATGCCCCGACGTGGCTGCCGGATAGGCCCGGCCGAACCCGAAGACCTCTTTCTCGCCATCCCGTCACTGCGCCATTCCGATCGTCGGCGGTCTCTTTTTCGATCAACTCAGGCCCAATGGGACGAAACGCCCGGGTCCCCGGCGGGTTCCATTACCGGTTCGCAATCCGGAACTGAACCTTACGCAACGAGGGCCTTTACCCATGCTTCAACGTCGAACGATCTGTGCTGTTGTCGCCTTGCTGATCCTGCCGGCGATTCTGACCGCCGGTAGCGATATCCCAATGGGTCACAAGGACTTCTACCCGACCGAGGATCGGCCGGTCGGCTTCCGCGGAGACGGCAACGGCTACTTCCCCGGCGCCACGCCGGTGAAGGTCTTCTCCTCGGGGACCCCAAAGAAGGTTGAGCAGAAGTACAAAGACAAGCACGGCCGCGAGAAAACCGGCGATTACATCGACATCGTGGACGACAAGCCGCGGAACGTCGTGTGGAAGACCGAGATGCCCTCGTGGGCGAATTCCCAGCCGATCGTGGTGGGCGACCGGGTGTTCACCATTGGCGAGCCGGACTGGCTGATCTGCGCCGACGCCCGGACCGGCAAGGTGCTGTGGGCCCACCGCAACAGCGTCTGGAGCACGCTCCTTCCGGACGAAGCCAAGGCCCAGAAGCTCGACGAGATGTTCCAGATCTACCTGTCGGTCAACGCGATGATCGAGGGGCAGTTCAAGGACCGCAAGCCCCGCTACAGCCCCTCCGAGTTCCGCAAAACGCGCAACCTCTACGTAGACAAGTGCATTCCGCGCAATCTCAACGCCCTGGCGTCGCTGGACCCGGAGGTGGATTACAAGCCCTCGATGCAGAAGATGATCGAGGGGATGGACCTGTTCATTG
>JBKHHV010000310.1:0-4073 GCA_046539005.1 Phycisphaerae bacterium
GCCACGGCCGGCAGCAGTAGCAGGTAGATCTGCCAGTTGTGCTTCACCTGTCGGAGGGTGATGTTTTTCACTGGGTACCCTCCTTCTCCCCATCGGCCGGCTGGGTAGTTGGGCCCTGTCCGGCATTCCTGCTGCGGGTCTTGTCCTTGACCATCTGCTCAATCTGCTCCAGCTCCTGTCGCTCGCGGTTTCGGGCGACCTGCCGTTTGGCCTGGCCGAAGACCACCGCCTGGAGGTTCCGGCGGGCGTCGCCCTGAACGTCGTCGACCATGCCCCGCAGGACCGCCCGCAGGCGCATCTGGGCGACGGTGGCCTTGTTGGCTTCCATGGCGGTGTACTTGTTCTGGAAGCCTCGCTTGCAGTCTTCCAGCGAGAACTTCTCGAAGGCGTCGGCGTAGCCCTCGATGAACTGCTGGTAGTGCTGGCGGCGGCGCTGGGGGGTATCATTCTCCCGGGCGATCTCGGTGGAGATGTACTTCTCATACGCCTGCTCGTATTCCAGGCGCGTCTTGGAGCCGATCTCCATCTTGAAGGCCTCGTAGATACCGGCCACCTTCGGCTCGAAGGGGCGGAGGATCGGGTCCGGCTCGGCGCCCTCGATGGCCGGCACCCAGCGGAAGCGCTTGTTGAGCTTCTCGTTGTAGTTCCGGCTGGTGAGAAAGTGCATGAAGTCGATCACCCGGTCCTTGTTCTGCGAGAGCTTGGTGAGCCCCATGCAGAAGCCCGAGCGGGTGTCGGCCTCGCTGACGCGGTAGCGGATGTACTTTCCGTACTCCGGGTCATCGGGAGCGGCGGCGGGGAAGTCGAATACGGCGATCTCGAACTGGTCCTCGACCTGCTCCCACAGCGTGCCGGCGTCCCAACTTCCGGTGGCGATCATGGCCGCGTTGCCCTGGGCGAACAGGAACACCGCCTGGTCGCGTTTGGCGGCCATGAAGCCCTTGTTGAAGAAGCGGGTGATGTCGTAGAGCACCGTGTGGGCCGCCCGGATGTGCGGGTTCTTGCTGAATCGCAGCTTCCCGGAGAAAAACGCCATCAGCCGTTCGCCTTCGGAGATCGTGCCGTCGAGGTTCTCGTCCAGCGGCTCCAGCAGGCCCCACGTACCCATCTTGTAATACTTGTCGCGGAACATGTTCGCGACGTAGTCGGCCCCGGCGATAGGCACGACGTTGCGATTGTTCTTCTCCACCCATGCCTCGATCTTCCGGCAGGTCTCCAGCAGTTCGCCGAGCGTCTTCGGCGCCTTCGAGGAGCCGGTGGCTTCCTCGAGCATCTGGCGGTTGGCGTAAATCCGCATGGTGAACATGGTGATCGGAATGCCGTACAGCGCCTGGAGGTCCTCAATCCATCCGCCCATCATGCCGTCGACGTAGGTTTCCCGCCACGACTTGCCGGCGAGGTTGGGATCGTCGGCATTGTAGGGGTTGGGCTCGTCGGCCCAGACGGCGACCGGTTCGAAGTAGCGGTTGATGAAATCCCGCCATTTCCAGGTCCGCAGTTCGATCAAGTCGGGAGCGGTTCGGCCGATGAGTTGGGTTTTGACCCACTGCTCGTAGCCTCGTTCGGGCACCTCGATCTGCTTGACGATCACGTCCGGGTGCAGCTTCATGTAGTCTTCGGCCGCCTGGTTGAGGGCCTCGACGGTTCGGCCTTCCAGTTGCCAGTGGGCGAAGCGGATGACGGTCTTGTCCTCGGCGACCGATTCGCCCGGGGCGAAGAACGTCAGGTAAGCGACGTGAATCACAGACCAGCCCAGCGCCACCGTCAGGATCACCAGCCCGATGGCGTTGGAGATCTTGCGGCGGCGTTCCTGTTTCGCCTCGTACTCGGTCCGCAGCCGTTCTTTCTCGGCGCGTTCGGCGTCGGTCATGGTCTTTGCCATTACTCGCCCTCCTGCAGGCGACCCCGGATGCGGTCCAGCGCTTCCTGCACCTGGGCGCGTCGTTTGTAGGTGGGATACTTCTCGGCGATCTCCGAATAGAGCCGGTGGGCGAGCTTGTAGTCTTCGGTCCTCTCGGCCATCAGGGCTACCTTGTACTTCGCCTCAGGCAGGGCCTCGATCTCGGGCTTGTAGCCCAACGCCTGTTGGTAGTAGTCCAACGCCTCGGGGTAGTTGCCCCTGTCGGCGGCCTCGTCTCCCAACTCGGTCAGCAGGCGGATCAGCGAGAGCTTCGCGACGTAGAACTTGTTGGTCCGGGCGACCTCGTCGACGATGATCCTGAACCAGCGGACGGCATCTTTCTTGTCGTTGAGCCGCTGCTCGCAGACCTGCGCCGCCTGGAAGCACATGCCCGCCCGCTCGGTACGGATGGCGATGCCGGCCTCGTCGGCAGCGGTGTAGTGTTCGATCGCCTTGGCCCATTCCTCCCGTTGCTGGTGCATTTTCGCCAGCAGGAAGTGCATCGTCGAGGCGCAGAAGTTGTCGGGGCGACGGTCGAGATAGCTGGTGAGGATCTCCGCTCCCCGGGCCAGGTCATTGGGGTCGTCGTTGCGGAGGAAGCCGTTCGCCAGCCACATGGTCGCCTCGTCGGCGGTGACCGATCGGGGGAACTCGTCGATGATCCGGCGGTACCACTGCCGCGCTTCTTCCGCGTTGCGATCCTTTTCCCGGGGAGGAAGGTCGGCCTGGCGGGCCAGGGACATCATCGCCAGGGGCGTCATGTCCGAAGGGGGGTAGTTCTGGACGCACTGGCGGTAGTAATCCATCGCCGTGTCCAGGTCGTTGTCGGGCTTGCGGAACTGCCAGACATACCCCAACCCGTAGGCGGAGCGGGACTTGTGCACGTCGTTGGCGTCGGAAGCCGACAGGACGTGGTCGAAGCAGGCCTCGGCACGGGCCCAGTTGGCCAGTTTCACTGCGTCCCAAGCGGCTTCGAGAACGATTTCGGGCGGCCCGTCGGGCACCTGGGCTTTACCTCGGCAGCCCGGCCCGATCAGCCATGCCGCCAGCAGCAGCCCCGTCATCGCCATCCCCGCGCGGGCGCTGATGAGGAACGATTGTGTACGCATACGCATCCTTCAGAGATTCGCCCAGCCGGGCGGAGAGCCTCTTCTCATCCCGGCCGGTCCACAATGCCATGAATCGGTGATTATACGCCCATGTTGGTCGGGAGCAACCGTTTTCGCCGTCGACCTCGGACGGGGGCTTCGGCGACGGCCGATGTCCTGGACATCCGCTGCCTGGGGCTGTTGGCGGGGCGAGTGTCTGAGGCAGGGGACACGGGAACTCAGGACCAGTAAGTCGAATATTCTTCCAGGGCGTCCATCAATGCGGCGATGTTCTCCAGCGGCACGCCGTAGTACATGTCCACCCGCAGCATCAAACCGCCCTCGGGGTTGCCCAGTTCGCGCACCTCGCGGAGGATCAGCTCGTGGATGTCCTTGGGGGTCCCGAAGCGGACCACCTTCTGGCGGTCGACGTCCAGGTCGATGCAGACACGCCCTTTGAGGTTGTCGCGGATCCAGTCGATCCCGTTGACCAGGTCCTGGAGGTTGATGCACTCGACCCCCGCCCCGAGCAGGTCGGGCAGGAGGTGGCGGATGTCTCCGTCGGAGTGCATGTGCACGGGCAGCCCGGCCTCGCGCGCAATGGCCATCATGCGGCTGTAGCTGGGTTTGATGTACCGGCGGAAATGCTCCGGGGAGAGCATGGGGCCGATCTGCATGTCCAGGTCCTCGGGGTAGCCCACCCAGTCGGGACTCCACGAGACCACGCGGCGCAGGACGTCCAGGTTCACCGCTTCGACCATCTCCACCAGGGCGTCCAGGCGGGATTCCCCGTCGGCCATGTCGTACATCAGGTTCTCGTAGCCGCGGATGTCCACCAGTCTCAGGAAGGTATGCCCATGGTAGAGACCCGCCCCGGCGTGCCCGCTCTGCTGCCTGCGATGGCGGAAATCGGCCTCCTGTCGGGACCAGTCCACCGGCTCCCGGCCGTCGGTGGTCGCGGGGTCTGGCGGGGTTTAGTTCTCGAAGTCGTCCCAGGTCTGCAGGGGGTGTTCGGTGACGGTTCCGGTAATCCCATCTTCGCTGGTTTCCCACACGCAACCCCAGACGTCGGTATAGGGACGATC
>JBKHHV010000311.1:0-4004 GCA_046539005.1 Phycisphaerae bacterium
GTACCCCACGAAGGCCGCGAAGGCATACAGCGGCAGCCCCACCGCCGGGCCGTAGTGCTCGTACATGACCCCGGCGAAGCAGAAGCTGGAGGAGGTATGCCCGCTGGGCCAGCCGAACTCGTCTCCGTTGGGGCTCTCGGTACGGGCGGCGACCTTCAGCCCCATGGTCAAAAGCCCGTTGATCGACAGTGCCGACAGCATCGACTTGGAGACCTCGTAGGTCTTCGTGTCGCCCACCGCCTGGGAACCGAAATACGCCGCACCCGCCAGGGCGAAGTGCAGACCCGGGTTGCCGCCTACGTCGCCGACCTGGTCCCAGAACTGGTTGAGCTGCCCGCCGTTTTCCAGGAAGTGCTGGGCGACCTGGTCGTTTCCGCAGTCGCCGCTGAGGGCGATGCCCGCGGCCCCGGAGGCCCCCAGCAGAATCAGCGACATCGGCTTGGTGAAGGTGACCTTGGTGTCATCCCACATCATCGGCAGGAACTCCTTGGCGTCCCTCCCCAGGCTGTGGAGGATGTCGCCGGGATACGCAGGCCCGCGCCGCTTCTCATACGGCACGTACCCGCGGCCTTCGGTGTCGGCCGAGACGGCGTTGGCTTCGCCCCCGGTCTCGGAAAAGACCAGCTCGGGCTGAGCCGAGTCGGGTTGGTCGGCCTCCTCGCGCAGGCGTCGGCCGATCTGCAGCCATTGGCGGCCGGCAGGGGTGCTTTCGCCCTCGGCCGACCGTTGCCCCGAAGCGGCTGCGAACGATTGACTGCGGCGGGCGTTGAGTTCCTCGAAGAAGGCGTGTTCGGAATCCTGCGAGCAGCCGGCCGTCATGGCCGCCAGCAGACCCAGCCCCAGAAGGCAAGACGTGAAGCGCATGGTGGTTTCCTTTCCCGTTCGTGGTGCCCAAAGCTTAGCGGCCCGGGCGAGAAGTCTCAACAGGACGGAAAAGAGAATGCCTCCCGTTCTCGCAAACGGGCTCGGGCCTACTTCGCCTGGGGGGTGCCTTCCATGGCCTCGCGGCTGAGGCGCACGGCGCACCAGTCCTTACCGCACATCGAGCAGTACTCGGTGTCTTCCTCGCCGTCGCGTGTGCGGATGGTGCGGGCGGTCTCGCTGTCGAAGGCGAGCTGGTACTGGCGTTTCCAGTCGAAGTTCGCGCGGGCGTCGGCCATGGCGTCGTCCTGCCGGCGGGCGCCGGGCAGCCCTCTCGCCACGTCGGCCGAGTGAGCGGCGATTTTGTAGGCGATGCAGCCCTGTTTGACGTCCTCGGGCGTCGGCAGCGCCAGGTGTTCGGAGGGGGTCACGTAGCAGAGGAAGCTCGCGCCGTGGACGGCCGCGGCGGTGGCGCCGATCGCGGAGGTGATGTGATCGTACCCCGGGAAGATGTCGGTGACGATCGGCCCCAGCACGTAGAAGGGCGCCCCGTCGCAGAGTTCCTCCTGGCGGCGCATGTTCATTTCGATTTCGTTGTAGGGCACGTGCCCCGGGCCTTCCACCATGACCTGCACGCCGGCCTCGCGGGCGCGCTGCACCAACTCGCCCAGCACCTCAAGCTCGCCGAACTGGGCGTCGTCGGAGGCGTCGGCGAGGCAGCCCGGGCGCAGGCCGTCGCCCAGCGAGTAGGCCACGTCGTACTCGCGCATGATGGCGCTGATCTCGTCGAACAGCTCGTAAGTGGGATTCTCGGCGTCGTTGTGGACCATCCACTTGGCCAGCAGGCTTCCGCCGCGCGAGACGATGCCCATTTTGCGTTTCCGCGCCATGGGCAAATGCCGCCGCAGGATCCCGGCATGGATGGTGAAGAAGTCCACCCCTTGGGCGGCCTGCTTGCGGATGGTCGCCAGGATGTCCTCGGGGGTGAGTTCCTCGATGGGACGCTCGACGATCATCGAATAGAGCGGGACAGTGCCGATGGGCACCGCGGAGTTGGCGATCAGGTGCGTGCGGATGTCGTCCAGGTCGCCGCCGGTGGACAGGTCCATCACCGCATCGGCGCCGAACTGCACCGCCCACTGGAGCTTGAGCAGTTCCTGGTCCTTGCAACTGCTCAGCGGTGAGGCGCCGAGGTTGGCATTGATCTTCGTCGTCAGTCGACGGCCGATGCCGCAGGGGTCCAGCCGGACGCCGGTTTCGTCGCTGCCGGCGAGGTGGAGGCGGTTGGCGGGGATCACGAGGCGTCCGGCGGCGATCTCGTCGCGGACGGTCTCGGCGTCGAGGCGTTCCCGCTGGGCGACACGCCGCATCTCGGGTGAAATCTGGCCCTTGCAGGCCTGGCGGTATTGGGTCATGGGTTCCTTTCCAAACGTCGGGCGTTGCCGGAAGCCCGGCACCCGCAACAAAAAAAAGGCCGCTCAAGGCGGCCGGGTGCGCGACGGCATGTCACAACGCCCGTCCGCTTTCCTACGCAGTTCGCGAGCCCCACTGGCCTCGCTGGCTGATCAGGTTCCAAGGGTCATCTCAGTCCCGCAGGGGACGCCCCTAGCGAACGTGGCAATATTGTAGCAATGCACCGCCCGGCGAACAAGACATCATGGAACAATGCTGAATGATGAATGAAGTAGCCTGAATGCGGAATCAATGCTGCGCATAGAAACATGGCGCCCGGCGACAGGAGCCCCCCAAACCCCAAATTCGCCCGCCAATTCCAGACCTGTCAGGGGGCTCCGCCAAGCGCCACCGGGTCGCCTTGGCGTTCAGCGCTGTTGAGTTCGAATGACAAGAAGTGACCTGTTGTCAGGGCAACGCCTCCAGCGCCGCAGCCTGGTCCAGTCCGACTTCGCGCGTCGCAGGGCAAGAAACCTGCCTCTGCATTGTCGCCTTCGCCAGCCTACAGCCCGTGGCGTCAGCGCGACGTATTGGATGGCCGCCTCTTCCGGGGGTTCCGCTTCGCTCCACCTCCGGCTACTCTCTGCCGGCCCGTCAGGCCCCGGACTGCGGACACCCACGGAAGGCTGGATGACGACAGGTTTCTTCAGACTCGAAGTTGTCCATCCAGCGTTCTCGCTCGCAACGGCGGGCAGCAGAGCTGCGCCGCCCTACCGAAGCGCTCCCCGCTGTTCAGGCAGAAGGGCGTCGGAGACCGGCTGGCGACCGGTAACTGAAAGCTGACAGTGAAGGACTGAAAGCCAACGACTGAAAACTACTGATTCCGCACTTCGTTGCGGAGTTGGTCCAGGAAGCCGCGGCAGAGCTTGGTGGGGATCGGGTCCAGTGCCGGCTCCAGCGCCTTGCCGGTGATGAAGTCGTCCACGGCTTGCAGCCCGTCGTAACCGTGTTGCTTCAGTCGGTTGGCCGAGTCCCGGGCCTTCTCGAGGTTGCTGTTGGACATCTCCAGGCAGTAGTTCACCACGTGGTGGTACAGTTGTTCGGGGCTCACCTTCTCGCTGCCGGCGGCGGTGCTGCCGCCGCTTTCGGGGGGCAATTCGGCGCCGGTCTCGGCAATCAGGGCCCGCTCGGCCTCCTGGAGGCGACGCTCCTCTTCCTCGATCGCCCGCTCCTCTTCCTCGTCGACGGGGGCGAGGGGAATCTCCTCATCGACGTTCGGGTCGGGAATGTAGCTGCTCTGGTGACAGAACGGGCACTTCCCGCGACGACCGGCCGCCTCGGCCGGGGCCGATACTTCCTTCCCGCAGTGCTCACACTCGAACGAAATGGACATGTCGGACTCCTTCTTGGCCAGAAACCCGCGCCGGCATCCTGCCGTTCTATCGGCATTCTACCCGTCTCACCGCCAACGACCCGCGACCGATCGCTCACCGCCTGCCGCCTATTGCCTATCGCTTACAGCCTACCGCTTATCGCCTATCACGTACTGCTTATCGCTTACTCCCCGATGATCTTCACCAGCAGGCGTTTCTTCCGCATGCCGTCGAACTCGTAGTAGAAGATGTGTTCCCACGGCCCGAGGTGCAACTGCCCGTCGGTAATCGCCACCACCACCTCGCGTCCCATCACCTGGCGTTTCATGTGGGCGTCGGCGTTGTCCTCGTAGCCGTTGTGGCGGTACTGGCTGTGGG
>JBKHHV010000061.1:0-15168 GCA_046539005.1 Phycisphaerae bacterium
CACCCGCTCGCGACACCCGCAGGTCAAGTCGCTGGGCGGCAAGTACCGGATCGAGCTGGAGGAAATCTCCAATCACCGCGGCGCCCCCCGCGTGTGGCACGCCATGCGAGAGGCCCGCAAGATCCTCGAAGGCAAAACGGACCCCGACGATGACTATGCACTCTCGATGGCGCGGGCGTGCTATCGCTACGGCCATTTCCAGACGGCGAAGGAACTGACCGCCAAGACGGCCCCCAACCACCGGCAGACCCACCTGCTGGATGCGCTGATCGCCTGGGAACGCGGCGCGAAGATGACCGAGATCGAATTCGGATCCGCCGGGGTCGACTCCTACTACCACCGGGCCCTGCAGGCGTATGCCCTGGGCAAGAAGGAGCAGGCCAAGGAGTGGCTGGGCAAGCTTATCGAGCAGCGGCCGAAGGTGTACCGCCCGCGGCTGGCGCTGGCGTACTGGACAAACGACCGCAAGCTGGCGGGCAAGCTCGCCGACGAGAACCCCGCCTCGCCCGAGGCCCAGATGGTGCTCGAGCTGCTGGGCGATGCCGAGGCGGCCGAGGCGAAGAAAGCCCTGCTGCAGCACAACCTCGGAGCGGCCAAGCAGGTCGAGCAGTTCCGCAAGGCGATCACCGAGGGCAAGTGGGAGCACGTGAAGCGATTCGGACCCCTGCTGCCGGACAAGAAGTGACGCCGGCTCGGTTCTCCCGGCAGGGGGCGGCGGCAAAGCTGGAGCCGGGCGGGCAAGGTTGCTACCATGTCGCCTCGGAGCGAGAGACATGGACGTACCAGCCGGTTGGCTGACATTCGCCTGGGCGCGGTGGCGCCTCTGCGTGCCGCAAGACTGGAGACCGATGGGAATCTCCAAACCCACCGAGGCCGGTTCGGTGTTGCTGGGCGACGCCGACGAGCCCATGCTGCGCATCCAGTGGATTCCCCGCCCGCGCGGCTGGATCCTCCCGGCAAGGCCGGACTCGTGGCTGCGCAGGCAGGTGGCGGTGGTTGCCGGTCGCGGGCAACTGTCCGACAACGTCCCGCAGGTAAAGGGCTTCCCCCACGTCGCCTGGGCGCCCGAGGGGAAAACGCCCGCCCACCACGCCGCCTGGGCCGGCTGGCACGACCTGACCGGCATGGCGATATTGCTTACCCTCCGCACCGACGACCAGAAGGTCCGGCGACTGATCCTCGAACGGGTGCTGCCCACGCTGGAGATCAGCGGTGAAAACGATCCGGTCGACTGGTCGCTGTTCCAGGTGAGCTTCCGGACCCCGCCGGACTACACCCTCCGACGCCAGCGACTGAACATGGGCGACCTGACCCTCGAACTCGGCGCCCGCGGCGGACGGCTGCTGACCGTGCGGCAACTGTATCCGGCCGAGCTGGCGCTGAACCGCCGCAAAATGGACAACTGGCTGAAGTACCCCCCGCTGAAGAACATCCGTCGCCGGCTGATCCTGGACGAATCGCTGCCGCTGCACGTGGACGATCGCGGAAACGGCGGTCGGATGAAGGGGATCGTCCGCACCGGCGTCCACCGGGTGAAATTCCCGCTGGGGTTCCTGGCCCGCCGCGGCGTAACGGCCGCCTGCGTGGAAGACACCGCCCGCAACCGGCTTCGCATCGCCATGCACGAAGCGCCCTCCCGCGGCGACGAGCACGCGGTGCGCGAGGCGATTGCCCGCATGAACCTGCTTGTCCCCAATCGAAGCACCTGATACGTTGGGAACGCGGCGCCCGGGAGGCCTTTCACCCTCCACGCCCCGACCGCCCGAGCCAGGAACAGGAGTTCCCGGCCGCTGATCCCGATCCCTCCACCTGGATGCGTTGCCATGTTCAAGGGAAGCCTGCTTCACTGGCTGCTGAAGAAGAAAGACAACCGCCCCTCCAAGTCTCAGCGGGAGGGCGCCCTGGCTGCCAAGCCGGTCAAGGAGCCGGTGCTCTGGACCCACGAGACCGACGGCGGCGGGCTGCATATCGCCGTGGCGCTGGATCGGCCCCTGTGGCAGAAGATGCTGGGCAGTGCCGGCTATATCGAGCGCAAGTTCGAACTGGACCCCATCGGCCGGGAAGTCTACGCGATGTGTGACGGCAAGCGGAACGTCAAGAGCATCATCCGGGCGTTCGCCTCGTCGCACAAGGTGGGGCTGCCCGAGGCCGAACTGAGCGTCTCACAGTTCCTCAAGATGCTTTCCGACCGGAACCTGATCCAGATGAAGTCGGCGTCCTGATCGACAGGGTATTCAGAACTGGGGGATGCCCGTCTCGCGGAAGCGGTCCATGATCTCCAGCGATTCGCGGGCGTAGCGCCGGGCCCGGCGGGGATCGTCCCGCCGGCTGGACACGCTGATGACGATGTACTTCTGGTGCTCGTAGAGCAGGTAGAACATCCGCCGCAGTGCCGCCTCGCCGCTGTGGGTATCGACCTCGCGGCCGTAGCCTTCCCAGAAGGGCCGACGGGTGACTCCGCAGTACTCGGCGATTGCCAGGTCCCACTCGATGTCCCCCCAGCAGGCCCGGTCCCAGTCGATCACGCCGGTGACTTTCCCGTCCGGCTGTACCAGCAGGTTGGTGACCCAGATGTCCCCGTGCAGCAGGTGTGACCGGCGGCAGTGCCCGAAGGCGTGCAGGTGCCCGGTGAGCAGTTCGATCGCTTCGTCGCCGGTGGTGCGGTCGTAGACGCCGCAGCGGATGCAGTCGTGGATCAGCTTGGTGTACATCACCCCGAAGGCGGCCATCCAGCTTTCCTGGGGAGGCATGCACTCGTGCTCGCCGAGGTACCCGAAGCGGTTGTGGGGGGCGGTCAGTTCGTGGGCCTGGGCGATGTAGCCCCCCCATTCCCGCAGGGCGCGGTCGCGGGCGGGAGCGTCCAGGCTCGCCTCGCTGAGCGGGCTGCCCGGCAGGCGGGGCATGAGGACGTAGTCGCGGTCGATCCGCTGTCGTGAGAAGTCGGCCGCCACGATCGGGGGAACCGGAACGTGCGTCTCCGCCAGGAGCCTCTGATGGATGCCCGGCTCTTGGCGCATCATCCGAAACTCGTAGAACAATTGCAGTACACTGTCGGGGGGCGCGACGCGCAGCACGTACTGCCCTCCGTCGGAGTCGGCGGAGAAGGTCTGCGAGAACTTACCCGCCCCGAAAGGCTTAACGTCCCACGGGCCCTCGCCCAGATGGGCTTTTACCAGTTCCACGGCTTTGGGGGTGTCGAGATTCATACGCAATGAGGATACCGGACTTGTCGAATCAATTCCACCCCTTTGGGGCTAATTCCGTACCTTACCTTTGATACAAACCGGGCTTATGGATGAAGCTCCCCTGCAGCACCGGCAAAACTCTGCGTGTTTCTCCGATTTCTCCGGTTTCGGTTAAGGTGCGTCCGGGACGAAACGATAATCCCCGTGGAGGGTCGTTCTGCCCACGGTGCAGACGTCCCAGGGAAGCTGTTTCTTACCTGATCGGCAGGAGCCCGCTCCTGCTCTCAGCGTGGAGGGTAGGTCCGCCTATGTCGTGTCCGTCTTGTATGTCCGTCGAGTGCGTCGGCCCCGAATGTGTACAGGAATGCCCCGAGCAAAGCATACGGGTATCCGTTGACCTTCCATGTCTTCCCGATGCCTGGGACGCGCTGGTCACCATCCGTGGTCACCAGGCCCGCCTGGCGGACGTGGTTCCACTGGCCCGGGCGATCGTCGCGCGTCTGCTGGAAGACACCCCGCCCGAAGCCCGATGCGTGGGCGACGGGCATGCCATGACCGCGCTGTCGGTGCCCGAGGCGTTCTGCATTGCCCGCGAGATCCAGCAGCAGCCCGCTGCGCTGCGCGAGCAGATCGCCGATCGCTTCGCCGACGCCGCCCGGGCAATGATCGCCTGCCCGCCCCCGTCCGACTCGGCCGGCGGGGACTCGGCCGAGTCGCTCTGGCAGTGGTACGTGGACAGGGAGATCCCCTGCCCCCTGCAGGGCCCGCAGGGCTGTCTGCTGCCGGAATCCAGGCCGATCGCCTGCCGGTTGCGTCCGCTGCGCGTCCGGGGCCGACACGCTCCCCGCGTGGACGAGGCGCTGGCGGACCTGGCGGCCGCAGTGGAAGGCCGACCCGTGGACGGCGTGCTGCTTCCCATGCTGCTGGTGTGGCTGGGCCGTAACCTCGACCGTTACCACCGCACCTGGGAGGCCCTGCAGCTTGTTCAGCGGTTCCTGGAGACCCTCCGACGGGCGGACTGACCCAGGTCGGCATGGCGAACGTGTTCTGACAAATGTGCTTACTAACGTGAGCAGCCGGAACGGTCGAAGATTGTGATGGGTGCAGACAGGGCCTTTACCCTGCGAGATGTTCCGGGTTGGGGCGTTCCGAGAACGGAATGCCCATGAACGTGAGGAAGAATCAGACAGTGAGGGTTTTTGCGGTGGACCTCCCCCCGGAGGGCACCCGCCCGGCCGACGGTTCCCGCCTGCTGCGGATCCAGCTTCCGGTCTTCGACCGCGTGCTGGACGAGCGTGTACGCGTAGCCGACGTGCCCGCCCGCCTTGCGGACATGGTGCCTCTCGCGCGTCACCTGGCCGAGCGCATTCTCGCATCGGCCGTTACGCAACTGCGCCAGCGCGGGCTGACACTCTCCTGCCGCAAAGGCTGTGACGCCTGCTGCCATTACCTCGTGCCCATCTCCCCGCCCGAGGCCTTCCACCTGTGGGAAGACCTCCTCGCCCTGCAGGGACAGCACCGCCGGCGCATCGCCGAGAGTTTCGAGAAGGCCGCCCGGAACGTACTGTCGGCGCGATTCACCGCCCGGGCCGACGACCAGACCGAACTGCTCCGGGAAGTCGCCCAGTGGTATACCTCGCTCGACCAGCCCTGCCCGCTGCTGAATCAACACGGCTGTGAGCTTCACTCCGAGCGGCCGGTGGTCTGCCGCGAGTACAACGTGGTGTCGAACCCCGCGCTGTGCGACGGGCATAACCCGGGCGTCGCCACCCGCCTGGAACTGCCGGTCAGCCTCGCCGAGTGCCTCATGGAACTGACGGCCCGCGTGGAAGGACGTGAGCCGGAGGGAGTCATTCTCTCCACCCTGCTGGCGTGGCTTCCGGAGAACCTCCAGCGTCACCACCGCACCTACCCGGCGATCGAACTGGCCGAAACGATGCTGGAAATCGTCCGCCTGCGCTGCCGCACCGACCTGGACCTGCCCCGTGCTGCCCCACATCCGGAGGAAACCGGAGACGATACCGCAGCCGCCTGACCGCAAACTCCGGGGGGAGGCCTGTCGCGAAAGGAAGACCGTTGCAACAACTCGGCGAACATCTTCCCTCGCCCGTCGGCCGACGGATCGAGGAGACGCTGTCCCTGCCTTGGGGTGAGGTGTCGCTGGAGTTGACGGTCCCCGCCGGGCGAATGACCCTCTCGGAGTTCGTCCCGCACGCCCGGTCGGTCTCGACACAGATCTCCCGCCAGACGGTCGAAATCTTCAACGCCCGGGGCATCCGCGTGCCGTGCCGCAAAGGCTGCAGTGCCTGTTGCCGGTACCTCGTCCCTTTGCCGGCGTGCGAAGCCCGCTGTCTGCAATGCGAGGTGGACGCCCTGGAGCCCGGCCGTCGCGAAGCGGTGCTGGAGGAGCTCGCGACCTGGTCGGCCGCCGCCGGCGACCTGCCCGCCAGCTACCAGCCCGCCCAGGGCACAGCCGGTCGGTTCGCCCAGTGGTCGCACGAGTATTCCCGTGCCGGGTTGCATTGCCCGCTGTTGAAGGGGGGGTTGTGCACGCTCTACGCCCAACGTCCCATCGCCTGCCGTGAGCACTTCGTGATCACCCCGCCCCAGCGATGCATCACCGGCGAGGGAGCTTCCCCCGCGCCTACCCCGGTGAGCATGCTGGAGGCGCTGACGGCACTGGAGACCTCGATCGAACGTCGGCCGATCGAGATCGTCCTGCTTCCCAAGCTGCACCACTGGTGGCGCCAGGACCGCAACCGCCCCGAGCCCCGCCTGCGGTCCGAAGTCCTGGCCGCCGGTCTGGTCGAAGCCCTCCGCCGGCTCGCCCTGCGGGCGACGCGGCAAGCCGGTTGAGCCGGTTTCTCAGCCCGTAGCGCCGCTTGTATTCTCTCTGTCCCGGTCGTAGAATGAACGAAGCATTTCCGGGACTGCAGGGCCTGCCCTGCCGATCTCTTCTCTCTTCAGGACTCGGATGCCGATGATCGACGAATCACACAATTCCGAGCGTCTTCACGCAGAGGCGGAGGTCCTGCGTCGACGCCTGCAGTTGCTGGATTCGGCCAACGAAGAACCCCAAGCGGCTTCCGCGAACCCCTCTCTTGTCAATCTCCTGCTCGCCGAGAAGGACATTCGCCATGCACTGCTGGGGGAAGTGAGTTGCCGGGACGCCCTGGCGGGGGTCTGCCGTACGCTGGTCAACAGCGGGGCGTTTCGCTCGGCGTGGATGATGCTGCACCACGACCGGCAGGCCGAGCAGATCGAGCAGGCCGGCTTCGGGGACGTGTTCGAGGCGATGCAACGCCGGACCGAACAGGGGTACCTGCCTCCCTGCGCGACCAGGGCGCTCGAGCGGCCCGGCGAGGTAACCACCGAGTCCGACAAGGACGCCTGCGAGAGCTGTCCGCTGGACGGAGCCGACGGTGAGTCCTGCCGGGGGTTCTACTGCGTTGCCCGCAAGGCCGGACGCTTCGGCGAGGTGGTGCTGAACGTGCGCAGCCATCAGCCGACCGGGGAGGCCTTGCCCGTCAAGGAGTTGTTGGAGGAGTTGACCGGAGAGGTAGCCACGGCGGTCGATCGCATCTGCGCCTGCGACGCCAACCGGCGCGAGCAGGAGCAGACCCGTCACATTAACGCGGTTCTGCAGGGCGTACGGAACGTCAACCAGATCATCTGCCGCGAGAGCGACCCCGCCCGGCTGATCGAACGGGCGTGCGAAACGCTGGTGCAGACCCGGGGTTACTACGGGGCCTGGATCGCCCTGACCGATCCCGGAAGCCAGGCGGTGGATCATGTCGCCCAGAAGGGACTCGAGCAATGGAGCGACGCCTTGGTGCGGCATCTCCGCAATGGCGAATGGCCGAACTGCATGCACCAGGCGATGCAATCGGACCGCCCGGTGATCGCCCGCGACCCATCGGGGCTCTGCAGCGGCTGCATCATGGCGATGGCTCATGGCGACCGGGCGGCCATGGCGACCGCGCTGCGCTACGAGGGCGTCTGTTACGGAGCAATGGCGGTGTCCCTGCCTCATGATCTTCTCGGCGACCCACGCGAAGGCGAGCTGTTCGAGGAACTGACGACCGACCTGGGCTTTGCCCTCCATGCCATCGAAGCCGGCCGTGCCAGCACCCGACAGACACAGGCCCTGCGGGAAACCAGCGAACGACTCTCGCAGATTCTCGAAAGCGTATCCGACGGATTCTTCGCCCTCGACCAGGAACTGAAGGTCACCTATTTCAACCGGGCGGCCGAGCGGCTGCTGGGTCGGCCGGCGGAAGAAGTGGTCGGCCGTGAACTGTTCGAAGCGTTCCCCGAAGCCCGCGGCAGCGTCTTCGAGCAGGAGTACCGCCGGGCCCTATGGCAGGCACAGCCGCTCTGGTTCGAGACCCACTTCCTGAACCCACCCTATGCCAACTGGTACGAAGTCCACGTCTACCCCTACGCCGGGGGACTGAGCGTCTTCTTTCAGGTGACCACCGAACGCAGGGAGGCCCAGCAGAAACTCCAGGCCAGCGAGCAGCACCTGCGGACCATCGTGCGGAACATGCCGGTCCTGCTGGATGCTTTCGACGCCGAGGGAAGGATCATCGCCTGGAATCGCGAGGCCGAGCGGGTTACCGGATACTGTGCCGAGGAGATGGTCGGCCGAAAGGACGGGCTGGAAGTACTCTACCCCGACGACGACTACCGCACGCAGATGTTGCAGGAGATCGAAAGGGCCGGCGGAAGTTTCCGAGGCAGGGAGTGGACCTTGACCGCCCGGGACGGCACGAAGCGTCACGTCCTGTGGTGGAACACATCGGCACAGTTTCCCATTCCCGGGTGGGACACCTGGGCGGTCGGCGTGGACGTTACCGAACAGCGGTCGGCCGCTTCCGAAAAGTCAAATCTCGAAGCCCAGCTTCGCCAGGCCCAGAAGATGGAGGTCATCGGCCGACTCGCCGGCGGGGTGGCCCACGATTTCAACAACCTGCTTTCGCCGATTCTGGGCTATTCGGAACTGGGGCAGAACCTTGCCGCCGGGTCGGAGCCGCTGGGGAGTTACTTCCAGGAGATCAAGAAGGCCGCCCAGCGGTCGCGGGACCTGACACGGCAGTTGCTTGCCTTCGGGCGCAAGCAGATGCTCCACCTCGTGAACATCGAACTGGGCGAGGATATCCGCTCGTTGCGGAGCGTGCTGCGAAGCGTGGTGCGGGAGGACGTGCAGATCGAGTACCACCTCTCCGAGCGGCCCGCCTCGGTGTTGGCCGACCCCCAGCAGGTCCAGCAGATCCTGATGAACCTGGTGATCAACGCCCAGGACGCCATGCCCGAGGGCGGGAAGATCACCATCGAAACCGACCGGGTCTCGCTCGACCAGGAATACGCACGCGAGCACCCGGGCATCGAGCCCGGCGAGTACGGCATTCTCATGGTCACCGACAACGGCCACGGGATGGACAGTGACACGCTGAGCCACATTTTCGAGCCCTTCTTCACCACCAAGCCCAGCGAGCAGGGTACGGGGCTGGGACTGGCGACGGTATACGGGATCATCAAGCAGCACGGGGGAGAGATATGGGTCTACAGCGAACCGGGGCAGGGCACCACCTTCAAGGTCTACCTGCCGCTGGTGGAGTCCGACCAGGCCCCCCGCCGCGAAACCCCCTTCATCCGGGCCTCGAAGGCCTCGGGAGAAACGATCCTGGTGGTGGAGGACGAGCAGGTGGTGCGACGGTTGGCCGCGGACGTCCTGCAGCGGTCGGGCTACCGCGTGATCACGGCGGCCGACCCTCGCGAGGCGATCGAGAAGTTCGGTGACGACGGCGTCGACCTGCTGCTGACCGACGTGGTCATGCCCGGGATGAACGGCAAGCAACTCTACCAGGCACTGAACGAGCGGGATCCCTCGCTGCGGGTGGTTTACATGTCCGGCTACACCGGCAACGCTATCGCCCACCACGGCGTGCTCGATCGGGGCGTGCGTTTCCTGGCCAAGCCCTTTACGGTCGACTCGCTCTTGAGCAAGGTCGCCGAGGCAATCGCCCAGGACCCCAAGCGGCAGGAGTGACCGGAGGCCAGAACGAACGAGCGGGGAGGGGACAAACGGTGCCACGGGCATCTGCGACGCCTCTGCTGTCACGCACAGCGCTGAACGCAACGTGGCCCGCGGGCGTTTGCCCGAATCGCAGCAAGGCCGGCATCGACACAGCGGTTACCGGATAGGGCCTTGGTGCCGTCCCGTCGGGGCTCGCTCCCTGCGAGCGCCCTGTTCCGGGCTTGCGCCGCACGCCTGTCTGCCACAGCCCTTTCAGGGCGGGACGTCAATCCCCCATCGCCTGCTGGGCAGGTGCTTTCCCCGGCGAAGGCGGAGGTCAGACGGTCGGCGACAGCGAGGGGGCGATTGCCTCGATGACGTACTCGGCCTCGTCGCCGTCGACCTTCAGCGTGACCGCATCGCCGATGGTATGCCCCATCAGGGCCTGTGCCACCGGGGTCTTGTAGCTGTAGACCCGTGCCTGGACGTCGGTCTCCCAGGGGCCCAGGAAGGTCAGGTCCACCGGGTCGCCGCCGTCCTGCTTGCGGACGGTCACCTTCGAGCCGATGCCGACCTTGTCGGTGGGAATGTCCCGCGGTTCGATGATCCGCGCCCGGGCCATGTCGTCCTGGATCTGCGCCACCTGCCCCAGCAGGCGCCGACGCTCCTCGATGGCATACTGCCACTCGCCGTTCTCGCTCAGGTCGCCTAGCTGGGCGGCCTCGCCGATGGCACGCGAGTTGGCGGGAATGGTCACCTCGGTAAGCTCCTTGAGTTCCGATTCCTTCTGCCGCAGCGACTGCGCGGTCAGGTACACGACCGACTCGTCCAGCCACGGCTCGACCTTCTCCTTGAGGAAGAGGGTGTAGTACTTCTCCCGCATGATCTGCAGCATCGCCTCGCGCGTGCTGGCCGAAAGGCCCGGCGACCGCTCGATGCGGCGCTTCATCGCCCGGGCGACGCCTTCGTCCATTTCCTCCATCGCCTCGCGGAAGCCGGCATAGTCGGCCGCCGCGAACGCCGAGCGGATCTGCTGGCAGGCTTCACGGCGGAAGTCGCGGTCCACGTCGTGTTCGATGTGCAGTTCCTGCATCACCGCCAGCAGGCGTCCCAGCAGGTCCAGGCGCGAAGGTGCGGTGCGCACCGGCTCCGCGGGACCGGCCCACAGCCACAGGCAGATATGCAGGCTCTCGGCGACGTTCACGATCGCCTCGCCGACGGCCTGCTCGACCGCGTCGCCGTGCCCGGCTTCGCGAAGCGTCTGCGCAAGCACGTCGAGTTCGGCGACCGGCATGCGCGTCAGCAGGCGGGCGAACTGCACGGTACTGTCTTCCCGTTGCTCCAGAGCGCGGTAGGCGGCCGGCCGGAGCGACGGTTCGGGCAGTTCGGCGATGGCGGCGGCGGGGTCGGCGCTGTGGGTGATAATCTCGGTCCCGCGGGGCACGTCGTCTCGATCGAGCGAATAGCCCATCTTGGCGGCGGTATCCAGTGCCAGGGCGGCCGTCAGTGCGTCGGCCGGTCGGTTCTGGATGTACTCCCGCGCCTGGCGGGCGAGGGTTTCAAGCAGGGCGTTGACGAACGTGTCGTCTGTCTCCAGCCCGCGCTGCTGGGCTTCACGGAGGTAGGTCTGCAGCACGTCGAAGTAATCTTCCGGCAGAATCGCCTTCTCGACGGCCGGTGCGAGTTCCTCTTCCAGCGTGCGCCCCCCGGGGTGATATTCCACCAGCGCGGGGCGCCCCTCGACGGTGAGGGTGTCGGCCTTCTTGATGGCGGTGCGTGCCCGGCCCCACCAACTGCTCCACTTGCTCTGGGGCAGGTAGGGTCCGACCAGCAGATCCTTGAGCTGGTCGGCGTTCACCGATCCGCCGCGTGAGATGCATATGCCGATCAATGCTTCGGCCGGGTCCTGCTGCAGCATTTCCTTGAGCTTGTCGGGGGCAAAGCGGCTCAGCACGCGGAAGTCCCGCGGATCGGCCGGGTCCCATTCATCGCCGAGCAGGCGGCAGTCGAGTTGGTCTTCGCCGCCGCGGTGATCTACCAGGACCCATTCTTCCATGATGTCGTCGAATTCCTTGACCTTGCAGGCCTGGTGTTCGAAGCGGTTGACCACGAACCCGCCGACTTTGACTTTCAGGCAGGTATCGAGGGTCTGGATCGCCCGGCGGGGCGACTGGTTGCCCTGGATGCCCGAGGCCTTGAGGATGGTCTGGAAGTTATCGACTTCTCCGTAGACCTTGGTATAGGTCTCGGCGACGGCGTCGCGGATTTCCTGGTTCTCCCCGGACATGGCCGGGAAGATCGCGCGGATGACCACGAGGGCTTTTTCCGGCTCGAGGTTGGCGATCCGGTCCTCCAGCAGCATTCCGGCGAGGGTCTCGACGAGGTCGTTGTGCCTGGCTTTGGCCAGCAGGTCCAGCACCTCGCGCATGCGGGAGGGGGCGGTGTTGGCTTCCATCGCCGAAAGCCAGCCGCCTTCGATGGCGCCGGTCGAGCCGGCTGCGATCCACTGACTGAATTCCTTCAGGTTCATTTGCATGGTCTCCACCCCGCGGGGTCAGGGCGCGGGACGGACACTATATCACGCGATCGTCGGCCCACCAAGCGGCTTTCGGGCGGAGTCGGCGGACAGTGGCTTTTGATCTGTCCGGGCGGCGCGCCTAAAGTTGGGTAGCGCGTCATCGCCGCCGCAGGACGGGGCTTGTATGACCCCGCCAAGGCAATGCGTGCCCTTTTGCCGTAAGGAGAAGCACCATGCGTTTCGAGCTTCCCCCTCTTACCTACGACTACCACGCCCTCGCGCCGGTCTTCGGACGGGACTCCCTGAAACTGCACCACGATTCCCTGCACGCCGAGTACATCCGGCGGCTGAACGATACCCTCGACGGGCGCCAGCGGGACTGTGCCCACCTGCCCTGCCTGGAAGAGATGCTTTGGGACATCGGCAAGCTCCCGGCCGATCTCCGCCAGCCGGTGCGGAACTTCGGCGGGGGCCACCTGAACCACACGCTTTTCTGGCAGATCATGTCTCCGGGGGGACGCGGCGAGCCCGACACGCTGCTGCAATCGGCGATCGAGCACAACTTCGGCGGCATGGAGGAACTCAAGGCCGAGTTCTTCATGGAGGCCATGAGCCGCTTCGGCAGCGGGTGGGTGTGGCTGGTGCTGGACATCCACGACCGGCTGGTGGTCGTCTCCACGCCCAACCAGGATTCCCCGCTGATGCTGGGAATGGCCCCGGTGCTGGGGCTGGACCTGTGGGAGCACGCCTACCTGCCCCGGTTCGGCATCCAACGCGGCGATTATGTCAAGGCGTGGTGGGATCTGATCAACTGGGAGACCGCCAACCGCCTGCGGACCGAAGGCGTGGAGACCATCCGCCGGGCGTATTCCAACGGCTGACCCGCAGCGGCCATTGCCCCTGCCCCGGCGGCAGACCGCCACTGGCACCGGCGGCCGGTGGTCGCTACTCTGGTGTTCATGCGTCACCGCACGCCGGCAATCTGCCTCCGTACGACCGACTACAGCGAGACCTCGCAGGTAGTGCACTTCTTCACGCGCGACCAGGGCAAGGTGGGGCTGATCGCCAAGGGATCCAAGCGTCCCAAGAGCAAAAGCGGCGGGGCACTGGACCTCCTCAGCGAGGGCGACCTGGTCTACAGCGAATCCCGCAGCGGCGGGCTGGGCACGCTGATCGAGTTCGACGAGACCGTCTGGCGCACCCCCTTGCGCCAATGCCCCCGCAGCCTGCACGCGGCGCTGTACATGATCGAACTGGTCGGGGCGATGCTGGGCGAGAACGACCCGCATCCGGAAATATACGACCTCCTGAAGAACGCCCTGGCCCGGCTCGGCGAGCCGGACGCCCCGACCGCTGCCGTGCTGGCGTATTTCCAGTGGCGGCTGCTGCTTCGGGCCGGCCTGCTGGGCGAGATGGGCCGCTGCGTCTCCTGCGGGCGCGAGATGACCCCGCCGATCAAGGAAGCGTACTTCTCGTCCGATCAGGGGGGGCTGCTCTGCGGGGCGTGCGAACCGTCGGCCGTCGAGAAATACCGGCTGGATCCCCAGGCTTTGGTGGGTCTTACGACGATGCGCTCGGCCCAGGGCCCCCGACGCGGCAAGCTGCAACTGCCCGAGCCCCAGGCCCGCGCGGTCGGCCGACTGCTGAACTACCACGTGACCCACCAGCTTCGCCGCCCCCTGCGCACCGCACGCTGGGCGATCGGGGAGTGATGGCAGAGCCGGCCATCGGCGTTCTTCCCGGCGTGGCCAACGGCACTGGCCCTGCCCGGGCTTTTGGTCGGCGGCCGTGGTGGTACAATCCGCACGAGGCTATAACATTCCGTTTCTCTGAGGAGTTCACTATGCCCATCAAAGTCGCCTTCATCGGGGCCGGAAGTGTCGGTTTCTGCCGGGGGTTGTTCCGGGACATCCTGGCGGTGCCCGAACTGCAGGACACCCGCTTTGCGCTGCACGACATCAACGAGCGCAACCTCGACATGGTCGCCCAGCTCTGCAACAAGGACATCGAAGGCAACGACCTGCCGGCGACCATCCAGCCCACTCTCGATCGCACCGAGGCCGTCACCGACGCCGATTACGTCATCAACTGTACCCGCATCGGCGGACTGGAAGCCTTCAAGCTCGACGTCGAGATCCCCCTCAAGTACGGGCTCGATCAGTGCGTGGGCGACACCCTCTGCGCTGGCGGTATCTTCTATGGGCAGCGTAACATCCCTCAGATTCTGGAGTTCTGCTCCGATATCCGCGAGGTCGCGGCCGACAACTGCCTGCTGCTCAACTACGCCAACCCCAACGCCATGAACACCTGGGCCGCCAACGTCTACGGACAGGTGCCCACGGTGGGGCTCTGCCACGGCGTCATCGCAGGGCACCGCCAGATCGCCGAAGTCATCGAACTGCTGGTCAACGAGGGCACGAAACGCGGCTCGAAAAGCTACCGCCCCGTCCGCCAGGATGAAGTGGAGATCATCTGTGCCGGGATCAACCACCAGACGTGGTACCTCCAGGCGATCTACGACGGGCTCGACTGGACCCCCCGCCTGCTGGAGGGCTTCCAGAAGCACCCCGTCTACTCCCAGACCGAGAAGGTCCGCATCGACATGCTCAAACGCTTCGGCTACTACAGCACCGAAAGCAACGGGCATCTAAGCGAGTACCTGCCCTGGTACCGCAAACGGTCCAGAGACATCCGCAAGTGGATCGACCTGCGCGACTGGATCCACGGCGAAACCGGCGGGTACCTGCGTGTGTGTACCGAGGGGCGCAACTGGTTCGAGACCGACTTCCCCCGATGGCTCGCCGACCAGGACAAACCCATCGCCCCAGAAAACCGCGGGCACGAGCACGGCAGCTTCATCATCGAATCGCTCGAGACCGGACGGGTCTACCGCGGGCACTTCAACGTGCCCAACGGCGGGTGCATCTCCAACCTGCCCGAGGACGCCATCGTCGAGGTGCCCGGATATGTCGACCGCAACGGAATCAGCGTGCCGATCGTGGGGGAACTGCCTCTGGGCTGCGCGGCCGTGTGTAACCGCAGCATCGAAGTGCAGCGTCTTTCGGTAGAGGCGGCCGTCCAGGGCGACATCGAACTGCTGCGGCAGGCGATGATGCTCGACCCGCTGACCGGAGCGGTGCTGGACCCGGTGGAAATCGAGCAACTCACCGACGAAATGCTGGTTGCCCAGGCGCGTTGGCTGCCGCAATACGCCGACGAGATACCGGCCGCGAAGAAGCGACTCACCGCCGCCAAACGCCGCAAGGAGTACCGAGGAACGAAGGACTGGCAGGGCGCCGCGCGGAAGAAGGTCGCCACCGTCTCTCAGATGCGCAAAACGCGGCAGCGCAACAAGGCAACCGCGGCCGACAAAGCCGCCGACAGCGAGTAAACCGCCCCCGCCCGCCGGAAACCCTTCCCCCGCTCCGGGGGAAGTGCCTGCGAAG
>JBKHHV010000062.1:0-15125 GCA_046539005.1 Phycisphaerae bacterium
CCGCCGGGACCGGCTTTGTGACCGTCGAGCCCGACCGTGACGGCGTGGTCCGCCGCATTCGTATGATGGGCGAGTCGGGCGGGTCGGTCTGGCCGCAGCTTGCCCTGGCGGCGGCCGGTCGCGAACTCGGCGGGCCCTGGCCTGCCCAGGTCGAGAGCACCCCCCACGGCGTTCGGCTGATCGCCGGCGGCTTCACCCGCGAAATCTCCACCGACCGCCAGGGACGCATGCTCATCCGCTGGGACCCTGACCGTCGGCCCCCGCGGCTGCGGGCGTCGCAGGTGGCCGGGCCGTGGCGAGAAGGACAGAAGCTCCACGCCAACCGGCGTCTGGCGGCCGTCGCCTGCTGGCAGGTTGCCTCGCTTGCCCGCAAGCTTCCCACCGACCGCGCCCGCGAGCTTTACTGGTCCTGCACCGGTCTCTCGGAGGAACTCGACGAACTCCACGCCGCCCGACTCGCCGCCCAGCGACGCGAAGTGCTCGATCAGCCAGACCCCAACGCCCCCTCGGCCGACGCGCTGGCAGAGCAGGAATCGCAGACCGAACAACAGTTGCAGCAGTTGCTGATGGAGCTGGCGGACATTCTGACCGCGCCTGAACATGTCGAGGGGGTCCTGGCTGGCGACGCCGATCAGGACCCGCCGGACCTCGCCGCACGCCAACGGCGGGTAGACGACCTGCTGAGGCTCATCAAGCGTGCCCGGTCGGCCGAGCCCGCGCTGGAAGAGGCCATCGCCGAATACCGCCGCGAGATCGCCCGCCGCGTGAAGGGCAAAACCGTGCTGATCGGCTCGACCGCCACCGGGGCCGCCGACTTCGTGCCCACGCCGGTCGGCCACCGCACCCCGGGGGTCGACGTGCATGCCGCCATCCTGCGGACGCTGCTGAGCGGGTGCTTTCTCCGCGAGGCCGGCGTCGGCTGGAACCTGCTGGCGATCGTGTTGTGCGGGGGGGCGGTGACGTTGCTGGCGACGTTCCGCCCGGTGCTCCAGGCGGCCGTGGCGTCGGCGGCGGTGCTGCTGGCGTTCGGATGGCTCAACGTGGTGGGCGTGTTCGTCTGTGGGGGCGTGTGGGTGGCGCTGGTGGCACCGCTGGCGGCAATGGGGGCGAGCTTCCTGGTGGTGACGGCCTACCGGCAGTTGACCGAGGAGCGAGCCCGGCGACGCATCCGCGGCATGTTCTCGCAAGCATTGTCGCCGGAGCTGGTGGACCGCCTGCTGGAAGACCCGCAGATGGCGAGGCTGGGCGGCGAGCGGCGGGAAATCACCTGCCTGTTTTCCGACCTGGCGGGGTTCACTTCGTTGTCGCGGCGACTCGGGTCGGCCGGGACCGTCGCACTGCTGAACCGGTACTTCGACCGCGTGACCGACGTCGTGCAGCACGGCCGCGGGGGGTATCTCAACAAATTCCTGGGCGACGGGGTCCTGGCGCTGTTCGGTGCGCCGGTGCAGCAGCCCGACCACGCCGGGCGGGCACTCCACGCCGCGCTGGACTGCCATCGCCAGGTGGCGGAACTGAACGCCATCCTTGCCGAGGAAGGTGCCGACGCCCGGCTGGGGCTGCGCGTGGGAGTCGCCAGCGGGGAGAGCATGGTCGGCAACTGCGGATCGAGCGAGCGGATGGACTACACCGCCATCGGCGACTGCGTGAACCTCGCCTCGCGGCTGGAAAGCGCGTGCAAGTTTTTCGCCGCCGCAACGCTGGTGGACGCCCGGGCGTGGGAGTCGGCCAAGACGCCCGACCTGCTGGCCAGGCCGCTGGGCAGCGTCTGGATTACCGGCGTGTCCGACCCCGTAGAGGTGTGGGAACTGCTGAGCCTGCGGGCCGACGCCACTGCCGACCAGATCGACGCGGCCGATCGCTTTGCCCAAGCGGTCGAACGCCTCCAGCGCGGGGATTACGCCCAGGCGGCCGAGACGTTCCAGCGCCTGCGGGATGCCGCCCCCGCCGACCGGACGGCCGAGGTGTTCGCAGAGCTTTCAAGCCAACTGGCGACCGGTGCCCGCGTCGAGAAGCTCACCTGCCCGGTCGGCGACGGAACCGTGCGTATCGCCGTGGCGGGCATCGAAGGCTTCGAACGCTGAAAGCAGGGCCTTTGATACCAACGCAGTATTCTGAGAAGACGACCTGAGAGAACCGCCCCAAGGGGGCCCCCGGCGGTCTCGGGTACGCCGGGGCTTACTTCGCCTGCTGCAGGAGTTGCTTCGCCTCGCCGATCAGGTAGAACGAACCGGTCAGGCAGATGAGGTCCTCGCGGCTGACGGCATTGGCGGCCGTCCGGATCGCCTCGGTGAGGTCTTCCATCACCTGGGCAACGCGGCCGGACAGTTCTTCGTAGATTTCCGCCAGTTCCTTGGGGTCCGCGGCGCGGGGGCTGTTGGAGGCCCGGGTGAAGATGACCTTGTCGGCCCCGGTGGCCACCTGTTCCATCATTCCGCGGATGTCCTTGTCGGCGGCACACCCGAAGATCATGACCATGCTGTCGTAGGGGATGTGCTGCCCGATCGCCCGCATCAGCGCCCGCACCGAGTCGGCATTGTGGGCGCCGTCGGCGAGGACGCGCGGGTCGGCGTAGATCATCTCCATCCGCCCGGGCAGGTAGACGTTGTTGAGCCCTTCGATCGCCCGGCGGTCATCGATGGCCATCCCCTGCTGCTTGAGCTGGTCCAGCAGCGCCAGTGCCAGCCCGCAGTTGACGGCCTGGTGTTCGCCCAGCACCGGGACGGGCAGGTGCTCGAAACGGCTCTGGGGGGTGGTCAGGCACACGCGGGTGTGGCAGCCATCCATGCGGGAAGACTCCACCCGGTAGCTGAAGTCGATATCCCGCCCGGTGAAGAGAATCTTCGTTCCGTTCTGGCGGCCGACTGTCTTGAGCACCCGCTCGGCCTCGGGTTCCTGGGGAACCGAGACGGCCGGGACGTCACTCTTGAGGATGCCCGCCTTTTCGGTGGCGATTTCCTTGAGTGTCTTGCCCAGTTGGTGCATGTGGTCCATGGAGATGCTGGTCAGCCCGCAGACCATCGGCTTGAGGACGTTGGTGCTGTCGAGGCGGCCGCCGAGGCCGGTTTCCACGACGACCACGTCCAGTTCCTGGTCGGCGAAATAATCGAAGGCGATGGCGGTGAATATCTCGAAGAACGTGGGCTTGTCGCCCTTCATTTTCTCAATGATCGGCTCGACCTTGGCGATCTGCCGGGTAAGGGCGGCCCGGCTGATCATGTCCCCGTTGATGCGGATCCGCTCGCGGATGTCCTGCAGGTGAGGCGAGGTATACAGCCCGACCTTCAGTCCGCAACTGCGGAGCATGCTCGCCAGCATCATCGCGGTGGAGCCTTTGCCCTTGGTGCCGGCGATGTGGACGGCCTTGAGCTTGGTGTGCGGGTTGGAAAGCTTCTTGAGCAGCCCGTTCATCCGGTCAAGGCTGAACGTGTCCCGGTTGTACCGAACGCGCAGCATCTGCTCGTAGTCAGTGTGCGAGAAAAGGTACCGAAGGGCCGCGTCGTAAGTGCGGATCGCCTTCTTGCGGGGGGCAGTCTTCCGAGTAGTCTTCGAGCGCGTTGCGGTAGCCATGATCCGGCTAACTATACTGATTTGGATGTGATTTTGTCAAGGTTTACTTGATTTACGCACCCTAAAGCCCCTTAATATGGGAGCTTCTGTATATTTCGCGCACCAGCTTCCGTCCGTTTGCGCAAGAACGCCCCTGCTGCCCCCTCAGGTCACGTCCCCCACTTCGGCCGCCATCACCCGGGCGTTGCCCTGTCGGTCCACGTGGTTGAAGTATACCCGCCGCCCGTCGCGCGAAAACGACGGGTTCGCGTGGAACGTGCGCCCCCAGACGATGTCGGCCCGCTGGTGCTCGTCGATCACCGCGGCTGGGGTGGTTTCGCCCCGGCGGTAGAGTTGCAGGCGGATGACCGGCTCGTGGTACCAGGTCTCGGAGGCGAACCGCTCGCGCCCGGGTGCCGCAGCGGTATGGTTGCCCGGGCCCGCCAGCGTCTCGACGGCCGACCCCTCCTGCGTGTAGCGTCGCAGGTGGCGGTCGTCGGGCAGCCCATCGGCGACCTGGTGGTCGTGCCCCATCAGCGTTTCGTCGTCGAACCACACGAAGTGCATCGGCTTGGGCCCGAAGCAGACCGGCTGCGACCCGTCGAGATTGCAGGTCATCACGTAGCGGAATGGCTCGCCTTTGCCCATGTCGAATCGCATCGCGATGCGTCGCCCGCCGGGATTGTACTGCAGGTGCAACACGCTCCATTGCGCGGGGTCCGGCTCGTGATGGGGCGGGAAGCGGTCGGCGAAGCGTGCGAAGTCGGCCGGTCTGCAGATCAGGCGGGCCTGCCCGGTGTCGACGTCCAGTTCGTAGGCGCCGGCATCGGACCCGCAGCGTCGCGAGACCAGCACCCGCCGGCCATGCGGCTGGTGCTCCAGCAGGCCGGGCATCGGCTCGATGAGCGCTCGCCCGTCCAGGTCCACCACGTGCACGGCGTCGCCGTCGTGGTAGGCGAGGGTGCGGTTGTCGATCCACTGCTGGCAAGCCGAGTTGTGGATGGTCAGGGCATGGAGGGTTGCGATGCGCTGGTGGTCGCCGCCATCAGGTCGGCAGACCCACAGCGAGCCGGACACCGGCTGGCGCGGCAGTTCGGGCAGGCAATCGAAGCGGGCATACACCACGGCCGACCCGTCGGGGCTTTCGGGAGTGGTGTTGTAGTAGCTCAGCGAGGTGTCGGCACCGGCCGGTCCGATGGGGATCGACTCGAGGCAGGGGATCGGTTCGGGCATGCTGCTTTCCTCAGAGGCCTTTCAGGAGTCCTGGCAAAGCAGACATGATAGCGACCGATGGTGGCCGGGGGAAGCCTTCGAGACTCCCAAACGCCGGCCTGCCGTTCGGCGGTTCGGCCGATCCGCATGAGGGGCGGGGCTCGAACGGCACCGAACGGCAAGCCGGGCTGGGTTTCGCGTGTCTACCGGGTTGCAGGCTGTGGGGCTTCGGCTACCGGTTGCGGCGCAGCAGCGCCACCAGTCCGCCCAGTGCCAGCAACGACATCGTCGCCGGTTCGGGGATTTCCGGGACCTTGGTATCCGGGCGCAGCAGGTGCCCGTTCAGCGCCCCGTTGCCGATAGGGTCGGTGGGGTCGCCGGCGGTGAAGCCGCTGTTCCAGACGGCCGACGGATCGTTCCTGCCGCCTCCGCCCTTGGCGTAGAAGTCGCCCCAGACGGGCATGCGGTAGCTGTCGAAGTTGACCACCAGCGCGGTGACCTCGTCGACCTCGTCGAACTTGATGCCGCGGAAGGGTCCGGGCATACCGAAGTTGCCGTTCTGCTCGGTGAAGTCGCCGACCTCGATCGCCGCGAACGGCCCGGTGGCGTTGAACTGGTCGTTGGACTGGAATGCCGGGGACACCTCGGCGATGAAGTGGCTGATCGCCTTGGCGCCGGACGGTACCACCAGGGTGTACTGGTAGTTCCAGTGCGTGACCTGGTCGGAAACGGTCCAACTGATCGACGCCCCACCCCAGTCGCCGGTGGCGACCAGTCCGCCGTCACCCGTGCTGAGCGACCCGGTGTAGATGACCCCGCCGGCCGAGACTGACGCCAGAAGTGCCAGCGCAGAGATTGCGCAGAGTGCCTGTGTGTGCTTCACGATACATCCTCCTTAAAGGCTTGTCCGAGGCTCTTTGTATTGGACGGCTGTTTGCCGCCCCCTCGACCGGCGCCTCCCTCAAGGCGACTACCCGGTCATTCGTACCAATCTACTGTCCGTTCAGGAAACTGCCAACCCCAATTCGCCGGAAAAAGCCCGGAAGCGTTGGGGCGAAGGCAGCCTACGATACAATCCGGTCGAAAGCCTTCCTGCGGAACAGGGATTCTGCGGGCACCTCCGTCGGGCCCGCCTGAACACCGCATTCTAGGCCTGCTCTTGTACGAAATGGCCGGGAAATCCCACAAATTCCATCCGATTTCTGCAATGCCGTCGTAGATCTATCCATGATCAATATTTATCCGACTTGGGTCCTGCCTCGGGACCCCTTTCTGCCGTCCGGCGGTTGCCCGTTTTGCCATGGGGGGCTTGCCATTTTGGTCCCTTCAGGGCGAAAATGAAGGCCGCGGGTTGCTTTTCGTGGGGTGCGCGCGAGAATCCTGCCCACGCGGCCGAGGGCGTTCGTTGGCCGATTCTGAAGTTCCTCTGGAGCAGCGAACACAATGACAGGTCGAGAGCGAGTACAGGCCGCCATCCGTTGTCAGCCGACCGACCGGATTCCGTGGGTGCCCTTTGTGGGCTGTCACGCCGGACAGTTGCTGGATATCCCCGCCGGCGACTTCCTCCGCAGCGAGGAGCACGTGGTCCACGGCGTGCAGAAGGGCATCGAACTGTACGAGCCGGACGGCGTGCCGGTGCTGTTTGACCTGCAGATCGAGGCCGAGGCGATGGGCTGCGAGATCGCCTGGTCGCACGACAACCCGCCCATGGTCGCCGGTCACCCCCTCCAGGACGGCAAGACGCTGGCGGACATCCCCATGCCTTCGGCTACCGACGGCCGGCTGGGGCTGGCGGTCAATGCCACCGGCCGCCTGCGGGAAGCGAACCCCGAGGTGGCGCTGTATGGGCTGGTCACCGGTCCGTTCACGCTGGCGCTGCACCTGCTGGGCACCGACATCTTCATGAAGATGTTCGACGAGCCCGAGACGGTCATCGAGCTGATGGACTTCGCCTCGCGCGTCGCCCGCAACGTCGGGCGGTGGTACGTCGAGGCCGGGACCGACGTGGTCGCCGTGGTGGACCCCATGACCAGCCAGATCGGGCCCGACCAGTTCCGCCAGTTCGTTTCCCCCCACGCCGCGGCCGTCTTCGACGAGATCCGATCGGCCGGCGCCTTGAGCAGCTTCTTCGTCTGCGGGCACGCCCAGCAGAACATCGAGGTCATGTGCGAGACCGGCCCGGACAACGTCTCCATCGACGAGAACATCCCGCTGCAGTACGTGCGGGACGTCTGCCTGCCGCGAGGCATCAGCTTCGGGGGCAACATGCAGTTGACCACCGTGCTGCTGCTGGGCAGCGAGGTGGACGCCCAGAAGAACGCCATCGAGTGCATGGAAGTGGGCGGCGAAAAGGGCTTTCTGCTTGCCCCGGGGTGCGACCTGCCCTACGCCACCCCCCCGGCGAACCTCATCGCCGTGGGCGAGGTCGTCCGCGACGAGTACAAACGGGACGTCGTGCGGGCGATGGCCGCCGAGGAAGGCCACCAGCAACTGCTGGACATGAGCGAGTATGGCCAGAGCGACAAGGTGGTGGTGGACATCATCACTCTCGACTCCGAAGGCTGCGCCCCCTGCCAGTACATGGTGGAGTCGGTGCGGCGGATCGCCCCGCAGTTCGAGGGCATCGTGGAGTGGCGCGAACACAAGATCAAGTACCGCGAGGCACTGGTGTTCATGACCTCGCTGATGGTGCGGAACATCCCGACGATCTGCATCGACGGGCGGATCACGTTCGTCTCGCGGATCCCCTCGCGGGAAGAACTGATCGAGGCGATCCAGAAGCGCATCTTCGAGAAGCTGCGGATCAAGATTCAGCGGCGGCGGGCATCGGTGTTCGTGCTGGGCGAAGACAACGACGAATGCCGCGGGGTGCTGGAGACCGTCCGCCAGGCCGTCACCGAACTGGGCGTGGACGTGGAGGTCCGCCAGATCACCGACGAGGATGAAATTCGCAGCTACGGGGTAAGCCCCAGGCAGACCCCGGCCGTGCTGTCCGCCCGCTACCAGGTCAAGAGTACCCGCACCTCGCCGGAACTGCCGATCATCAAGGAATGGATCAAGGACCTGCTGTAGGAGGAAGGTCCGAGATCACGGCTGCGAGGTCCGAGCCACGGAAGCAACGCCGCCCCTGGCACGATGGGCCTCGCCTGGGTCACCCATGGACAAGCGCGAACCGACCATCCCGACCATCCTGCTGACCGGTTATCTCGGGGCCGGCAAGACCACGCTGCTCAATCGCCTGTTGCGGCTGGACTCGCTGGCCGGCAGGCGGATCGCGCTGATCATCAACGAGTTCGGCTCCCTCGGCGTCGACGGGCAACTGGTGGACATCGAAGGGCTCGGGCCCGTGGAAACCTTCGAACTCAACCGCGGCAGCCTGTTCTGCGTCTGCATCAAGACCGACTTCCTCAAAACCCTCGCCACCATCGCCGCCGTGGTTCGTCCCGACGTGCTCATCATCGAAGCCACCGGGCTCGCCGAAACCTGCGACCTCGAAGGCTTCCTCGCCGAGCCCCACCTGAGCGGACATTACGCCGTCCAGGCCGTGCTGTGTGTGGTGGATGCCGCCAAATTCACGAAGGTCGCGGCCAACCTCACCGCCGCCGTCTCCCAGGTGCGATGGGCCGACGGCATCGTCCTCAACAAGGCCGACAAGGTCTCGCCCGGCGAGTTGGACCGCCTGCGAGCGATCCTTGCCGAGCTGAACCCCCAAGCGCAAATCACCACCGCCCGGTTCGCCGAGATCGACACGGCGTTTCTCGAATCCGTCCGGCACACGCCCCGCGCCGGAAGCGTGGCATCCGCCCCCCCGGCCGACATCGTTTCGGTGACGCTCACCGCCGACGCCGTAGCCGACCGCGACGCCTTCCGGGCCGCCATCGACTCGTTGGGCGAACACCTGCTGCGGCTCAAGGGTCACGTGGAGTTCGCCGACGGCCTTCGGCTGGTGGAGGTGGCAGGCGGGGAATACCGCGAATCGCCCCCGCGTCCCTCGGCGCAGCAGACCTCGCTGGTCGCCATCGCCTGGAAGCTCACGGAAAACGCCGTCCGAAACGCCCTTGCCCCCGCCCTGGGCGGAGAGTGAGACTGGCGAAACGACGTTCCCCTGACCCTGCACTCGTCGCCCAACCGCTCGGGCTATCCCTGCGAGGTCAGGTACGCCCCGTAGGCGGTGGGCGGCTCGGACTTGCCCAGCACCGCCAGTTCCACGCGGGAGGCGCCGGCCCGCAGGAGCGTGCGGGCGGCCTCGTCGGCCGTGGCGCCGGTGGTGGTCACGTCGTCCACCAGCAGCACCGATTCGCCATCGACGGCCGCTGGGTTGCGAACGTCGAACGCGCCGCGGACATTCTGCAGTCGCCGCGACCGCGGCAGGTGCACCTGCGGCGGGGTGTCCCGCTTGCGGACAAGATCGTCCCCGAGCACAAGCCCCAGGTGCGACGCCAGCGCCCCGGCCAGCCGCCGCGAGTGATCCTGCCCCCGCAGCAGCCGTCGCGACCAGTACATGGGCACAGGCAGCACGAGCCTGACGTCCTCGCCGTCCCGCTCGATGAGCCTACCCAGCAACCCGCACAGGTAGCCCACCAGCGTGTCCCGCCGGCGGTACTTCAGCTCACGGACGGCCCGGCGGATCGGCCCGGTGTACGGGCCCAGCCGATGCACGCGGGCAAAACGGGGGAACGTCCCCGGGCACGCCCCACACCCTTCGTCGCCGCACCCCGGCACGTTCGGCCCGACCGTCTGACCGCAGCGGGGGCAGAACGGCAGGCTCACCAGGCGCAGCAACTCCACCTGGCAGGGGGTGCAGAGATGGTTGCGGTCGATCGGGCGGCGAAGACACGCGGTACAACTGGAGGGGTACACCAGCGAGTCGACCGCGCCGGCGGCTTTGCGAAGACCCCGGCCGATCCGACGACCCAGGCGTGCGGCGCGGGGCATCATGGCCGCGGCGCCCCGGGAGGCCTGCGGACGATCGCGTGGGTCCATCGCAGCAGCGTCAGTTGCCAGACCAGCGTCTCGCCCCGGGCGGCCGGGTCGATACGCGGCAGGTGCGGAGCCACCGACTGGAGGACCTCCCCGATCCCGCGATCGACCACCAGAAGCTCCACGTCGGCGTCGCTGAGGGAGGGGTCCAGCAGCAGCCAGTCGAGCGTCGGGGCATGCCCGGCCATCAGCAACGCGGTGATGCACCGCCGTTGGGGAAACGCCCCCAGTTTGCGGAGTTCGACGACGTCGTCGAGCCACTGGCGTTGCCCGAGGATCAGCAGGGCGCAGTGGTAGGAACCCTTCACGAAGAAGTCCTGTTCGGGTCCGTAGGCGCCGCCTTCCAGCCGCATGCCGATACGTTTCAGCGCCGCGGCCTTCTGGGCGGGCGTCCGCCACGCCAGCGCCAGCAGCATCGCACCGGCCGACCGTTCGTTGTCGTTGTAGACCGCCGTAGCGTTGGGGTCGCGACTCTGGAGGGGCGGGAGCATGCTCAACCCGAGCTGGAAGTCGACCCGGTCGCCGCGGCGTCCCAAATGCCAGGCGACGTAATCGCCCGGCAGCGAGTACTCGTGCCGGACGGTACTGCGGACGTCGTCCTCGATGTCATGAGTAAACTCGCCGGCGAACAGCCAAAGCGACACCCCGGCCGCGGCACTGGCCAGCGGAGTGGTAACCGGGTCCATCGGCCGACTCGCCGGGCGCGTCGTCGGGCGGGGCACCGCGACCCAATGGGCCGCCCGCTTGAGCAACTGCACCCGTCTCGCCATCCGATTGATGGCCGCGTTGGTGGGCGGCTGATCGGTGGCGGGCTCCATGGGTTCGGTCTCGCCCAGCAGCCTGGCGGCGTGGACCATCGCCCGGGAGTACTTCGGCGACCACAGCACGTCGCACAGGGCGGCCGTGGGTTCGAAAACGTCCAGCTTCAGTTCCCGCGCCGCGGCCAGGGCGGCGATGAGCTGCGAGTACGTCAGCGTGCCCTGGGGATTGATCGCCTCGCGGAGGGCCCCGCGAATGCGGTTGGCGGTGGGGGTGTCGTTCATGCCCAAGGCGCCCGCGGCGGTCATGGCCATCGCAGGGGGATTGCCGCCCCTGCGCAGCGCCCGGTGCATGGTCTCGGCAACGGCGTTGCGTGTGGCGTTGGCATCGACCATGGCGGCCACGGTCAGCAGGCGGTCCCGCAGCGGCTCATGCCGGGCGTTGAGCAGTTCTTGGGCGATCCGCCCGGCGTGGCGGTCGGGGTCCAGCTTTGCCAAGGCGTAGCAGGCGCCCGCCTTGACGCGCCAGTCCGGAGCGGCCAGCAGCGCCGTCACCCGACCGCTGAGCGACTGCATCTCCGCGATGCCCACCACGCAGGCGGCCGCGGCGGCCGGTCGGGAGCGGACGTCCTCGAACCCCGGCGGCGGGGGGGGACTGCCCGGCCGAGGCGGCGCCATCGCATCGGCCGGGAGTACCAGCAACTTCGAGAGCGTGTCCTCGTGCCCGATCGCCCCGGCCAGCACGGCCGCCAGTTCGCCCAGGTGGGCGGTGCGGGGCTCCATGAAGTCCAGCCCCGCCGTCTCCTGCAGCACGCGGCGCACGTGGGGGTTGTCGCGGCGGGCGCGGATCATCCGGTGCAGCGTCCAGGCGTTGGCGACCGCGGCAGAGTTGGGATCCACGCTGTTCCGCAGGTTGCTCAGGTAGCTGATCGCCCGGTACCGGTCGACGGCAGCCGCTCCCACGTGCCCGGGCTCGAACGCCCGGACCATCTGCAGCGTCTTGGCGAGCGTGACGAAGTAGCCATCGTCCGGCGTGTCGAGCTGGTCGATGAGCAACCTCAGGAAACGCCCGGAGTTCGCGGCCCGCTGGGCTGCGTCGAGCATGGTCTGGTTGCGGACGTTGGCGTCGCCGCTACGGAGGTCGCGGAGGATCGTCCAGTCCTGCACCAGGGGCAGTGCGATCAACGCCGCACCCGAGCCAAGGCAGATCGCCAGCAGCACGGTAACCGCCCGGCGCTGCCAAGGGTTCTTGCGGAAGTAGTCGATGAAGGCACCCATGAGGGCGATTGTAGATCGCCCCGCCCCGGCGGGCAAGACGTTGGCAGGTTGCCTCGGCCGCCTCCGACGCTCACCTGGTCCCGGACAAGCTTGATCGGGTGCGGGGCTTCCCCGCCCATCCGGAGATCGGCCGACAGTGAGTGGCGCAGGCGGCTTCCCCCTTCCGGCCTCGATGCCTTCCTGCCGTTCTCGGGCGACCAACTGCCTACCGGGTAGAATGGTCACGGTGCCCTGGGGATACTCGTTGCAGGAAAAATGGCCTATGCACACGCAACTGAAGTCGGCGGATCCGCTGAACTCCCAACAGGCTGCTGCCTCCGCGCAGGGTCGATATGTGCCTGCCAGGTCGTCGGCCACGGTGTTACCCCGCGAGCAGAAGCCCGAAACGGTCGGACCGGTGGGGCGTATGATGGCGGCCATGGTTGCCGTTGGGTTCAGCCGGGCGTACCGATGGCTCGGTTGGCGCCCGACCGATCGCACCTTCTCCCGCTTGGGACGGCGCTTCCGCTCGCTGCGGCACATGCGGGTGAGCATGAACGACGGCCGAACGCTCTACCTCGACCTCCGCAACCCGGTGGCGATCCCCTACCTTCTGGAGGGCGAGTTCCCCGCCGAGCGCACCGAGGCCGAACTGGTCACCGTGCTGGTCGAAGAAGGCGATCTGGCGGTGGACATCGGCGCCAACGTGGGCTGGTACGCCAGCCTGCTCTGCCGGCAGGTCGGCCGAGGGGGCCAGGTGCACGCATTCGAGCCCAACCCCTACCTGACGCGCCTGCTGCAGTCGTTGGCCGGCGAACACCCGCAACTGACGGTGCACCGAGCCGCACTGGGCGACTGCGCGGGCAAGACCGACTTCTACATCCCCCACAACTGGATCAGCGGCTCCTGCCGCCCCAGCAACGGGTCGGCCCGGCAGTTCACCGTGCCCATGGCACGGCTGGACCAGGTGCTGCCCCGGCGGCCGGACTTCGTCAAGCTCGACGCCGAAGGGGCGGAGATGGACATCCTCGCGGGCGGCCGATCGGTCCTGGACGCTCCGGACGCGCCCACGTGGCTGGTGGAACTGTCGACCGAGGAAGCCCGGACCTTCGGACACGAAGTGGAGGACCTGGTGGATGCGTTCGCGCGGGCGACCCGGGCCCGGTACACCGCCTACTGCATCGATTCCGACCATTCGCGGCTGCGCCCGCTGGAACTGCCCGACACCGACGATTACTGGATGAACGCCCTGTTCGTCCCCGCGGCCCGGGCAGACCGCCTTCCCCCCCGTTGGCTGGCGTAGAGGGCGGGCGTCACGGCCCGGCTTGCGTGAATTCCTCCCGCGCCGCCGACGCGGCGGACAGCCATTGATCGATCGCCTTCAGCTCGCGCTCCAGCGTATCCACCGTGTGCAGCCCGTCGGCCCGGACGGTGAACGCCTTGCCGCGGCAGGCCTCCATGATATGCCCGATGCGCTGCCGCACGTGCGTTTCGTCCGCCCGCTGGACGTCCTGCATCGGGTCCATGCACACCTGCAGCGCCAGCCCGGTCATCTCACGACCGGCCGCGTCGACGTCGGTCCGCGGGCCCACGTGGAATATCTCCAGCCCGGGCACCCGGCGAATGAGCGGCAGGAAGGCCGTCGCGTTCCCGCAGGAGTGCCAGTACGTCACGCCCTGGAATCGGCCGATGGCGACCTCCGAGGGCAGGGCGAACTGCTCGTAGAGGTCCGGACCGAACAACTCACCGTTGACCTCGTCGTTCAGCAGCACGCCGGGGGGCAGCTCGATACCCAGAAACTCGGCCCGGCGAGCGACCCACTGCTTCCGACAGGCCGTCATGAACTCCACCTGGCGTGCGGCAAAGCGGGGCTCGGCGACCATGTCCATCAGCAGGTTCTCGGTCCCGCGGATGTGGTTGCACACGCCGAACGGGCTGCGCTCCCAGTCGGGGAAGTCAACGGCGAAATCATCCGGCAGCATCTCCCGGATGCGGCGGTACATCTCGTGGGCACGCGGCATAAGTCCGCTGGTCTGGAAGTCCGGCCGCGACAGGGCGTCGAAATCCTCTTCGCTGTCGATCAGCGCCCCCCCGGTGATCCACGGGCACTCGGTGTCGCTGTAGCGGGTTTCGGCCCCGAAGAGGCTCGCCTCGAAGTTGACGCCCATCCAGATGCGGATGCGCTTCTCCAGCGGCGTGTCGTCGCCCCAGCGGTCGAAGCGGTACAGCGCCATCTGCAGGTTGCGGCGCAGGTACTCCTCGGGATCCTGGTAGAAGCGGATCAGCCCGAAGCCGAGGATGTCGGCCCACATGGGAGCTTCCGGCTCGATGGTGATCGGAAACGCCGGCGGGCCGGACGCCTCACGCGGCCAGCGGTGCCACAGCACTTGCCGCCGCCGGTTGGTGTCGCTCTGCTCGACCAGGCGGAACCGTTCGACCAGATCCAGGATGTCCGGAGGGGTGCCTTTCATGCGACGGGCGTCCTTCGATGGCGTCGATAGGTGGACACGATCTTCTGGGGAATGATATGCGCCCTTCCCGTACCGGGAAGAAACACCGGGCATCTGGTCCCGACGTGCAGGCCGCCGGCGAGGCCGAGACCGCCGACCGCGCCCACACCGCCTCGACCGGGCTCAACGGCTTCACCCGCCGATGTCGCGGGGGGAGGTCCACGTGGTCGAGCTGGACGGTCAGTCGTACCACGCCGATGACACGCCCACCGGGCTGGACTTCGCACCGGGCTCGTTCACGTTGGCTGCATGGATCAACGTCGAGAATGTCGCCTCGAATCAATGGCAGGCAATCCTCGAATGCGACCGGTTTGATGCGGAGCCTGCGCTATAATTCCCGCAGACCATTCAGGCAGGAAAGGTTCCAACAGAAAGGGAAGACCATGAAACGCTCGCTGATCGCCGTATTCGTTCTTGCCGCCGGCATGATCCTGGGCGGCTGCGACACCGCCGAGAAGGCCCTGTGGTGGCGCAAAGACGTGGTGGAAGTCGTGAACGACCAGAAGAACCTGGGGATCCTCCACAATCTGATCGAAGAGGCCGACCTGGCCGAGGATCTCAAGGAAGAAGGCCCCTACACGCTGTTCGCACCCACGAACATGGCGTTCTCCAAGCTGTCGGCCGGCACGCTGGAAGACCTGGAGAAGCCCGAGAACCGCCAGCAGCTTCGGGAGGTGCTGAAGTACCACGTGGTTTCCGGTGAACTCAAAAAGGAAGCCCTTCAGACCCAGACGCTTACGACGCTCCAGGGCGGAACGATCGACGTCGAGGTCACCGGCGGGATGGTGAAGGTCAACGGAGCAAACGTAACCGAGACTGATCTGGAAGCCACCAACGGCGTGGTCCACGTGATCGACCA
>JBKHHV010000312.1:0-3980 GCA_046539005.1 Phycisphaerae bacterium
TCCTGCTGCTGATCGGGCTGATGCCCAGCCCAGGGCTGGTGATCTGGATGATGGAATCGCTGCACATCAGCGACAAGCTCCTGCACGCGGTGATGGGGCTGCTGCTGACAATATTGCTGGCGTGGCTGACCGGGAGCCGATCGGTCGGATGGGGGCTGGTGGGCATCGTGGCGGCCATGTCGGTGGGGGCGGCCGGCGAGGCGCTGCAATGGTTGCTTTCGCCCCGCGGCGCGGAAGCCAAGGACGCCATTGCCCACGCACTGGGCGGGCTGTGCGTGCTTCCGCTATACTTGCTGTGCATCGGGTCGCGATGGGCCGAGTCGCGCCATGCCAGGCGGCACGAGGGCGATAGCAGCGGATACGGGCGCCTTCCCGGAACCTGAAAAGGAAACTGCGTGAGCATCGGGAACGTGAGCATTCTCTTCACCTGCGGAGGCAGGCGGGTGGCACTGCTGGAGCAGTTCCGCCGGGCGATGGCTGACCTGGGAATCACCGGGCGGTTGATCGTTACCGACATTACGCCAGCATCCAGTGCATTCCAGGCGGCCGACGAAGGGGTCATTGTGCCTCGGGCCGACGCGCCGGACTACCTCGACTCGCTGGAGAGCATCGTGGTTTCGCGAAAGGTGGGTCTGGTGGTGCCGCTGACCGACCTGGACCTGCTGATCCTCGCCCGCCACCGCGAGAGGCTGCAACGCCACGGGTGCGTGGTGATGATCGGCTCCAAAGAGTCGGTCGCGACCTGTCGAAACAAATCCCGGACGGCCGACTTTCTGGAGGAGTGTGGGCTGGCGGGAATTCGCACCCAGACGCTGGATGCATTCGGGGAGTCGCCGACTTTCCCGTGCTTCGTGAAGCCCGTCGGCGGATCCGGCAGCATCGGGGCGGGGCGCATCGACTCGATGGCCGAACTCGAGGCCCACGTGAAGCGGCACGGGCGAGAGCTGATCGTGCAGGAACTCGTGGGCGGCCAGGAGTTTACCGTGGACGTCTACGTCAGTCGATCGGGAGCGGTCCGGGCGATCGTGCCGCGCCTGCGCCTGGCGGTGCGGGCCGGAGAGGTGGAGAAGGGCCTGACCCTTCGCGACCCGGAGTTGATCGACGCGGCCGAGAGGATCTGCCGCGGATTGCCCGGTCTGTGGGGAGCGTTCTGCTGTCAGTGTCGCCGGGCGCTGGGGGAAGATGGACAGCCCGCGGGGCCGGCGAAGTTCTTCGAGATCAATCCCCGGTTCGGGGGCGGGATGCCGCTTTCGATCGCGGCCGGCGCCGACCTGCCGCGTTACCTGCTGGAAGACGTGCTGAACATGCCGACATCGGACGGTCGGGCGGAGTTCACCGACCGGCTGCTGATGCTGCGGTACGACGATGCGGTATTTCGTCCCGTCGAGGACATCCGTTCGCTGCCGGGCTTTGCGAGCCCGAGCTTCCGGTAGGTGCGGGGTTTTTCATGGTGCGGGGTTTGTTGTCCCGGGGCAGGGCGTCTGGTAAGATTAAAGGGGCACCGATTCATCCATTCTTCATCGCGGCTTCCGGCAAGGAGTACCTACCATGACGATCCGACGAAGAGGCTTCACGCTGGTGGAACTGCTCACGGTCATTGCGATCATTTCGCTGCTGGTGGGCATCATCATCCCCAGCCTGGCCCGGGCGAAGGACCTGGCGCAGCGGGCGTCGTGTCAGTCCACGCTGAAGGGGCTTTCCGACGCGGTGCATATGTACGCCACCAAGTACGAGATGCTCCCCACCTACGAGGACGGCAGCAAAAGCAGCGCCTGCGTGGGCAAGAACCGCAACAGCGAAGAGCCCTCCAGCGCCGAGAGCAACACCCGGGCGTGGTTCCTGCTGATCCGGGACGGACTCACCACACGGGAGCAGTTTCTCTGTGCGGCCGACCGGCGCGTCGACCGGGACAGCTACCAGCTCGCCGACCTGTACGACTTCCCCACCAGCGGGGGAGAGTACCCGCTTAGCTACTCGCTGCAGAGGACGAAACTGGGTCCCGGCGGCAGCGGCGCGAGGGTGACCCGCATGGAGAAGGGTTCGCTGGTGATTGCCGCCGACCACAACGGGCTGTATCGGTGGTCCAAGACCAGCAACAGCTACGCGGAGGTCAGCCGTGATAGCAGCGTGAAGCTCAACGAGGACAAGATCAAGCAGTCCAATTCGCCGAACCACAGCAACCGTGCCGGGCAGAACGTCCTTCGGCTGGACGGGTCGGCCGGGTGGCAGGAAACGCCGCTGTGCGGCATCGAGAAAGACAACATCTACACCCAGGCCGACGGAAGCGACCTCGGCGATGCGACGCTGACGGGCGCTCCCAAGCAGAAGCGGGGAAAGGTCTACGACTCGCTGCTGGTTCCCTGACGGGTTGGTTTGATGGCGTCCCTGTGCCCGCGGCCTGTGGCCGGGGTCGGGGCGATTGACAGGCGGCATGGAAAAGACGCCGGGACTCCTGTGAACCCCGGCGTCTTTCCCGGATTGGCCTGCAGGCGGCTTGCATGAGCCGGGCAGGTTGCTGGTTGTCTGAGGCGTCGGTCACGCCTTGACGATTTTCTTTCGGCCCTTCTTGACCGAGTCGGTGGCGTTGCGGGTATCGATCACCAGTTGTGCATTCTCGACGATGAAGTCGTAATCGTAGCTGGTGTGATCGGTGGAGATCAGCACCGCGTCGTACGACGCCAGCGACTTCTCGGTGAGCTTCCTGCTCTTCATGCCGGCGAGTTTGGGGTGCTCGCGGGTCGGGGGCGCCTCGGGGATGTGCGGGTCGTTGTAGTCGACCTTCGCACCGCGCTGCTTGAGCAGTTCGATCAGTTCCAGCGACGGGCTTTCCCGCATGTCGTCGACGTCCTTCTTGTACGCCAGGCCCAGCAGGAGAATCTTCGCGCCCTTCATCGCCTTGCTGCGGTCGTTCAGGGCGTCCATCGTCTTGTGGACCACCCACTCGGGCATGGAGACGTTCACCTCGCCTGCCAGTTCGATGAACCGGGTGGGCATGCCGTATTCCCTGGCCTTCCACGACAGGTAGAACGGGTCGATCGGGATGCAGTGCCCGCCCAGTCCGGGCCCCGGGTAGAAGGGCTGGAACCCGAAGGGCTTGGTCGACGCCGCCTTGATGACCTCCCACACGTCGATGCCCATCCGGTCGAACAGTTGTTTCAGCTCGTTGACCAGGGCGATGTTCACGCAGCGGTAGGTGTTCTCGAGGATCTTCGACGCCTCGGCCGCCTCGCAGCTCTCGACGGGGACGACCGTCTCCAGCGCCGCGCCGTAGACCGCCTTGGCCGCCGCCAGGCTGTTGGCATCGTAGCCGCCGACGACCTTGGGGATGGTCCGGGTGGTGTAGTCGGTCCGCCCCGGGTCCTCGCGCTCGGGCGAGTAGGCCAGGAAGAAGTCCTTGCCCACCTCCAGGCCCGACTCCTGCAGGATCGGCAGCATGACCTCTTTGGTCGTGCCGGGATACGTCGTCGACTCCAGCACGATCAACTGCCCCTTGCGAAGGGTCTTGGCGATCGTCCGGGCGGTCGATTCGACGTAGGTCATGTCCGGCTCGCGCATCTTCGTCAGCGGCGTCGGGACGGCGATCAGGATCGCGTCGGCCTTGGCCAACTGCTTGGGGTTCGCCGTGGCGGTGAACCGCTTGTCGGCGAGCATTCCCTTGATCGTCGAGGCGGGAATGTGCTCGATGTAGCTCTTGCCGGCCATCAGGGCCTTGACCTTGACCGGATCCACGTCGAAGCCCAGCACCTTCATGCCCGCGGCGGTGAACTCGCGCACCAGCGGCAGCCCCACGTACCCCAGCCCCACCACACCGATGAGGGCCTTTTTGCTTTCAACCTTCTCCAGCAGTTCGTTGATCACCGAGGTGCTCCTTGCCAATCCGCGTCCGCCGTCCGGGCCGCCCGGCGGCAATATGCCTGTAAGTCAGAAACTTTTCAGTCTTTATCGGCCACAGCGTCCCCGGGCTTGACCCAAAGGGCCGC
>JBKHHV010000063.1:0-15106 GCA_046539005.1 Phycisphaerae bacterium
TGGGGGCGATCCTCGGCTCGCTCGGCTTCATGCTGGCGATGTTCTACATCTGGTTTGCCCTGCCCGCCGGCGACCCGGTGCGGGAGCACTGGCGGCTCCTCGGCCTGACGATCTGGCTTGCGCTGATGGGAGTGGTCATCTGGGGCACGCTGGTCGGCTCGCTGATGCCGTTCGACGCGGTGGTCATCAACACGCTTACCACCGCCTACGTGTTCGACCGCCGCTCCCAGGGCGACGCCAACATGTATCGCAAGATCGACCTGAAGTTCGCCGCCTCCACCGGCGCCGCCGTCAATGACGACTCGATCTTCATCGGCTCCACCGAGGGACGCTGCGAGTCGGTTCTGCTGGCACCGGCCGTCCACAGGTGGGATCTGCAGACCGAGGGGCGGATCGAGGCCGATCCCGACACGTTCGACCGCCTGGTCTATGTCGCCTCCACCGCCTCCAGCGGCAATCGCTTCCACGCCGTCCGCTCGCGGGAAGAATACGAACGCGTCTGGAGCCAGAAGCTCGACGGGCCGGTCGTGGCGAATTTCCACGTCGACCAGCGCGGCTGCTTCGTACCCTGCAAGAACAACGTCCTCTATGCGTTCTCGCCGGCCTCGGGCGAGCCGCTGTGGGCCCCGGTGTCCACCGACGGGCGTCTGACCCAGGACGTGCAGGTCAGCGACCGCACCGTGTTCCAGTATGCCGATGCCGACAAGTTTTACGCCGTCAATCTGCTGGACGGGAGCATCCGCTGGACCATGCCCGAGGGGCGCGTGGTTCTGGCGGCGATGAAGGGCAACGTCTACGTGCTCGACGACCAGAAGAACCTCCGCATCATCGACGAAATCCTGGGCCAGGAAAAGGCGGCCTTGCCGATGTACGGCTTCGACTTCCTGCTGCCCAACACGCAGGCCAAGGCCATCTACGGCGCGACCGCCGACGGAAAGCTGTACTGCATCAACCCCGCCGAGGACGAGGTGCTGCCCCGCGGCGGCGGCGGTTTCTAGGCAGAACCGCATCACAGGACCAAAGCGGCAGGGCGGGGCGGAGACACACTCCGAATCGTCCTGCCGTCTGACATTCAGGACCCCCAGCAAACAGATGCAAACCAGGGATGGGAGAATCATGGACGGTTTGAAGATCCGCCGGGCGCTGATCAGCGTGTACGACAAGACGGGTATCGAGAGCTTTGCCGAGGCACTGGCGGAGATGGGCGTGGAGATCCTCTCCTCCGGCGGCACCGCCCGCAAGCTCGCCGAGGCCGGGCTCGACGTCACCGACGTCCGCGAGTGGACCGGCTTTCCGGAGATGCTCGGCCACCGCGTAGTTACCCTGCATCCCAAGGTCCACGGCGGCATCCTTGCCCTCCGCGACGAGCCCGACCACCAAGCCGACATGGACAAGTACGGCATCGAGCCGATCGACCTGGTCTGCGTGGGCATCTACCCCTTCGAGCAAGCCATTGCCGCCGAGGATTGCACCCGGCCGGACGCGATCGAGATGATCGACATCGGCGGTCCCACGATGATCCGGGCGGCCGCCAAGAACCACCGATATGTGACGGTGGTGACCAACCTCACCCAGTACAACGCCGTGCTGGACGAGATGCGCGCCAACGACGGCCGAGTGAGCGAGAGCCAGCGAAAGAAGCTCGCCCGCCAGGCGTTCCAGCTTACCTGTCGCTACGACGCGGCCATCAGCTCCTACCTCTGCCGCGAAGACACCGACCCCCGGGAGATGCCCGAGCAGATCAACCTTATCTGCCGCAAGCAGGCCGACCTGCGCTACGGCGAGAACCCCCACCAGAAGGGGGCGTTCTACGTCTCCGGCGAGACCGGCGAGCCCAGCGTGGGCACCGCACGACTGCTGGGCGGCAGGGAGATATCCTTCAACAACTACTACGATGCCAACGGGGCCCTCGAACTGGTCAAGGACCTCGACGAAGCGTTCGATCGGCCGGCTGTGGCGATCATCAAGCACGCCAACCCCTCCGGCTGCGCGATCGACGACGACCTGGTCGAGGCCTACCGCAAGGCGTACTTCGGCGAGGTCAACGCCGCGATGGGCGGAATCATTGCGACCAACCGCCCGGTGAGCGAGGAACTGGCGACGGCGATCGTGGAAACCTACGCCCGCTGGGGCAAAGAGCGCGAAGCCGGGGGCTTTTACGCCGAAATCGTCATCGCCCCGTCGTTCGAGGGCGACGCGGTGAAGATCATCCGCGACCGCAAGGGCTGGGGCCCCAACGTCCGCCTGCTGGAGACCGGCGCCTTCACCGGCCGACGAAACCGCGAGAAGGCGACCAAGTACGTCGTAGGCGGCATGCTGATGCAGGACCGCGATCTGCTGGGCTGCAACGAGGAAGACTGGAAGACCGTAACGCGACGCCAGCCCGACGCCGCCCAACTGGACGACCTGCGATTCGCCTGGCTGGCGTGCAAACACGTCAAGAGCAACGCGATCGTGCTCGCCAAAGACCTGACGCTGCTGGGCTGCGGCGCCGGGCAGCAGAGCCGCGTGAACTCTGCCCACCTGGCGGCCGAGTTGGCGGGAAACTACGGCGGCGGGCGCGAGATGGAACTGACAGGGTGTTCCCTGGCGTCCGACGCGTTCTTCCCCTTCCCCGACAGCCTCAACTGGGCCGCCCAGGCCGGTGCCACCGCGGTCATCGAACCTGGTGGTTCCAAGAAGGACGAGGCGGTGATCGCCCGGGCCGACGAACTGGACCTGGCGATGATCTTCACCCACGTCCGGCATTTCAATCACTGAGCGAGTCCGTTACCACTGGCCCTGGCGGGCAGCATGGGAATGGGCTGCTGCAACCAGTTCCTGCATTCTCGCGGTGACCAGGTCAAATGCGATCCCCATGCTCTCCCGAAGTTCCTCCGTCTCCGGCTCGAAGAGGTCCGGGCTCCGCTCGTAACGCCTCGCGTTGCACACGGGTGTCGGGGACACCCGTGGCACCGAGTTGCAGAAAGGAAGATCGGCCGCGGGAGGGAGCATCAGAGAAGGACGCTTCTGGTCTTCTCTGTGACCTCCGAGGTACATGTCGTTCGGCGGTCGCGCCGCGCCGGAATGGCCGTACGCCAAGTATCCAGCAGTTGAGAGCGTTTGTATCCTGCGGCCGCGTGGGCGGGGGTCAGGGGGCGTATCCGCCGGGCTCTTCCGGTTCGTCGGAGGGTTTCTTCTCTTGGGCCGGTTTGGCGGCGCGGCGCGAGCCCCTGGGGGGCCGCATGAAGTACCCCGCCAGCACCACCGAGGCCGCCACGACGAAGACGATCGCCCAGAGGTACTTCGCCAGGTCCGGCTGCAGAGCCACCGCCACCAGGGCCATCGCCCACAGGGCAATCAGCCCTCCCAGCACGAGGGGCCTGGCGCCGACGGGCTTGGGTGGGGCGTCCTCGTCGGGCTGTTCGATCTCCTGCCCGGCCAGGGCCCGCTCGTTGATCTCCCGGGAGCCGCCCTCGGCTTGGGGCGGAATGGTGGAGATGTCCTTGGGTGCCGACCGCAGCGAGGAGTGCAGCAGCACGGCCGCCCACAGCAAAATCAGCCCCACCGCGGTGAACATGCCGATCTGGTAGGCGTGGTTGGGCTCGGCGAGAATCGCCGGAGTCGCCACGATGATGCTCAGGAACGATACCCATAACATCAGGACCCATGCCTGTTCCCTGGGCTTACCTTTGGCCATAGCTGAACCTGCCTTTCCTCTATCAGGATAGCGCCTCGGGCCCGATACACCAGAGCCCATTGCCGGGCGATTCGGCGAATTACCGGGTCGGCGGGCGGGCAGACGACCGAAGAGTGGCCGAAAATCCGAACCGAAGCCTGCCCGAAGGGTACTCTTTGGGTATTGCGATGCCGCATGCTTTGCTGTACCTTACACGCCTTTGTGAAAGCCCGGAACCGAAACTCCGCACATATTGGAGAGAATGAAATGGGACAGTACTCGGACCTCGACCGCAAGGTCGTGAAATTGGGTAAGATGGTTTGCCGCATGTGTACCGAGGCCGGCAGCGGACATCCGTCCAGCAGCCTGTCGCTGGTACACCTGACCACGGCTCTGATGTATCGCGTGATGCGCTACGACCCCAAGGACCCCTGGAACCCCAAGGCCGACCGGCTCGTGCTGTCGGAAGGGCACGCGGTTCCGGTGGTGTACGCGGCCTACTGCGACCTGGGCGGCGTGGTGGGCGAGCCCTCCCGTCCGCAGGCGCTGAGCTTCGACGACGCCCTCACGCTCCGCGCCGCCGACAGCGTCATCGACGGGCACCCCAACCCCGCCGAAGGGTTCCCCTTCTTCGACGCCGCGACCGGCTCGCTGGGGCAGGGGCTCTCGGTGGCGGCCGGTCTGGCCAACGCCGCCACGCTGGACGGCTTCGACCGCAAGTTCTACTGCGTGATCGGCGACGGCGAGTCCCGCGAGGGACAGGTGTGGGAGGCGATCGACTACATCGCCGACTACAAGCTCACCAACGTACGGCCCGTCTTCAACGCCAACGGGCAGGGACAGAGCGACTACGTCTCCCACCAGCAGTCGGCCGACGTGCTCGCCGCGAAGCTCCAGGCCTACAACTGGGACGTCAGGATCATCGACGGGCACAACTGGGACGAGGTCTTCGAGGCATTGACCGCCGAGGCCGGCGAAAAGCCCCTGGCGATCGTCGCCAAGACGGTCAAGGGCTGGGGCGTCAAGGAATTGCAGAGCGGCAACTACCACGGCAAGCCCCTCAGCGAGGACCAGCTCGAGGCGGCGTGCAACGACCTGGAAGAGAAGGGCAAGGAACTCGGGGCCGCCGAGGAAGACTCCGACGCTCTTGACCTGCAGGTGCCCTCGTATGACGACCGCCCGGCGCGGGAAACCGTCTCGGCCGGCTCGTTCGGCGCCGCGATGGAAGCGGCCGGTCTGGCCTCCAGCCTGGAAAAGGGCAAGCTGGCGACCCGAAGGGCCTACGGGGCGGCCCTGCAGGCGCTGGGCGCTGCCAGCACCAACATCGTCGCCCTCGACGGCGACGTGAGCAACTCCACCTTCTCGACCCTGTTCGCCAAGACCTACCCCGAGCGGTTCTTCGAGTGCCGCATCGCCGAGCAGAACATGATCTCGACCGGCGTCGGGCTCCAGGCGGCCGGCAAGGTGCCGTTCATCTCGACGTTCGGCAAGTTCTTCGCCCGGGCGTACGACCAGATAGACATGGCCGTCATCACCAACGCCAACATCAAGATGTGCGGCTCGCATGCCGGGGTCTCCCTGGCGGCCGACGGACCCAGCCAGATGGCGATCTCGGACATGGCCTACTTCCGGGCGTATGCCCGCTGCAAGCGCGTGGACGGCGCCCCGGCCTGCCGGGTCTTCCAGCCGGCCGATGCGGTCGCCGCCTTCAAGCTCACCGAGCTGATGGCCAACGTCAACGGCATGTGCTACATGCGGACCCACCGCCCGGACGTGGCGGTCATCTACGACGAGGACGAGGAGTTCACCGTCGGCGGGTTCAAGCACCTCCTGGATGGCGAGGACATCGCCATCGTCGCCAGCGGGTACATGGTGCACGTCGCCAAGCAGGCCTGCGAAATGCTCGAAGAACGCGGGCTCGCGGCAAGCCTTATCGATGCCTACTCCATGCCGCTGGAAACAGACGAGATCCTCAAGATCGGCGACGACTGCCGCGGGCAGATCCTCGTCGTCGAGGACAACTGCGTGGGCGGCATCGCCGACGAAATCGCCGCAGCGGCCGCTAAGAGCGACCTGGGCGTGATGGTCGACTCCATGTTCGTCCGCAACGTGCCCAAGAGTGCCAAGACGCCTGAGGCGACGCTGAAGCTGGTGGGCCTGACGGCCGACGATATCGTCGCGACGGCCCAGAAGATGTTCGACAAGTCCGAAGGCTGAGCCGACGGACATCGACCTTCTCCAGGAGCAGGTCTTTCGATGCAAACACGGCGGAGCCCCGTCTTCGGGGCTCCGTCTTCTTTAGCTGTCAGTCGTCAGTCGTTGGTGGTCGGGAACCCGGTGGCACCGGGTAACACAGAAACATCGGCGGTGCTGCCTCTGATCTCCATGTTGATGGTGTCCTGTTTCCGGCGGCTGTTGCTTATTGCTGTCGTTTGAACCTGCCGTCCGGTACGGTCGTATATTCTCCAACGGGTTGGCGTGCGCCGGTGCAGGTCGGCCCAGTTCGTTTGCGTAGCTGTTATGTGGAGCGGTACCGACGATGTGGAACAACATGAAGACTGTCCTGCTCATGGGCGGGCTGATGGGCCTGTGTATGGGGATTGCTTACCTGCTGGGCGGTCCGCAGGCACTGCTGCCGGCGCTGATTCTCGGCGGGGCATTGAACTTGATCGCGTTCTTCTACTCCGACAAGATCGCCCTGACCACCATGCGAGCACGGCCGGTATCCCGCCAGGAAGACCCGGTGCTGGTCGACGCCGTGGAACGGCTGGCACGGGAGGCGAACATGCCTGTTCCGCGGGTGTACGTGTCGCCCGCCCAGGCGCCCAACGCATTCGCTACCGGGCGAAGCCCGTCGCATTCGGCGGTGTGCGTGACAACCGGTCTGCGTAACCTTCTTAACGACAAGGAGCTGGAGGGGGTAGTCGCCCACGAGTTGGCGCATATCCGCCACCGGGATGTGCTGATCTCCACCATCGCCGCGGTCGTGGCCGGTGCGATTACGTACCTGACGTACCTCTCGCTGTTCTTCGGGGGCGGGCGGGATCGTCGCGGCGGGCACCCGTTGGTGGCGTTGCTGCTGATGATCCTGGCACCCCTGGCGGCCGGTCTGATCCGGATGGCGATCTCGCGGTCGCGCGAGTACGAGGCCGACCGGTTCGGTGCCCGCCTGGTGGGCAGCCCGCGGCCGTTGGCGTCGGCACTGCAGAAACTGGCGTACGGTTCCAGCCGCATTCCCCTGCCGGTTCCCGACGCCCAGAGCGGGCTGTTCATCGTGGCGCCTTTCACCGGCAGCGAGACCCAGAAACTGTTCATGACCCACCCGCCCGTGGACGACCGCGTGGCGAAGCTGATGGCGATGGAGCAGTAAGCTACAACCGACAGCCGCCCATCTCCTGCATCGCAGGCACTTTGCTTGAAGCGGGGGAAGGGTTCCGGCCCTGTGCCACGTTGCCTCCGACACCCGTGCTGTTTCGAACAGCGCTGAACGCCAAGGCGACCCGGTGGCGTTTACCCGGCATCGGAGCATGGGCGGCATTGTCGCGGGCGTTGCCAGACGGGGTCTTTATGCCGCGCCTTCGGGGCCGGGTGCCCTGCCTCTCCGCGAAGCAGAGAAGCAGGCTGTTTCACCGGGCGCTGACTCGTCGCCTTCCGGGCTCGCATTCTGGAAGGCGCCTCTTGCCGGGGGGCACGCCGTCGCTTTCGCGCATCCCCGACCTGCTGACTTTGCGAAACACATTGACAAATCGACAGTTGTGTGCGGTAATAGGTTCGGACGCGGGGGAGCGTCCGGAGGAGGGGGCACCGCGGAGGCGTCGCTCGCATCGTCTCTTGCCCGATGATTCGCTCAGTGGTCCCGCTGCGCGCGGCGCGGCGGAAAGAACGAGTCTCCTCGGAGGGATGCGATGCAAACTGCACACCGCTACCTTGCCCGGCCGATCTGGGCATGCGTTACGTTGATCTGTATTCTGATCCTCACCGCTCCTGCTGGGGCGCTTCCGCCGGCGGAGCTTGCCGCCACGGAACTGCCCGACCCGCAGGAGCTTCTGCTGGGCGCCCCGGCCGACGTGGACAAACTCCACAACGGCGACGGCGGCTGGGCCGTGAACTACTTCAACGACCTCGATGCCGACGGCGACCACGACCCCGGCGAGCCCTTCGGCGACTCCTCCCAGCCCGGCTGGTCCAACCCGGTGGCGAAGTTCGACTACTCCTGCTGGATGGCGTCCGGATGCAACCTGCTGGAGCAGATCGGCAAGGTCCCCGACGGGCAGGCGCTCTACGAGCAATACGCCCGCGACGGGGTGAACGTGAACGGCAGCCTCTACACCTGGGACGAAGGCGGCCGCCAGGAATTCGTGGTGATGGACTGGATGGACGCTCACCCCGCCGAGGCCGCCGACATGGAGTTGCGGGTCCACTTTTTCCAGCCCAGCGTGGGTTACACCGACGGCATGTTCGCCTGGGAAGACTGGGACCCCCGCCAGGGCACGGCCGACTACCTCGCGGCCGGCTGGTCGGTCGGCGTAGGCATCTTCGTGCTGGACTACACCGAGGAAGAGGGCGGCAGCCACTCCGGCGGACACGCCCTGACGATGCAGGCGATCGACGCATCCACCTTCGACTGTACCGACTCCGATCGCGACGCCGACTACTCAAACATCGGCGACGTAAATACCTACGCCGACGGCACCCGCGGCCCGGACGAATACCTCGAGCATACCTACTACGGTTGGTACAGCGAGTACTATGACGGAAGCGTGGAGACCTACCCGGTCGCCGACGTGGGCTTCGTGGTGGCGGTGATTCCCGAGCCGGGCACGCTGGCGCTGCTGGCGGTTGGCGCGGCCGGAATTCTGCGTCGCCGCAGGAGATAGCCCGGGCATCGCGGTTCTGCAATCTCCCTGGGCGGGGATTTTCCCAATTCAGAACGCAACCGTACCTTTTTCCTTTGGGAAAGTTGTTCGCCATTGTGTATTATGTTCACCAGGGTGAACAATCGAAGTGTCGGCGTCGATAAGTGAACAGGTCCGGTTGCATACCGGACGGCGCCGCCCGGTTATTCGCGGAGCCAGCAGCGATGACACAAATGGTTACTCAACCCCTCAGCAGTCTGCCGGTCGGTCAAACCGCCAAGGTCGTTTCGTGCATGGCGGGGCGCGACTGCCGCGCCCGTCTGACGAGCATGGGCCTGACGCTTGGCTCGGAAGTGTCCGTCGTGCGGCGGGGCCGGGGGCCGGTCCTCGTCGCCACCCGCGGAACTCGCCTCGCCATCGGACGAGGCATGGCCGACAAGATCATGGTCTCGCCGCTGGAATCCTGATGCAGGCGGCCTTCTGCCGCAGCCGTCCCCCGTATTCCCTCAACCGCCTGAGCCTTTTCCGCCATGACCACCGCCAGCGAACACCCGACAGCCTCGGCGAACCGTGACCGGATCACCATCGCCCTGGCCGGGAACCCCAACTCCGGGAAGACCACGCTCTTCAACGCCCTTACCGGCGCGCGCCAGCACGTGGGCAATTACCCCGGCGTGACCGTCGAACGCAAGGAAGGTTCCTTCCGCCAGAACGGCCGACCGGTCCACGTGGTGGACCTGCCGGGCACCTACAGCCTCGACGCCCACACAGCCGAGGAGGTCGTCGCCCAGAACTTCCTGCTCGACGAGGCGCCGGACGTGGTCATCGACGTGCTGGACGCATCGAACCTGGAACGCAATCTCTACCTCGCCACGCAGCTTCTGGAAATCAACGTGCCGCTGGTGCTGGCGATGAACATGTCCGACGTCGCCGCCGCCGCGGGCATCGAGCTGAACGTGCCGGAACTGTCGGCCCTGCTGGGCGTACCCATCGTCAAGACGGTGGGACATCGCGGGGAGGGGCTGGAGGAACTGGTGGAAGCGGCGCTGCAGTGCGCCGACCATCGTCGCAACGCTTTGGAACGCAAGCGCCACTGCGACTACGGCCACGAGATCGAGCCGCACGTGAAGCAGTTGGCGCTGAGTGTTTCGGCGGCTTGTCCTGTCGGCGACGTGCCGCCCCGCTGGATGGCACTGAAGCTGCTGGAAGGCGAGGACGACAGCGCCATGCGGCGGCTGGACCGCAACGCCGATCCCGACTCGGCAAAGTCGCTGCGAGGAGAGGCCGACCGCCTGAATCAACACCTGCGAACGATCTTCGGCGAGTCGCCGGAGGTCCTGCTTGCCGAGCGGCGCTACGGGTTCATCTCCGGGGCGTGCAGCGAGAGCACGCTGAGCAACGTCCACCGCCGCCATGAACTGAGCGACAGGATCGACGCCGTGCTCACCCACCGCTGGCTGGGTCTGCCTGTGTTCGCCGGGCTGATGTTCCTGACGTTCTACCTGGCGTTCGCCGTCGCGGAGATACCCATGCAGTGGCTGGAAGTCGGCATGGAATGGCTCGGCCGAACGGTCGCCTCCTTCTGGCCGAAGCAGAGCGACAGCCTGCTGCGCGACCTTCTGGTCGACGGGATCATCGGCGGTGTCGGCGGGGTGATTGTCTTCCTGCCGAACATCATGGTGCTGTTTCTGGCGATCGCCTTCCTGGAAGACACCGGGTACATGGCCCGGGCGGCGTTCATTATCGATCACGTCATGCACCGGTTGGGGCTGCACGGCAAAAGCTTCATCCCGATGCTGATCGGTTTCGGCTGCAGCGTGCCGGCCATCCTCGCCACGCGAACGCTGGAGACGCGGCGCGATCGACTGACGACGATGCTTATCGTTCCGCTGATGAGCTGCGGGGCGCGGTTCCCGATCTACGCGCTGATCATTCCCGCCTTCTTCCCCCCGGGCTGGCGTGCGCCGGTGCTGTGGGGCATCTACATGATCGGGATCGTGCTGGCGATTCTGTGCGCCAAGCTGCTGCGGGTTACCGTACTGCGCGGCGAGACCACCCCCTTCGTCATGGAACTGCCGCCCTATCGCATGCCCACGGCCACCGGGCTGGGGATCCACATGTGGGAGCGGGCGTGGGAGTACGTCAAGAAGGCCGGCACCATCATCCTCGCCGCCTCGGTGATTCTCTGGGCGTTGAGCACCTTCCCCCGCACCGAACCCACGCGGCCGTACGACGAACTGGTCGGCCGGGCGCGCCAGGAGTACATCGCCCAGGCCGATGAGCTTTCGACCCGGCTGGACCTGCCGGCCGACGCCAACGCGACACGCCAACTGCTGAGGGCGCAGGCGCAGTGGGACCGGGCCCAGCAGACCTGGTGGCCGCGCGAGCCGGAGTATGCCCGCGCACGGGAGGAATACCGCAAGGAGTGGTCGGCGGCCCTGAGCGGCCAGGCCGGACAGAAGCTCGGGGACATGCTGACGCTGGCGGAGAAGATATCGGCCGCCCGGGAAGAGTTCCGCCAGCGCGTGGAACAGAAGGAGTGGACCCCCCAGGACGAAGGCTATCAGCTTGCGCGGCTGCAACGCAACGTGCGGCTGCGCGAGTTGAGGGAGGAGAACGTCGGGTTATACGAAGCGGCCGCGTTTTACCTGGAGGACATGCAGGCCCGGCTGACCGAGCGGGTGCACGCCCTGCGTTACCAGCAGCGTGCCGAACAGGCCAGGTACTCCGCCGCCGGCTGGCTGGGACGGACGCTGGAACCGGTGCTTCGGCCGCTGGGTTTCGACTGGAGGATCAACACCGCGCTGATCGGGGCATTCGCCGCCAAGGAAGTGTTCGTGGCGCAGTTGGGCATCGTCTACGCCGTGGGCGAGGCCGACAGCCAATCCAGCTCGCTCCGCAGCCAGTTGCGTGACCGTTACACCTCCCTGCAGGGCTTCTGCGTGATGCTGTTCTGCCTGATCTCGATGCCCTGCGTGGCGACGGTGGCCGCTACGCGCAAGGAGTCGGGCCGCTGGAGTTGGGCCCTGCTCCAGTTGGGCGGGCTGACCGTGCTCGCTTACATCGTGACCATGGTTGTCTACCAGGTGGGCCGACTGGTCGGCTAGCACGTCGGGTCCACTGGAGATTGCGTCAAACGCCACCGGGTCGCCTTGGCGTTCAGCGCTGTTGAGACAGCACGGGCGTGCGGAGACGCTCGTGGCACTGGGGATTTGCTTGTCGTCTCGCCTGCTCTGGTTTCTGGTTGCTCCGCAAAGAAACAGCCTGCTTCTCTGCTGCGCGGAGAAGCAAGGCACCATCGACCAGGGAGGAACAGGACACCCGCAGAAATTGCGTCAAACGCCACCGGGTCGCCTTGGCGTTCAGCGCTGTTTGAGATGGGCGGCGGGCAGTTGGCTACACCTTGCCGGCCGAGGGGCACAGGTCGGCGATGCAGCAGTTTTCGCAGTCGGGCTTGCGGGCGGTGCAGGTGTGTCTGCCGTGGAAGACCAGGCGGTGGGAGAACATGGTCCATTCCTCTTGCGGCAGCAACTGCATGAGGTCCTTCTCGATCCGGTCGCCCTGGTTGGTCTTGTGGGTGGTGAGGCGCAGGCGATTGCTCAACCGCGTGACGTGGGTGTCCACCACCACCCCGACGTTGATCCCGTAGGCCGTTCCGAGCACGACGTTGGCGGTCTTGCGGGCCACCCCGGGCAGTTCCAGCAGCGAATCCATGTGGCGGGGTACTTCGCCGCCGTGCTCCCGGGCGATCTTCCGCGAGGCGGCGATGATGTTCTTTGCCTTGTTGCGGTAGAACCCGCAGGAACGGACCTTCTGCTCCACGTCGGCCTGCTCGGCATCGGCGAAGTCGGCCGCGGTGGGGTACCGCTTGAACAGGTCGGGGGTGATCTTGTTCACCCGCTCGTCGGTGCACTGGGCGGCCAGGATGGTCGACACCAGCAACTGGAAGGGGTCGCGGTGTTCGAGGCTGCAGGTCGCCTGGGGGTATTGCTTCGCGAGGCGGTCGTTGATCTCCACCGCCCGGTGCGATCTTCGCTTCTTCGACTCGCGGGGCATCGTGCCTTCCATTCCGGTTTGTTGGGAAACGGCCCAAAGCCCCGACCCCGGCGGTGGGGACCCGGGCGACAGGTGGGGAATCTACTCGGCGCTCAGCGCCGGCTGGGCAGCGGCGGCCCGGTGCGAAACCGGCGGGGCCTGCAGGAACTCGTCGATCGCCGCGGCGGCTTTGCGTCCGGAGTCGATGGCGGTTACCACATAGGCCGCCCCGGTCACCAGGTCGCCGGCGGCGAACACCTTCTTCTCGCTGGTGCGATAGTTCCGTACGCTGAGACGCCCGACGGGGTCGGTCTGCAGTTCGAGCTGTTCGACCAGCGTCGGGTCGGGCACGGCCTCGAAGCCCAGCGCCAGCACCGCCACGTCGGTCTCCAGGGCGAATTCGCTTCCGGCGACTTCTTTCATGACCGGACCTTCCGGCGAGGGCACCCACTGGACACGGACCGCCTTCACTTCGCCCAGCCGTTGGTCGTCGGTCCCTTCGAAGGCCTTGGTCGCCACGCACCACTGGCGGTTGACGCCGTCGAGGTCCTCGGCGATCTCGGCGTCGCTGGGCCCGGCGGCCGCTGCCGACCGTCGGGGCAGGATTTCGAACTGGTGCACCTCGCGGGCGCCCTGGCTGAGGGCGGCTTCCACGCAGTCCTCGCCGGTAAGCCCGCCACCGATGACGGTGACCACCTTGCCGTTGACGTTGATTGCCTCATCCACGTAATCCCCGGCGGTTCGGAGATTCTGCTGCCGCAGGAAGTCCATGGCGAAGTACACGCCGTTTCGCCGGCGCCCGGGCACGTTGAGGTCGCGCGGCTGGGGGGCACCCACGGCCAAGAGCACCGCGTCGTAGTCGCCGCGGAGGCTTTCGCAGGAGAGCTGCCGCCCGACTTCCACGCCGGTGTGGAAGTGGACGCCCTCGGCCCGGAGCTGCTCGACGCGGCGGTCGATGAGCTTCTTGGCCAGGCGCGGTTCGGGAATGCCGTATCGCATCAGCCCGCCCACGCGGTCCTCGCGTTCGAAGACGTCCACGTGATGTCCCTGGCGGGCCAGTTGCTGGGCAGCGGCCAACCCGGCCGGTCCGGAACCCACGACCGCCACGCGTTTTCCGGTGTCGGCCGCGGGCGGCTGGGGGGAGATCCACCCCTCGTCGAACGCCTTTTCGATGATCTGGCGTTCCAGGTCGCGGATCTGAACGGGGTATCCGCCGAAGGCCCGCTTGCAGGCATCCTGGCAGGGCGCCGGGCAGATGTGCGCGGTGAACTCGGGGAAGTTGTTGGTGCTGTGGAGCACCTCGGCGGCCTGTCGCCACTTCTGATCGTACGCCAGGTCGACCCACTCGGGAATGCGGTTCTCCAGCGGGCAGCCGGCCTCGGCGCAGGAGGGCTCCTGGCAGTGCAGGCAGCGGGCGCTGCTGAGACGGGTGGCCTTGCGGAGATACTCGTCGTAGGAGCGGAAGCCGAAGTTCTCCACCGCCTGCTCGTAGCGGTCGAGGTACTTCTTCTCGGCGGCGTGCCAGTTGGGCATCAGCTTGCGGGCCCAGCGCATCCGCTTGATCAGCCGAAGCATCCACGGGTACACCGTGTGGTTGAAGCGGAACGTCCGCCCCAGGAGCTTCAGGCTCCAGTTCCAGTGGTGGCGGTAGCGCAGCTTGTCGCCGTGGGCGGGGTTGACGTTGTACTTCTCCCGGTCGCGGGCGTACTTCTCGGGGCTGGTGGTCAGTTCGGCCAGGAAGATCCCGTCGCGGATGAGCATCGCCGAGGCAAGCTGGTGAATGACCGCGCGGGTGGCGAGATAGTCGAACTCGTTACGGTCTTTGGCGTAGATTGCCAGCACCTGCTCGATGTACCGCCGCGCGTAGGAGACTCCACCCCAGCGGAGGCAGTCGTAGGCTCGGATGGCGATGTCCCGCTTGAGCGTCTCGTTGAGGTTCGCGGCCGACACGCACGCCCCGCTTACCAGCTCTCGCAACTGCTCGGCCGACGCCGCTCCGCGCCGGCGGTGGGTGTGGCGGCACTTCTCGTCGAGGGTTTCCTTCCACCCGGTTCGCCTTGGGGCGCCCTGGAAGATGTCCATCCGCTCGCAGAGCTTTCGGCCCATGTTGAAGGCGAAGATATTCTTTCGGAAATCGGCCCGGATGGTGTCCTTGATCGCCCAGGCGATCGAGTGCATCGACACAGGGATCAGCCCCTTCTGGAAGGCGAAGCCGATCATCATGATGTTGGCGTACAGCTTTGAGCCGAGGTACTTCTCGCAGATGCCGGAGATATCGCGGGCGAGGAAGCCGTCGTCGCGGGTATAGCGGCGGATGAGCTTCTCGAGGTCGTCGGGGTCGAAATCCTCCCGCCCCATCACGCCCAGAATCGTCTGGGCCTTGTAGGTGTTGATGACCGCGGCGGTGCGGTCTTTGCTGGCCACGCGGCCGCGCCCGCGGGGGTCCAGCGCCCGGGCGGCTTCCAGGATGTCCACGCCCAGCAGCAGGTCGGCCTTGCCGTAGGGGATGATCGCAGTGATCGGCTCGTCGGTGACGTTGTAGACGATCTGGCTTATC